>JBILHQ010000194.1:0-11916 GCA_044350415.1 Saprospiraceae bacterium | reverse complement strand
AGATCATTTCATCGGGTAGCAGGGCGGTGGCAGCACCCACAGCAATCGCTTCCTGTCCGATACCGCTGAACCACTTGGAAATCCGTCCCTGGCGGAGCAGGTTCAGCATTTTTTCTTCTATGAGGCGCGGTTTGACTAGTTGTTCGTACAGGTGCAACAGGGTTGCTTCGTCGAATCCCTTTTTGTTATATTTAATTGCAGTGGTTGCTGTTATTGCGGCCATTTTATGATAAAATTAGTTAGAGCGGGCGCAAAGGTAAGGAAGATGTGCCACTAGTGGATTATTCTAATATTATACTTATCATCTTGTACTCCCTACCATTGAACCGACACTGCCGGGTTACTTTAAAATCAAAACTGTCCTGGCGAGGATGGTGTTTTTGAAGTTTTTTTAACCAGCTGTTATTATCCCAGAATTGCTGTTCCTCCCCATCTTTACTATAAAATCCAGTGGTAATCAGGCTTAGATCAGGGAATGGCAATAGATTTGAATCTGAAAGTACGTTGGTAGCCCAATGCGTCATCCGATTATCATAAGATTCGCAAGCGCCATCGGCATCGTGAAAAAGTAAGGTTGGAACATTGGCATTCAATCCGAAAATAAATTTTTCACGATAAAGATACGAGGCTCCTGCTCCATTAGCATTTCCACCGGCGAGTTCAAAAAATGTGTGATTGCCAGCATGAATGACTTTTTGAGGAGTATGTGCAGTACTAAAACTACCTTCAGTGGCAACATGTGGTGAGAATGCTGTTAGAGACCATCCCGAAGCATTTTTTTTAAAAATGGCAATACCCAGAATGCCGCCAGAAAAACGACCTGACCCCGGATAATCCGCTGCGGTAGAAAAAAAGATGGCTTTATGAAGGGTATTCTTTTCTATATAGGTCAGTGTTCCAATAACATGGGTGAAATTGGCGAATCCATCAGGGAATTCATACATTTCGGGTTTACCATCTATAGAAAAGTAATTGGTTGCCAATTTCACTTCAGGGCAGGCATCACAAATCCAGAATATCACATTGGCATTCTCCGAGTATTCAAAATCTTTGAAAAAGCGTCCTGGAAACAAGGCTTTTAATGCCGTAATTGAATCGAGTTGATTGTCAACAGCAGGCAATGTCAAATTTTGCCTTTTAAAAAAATTGTAGGGAATAAATCGGTCGTCAACCGTATCTGCATCGATATTATATTCCTCAAAAGTGTAAATATCGAAATCGGAAAAGCGTATTTTTCCAAAATTATCGGGGCCCAGAACTTCCTCTCTTTCAGTTACCCGCATGGGAATAGTATCGTTGAGGTCAGATACGGCATGTACTAAAGCGCTGCCATTACCCCTGCTTGTACGCCCATCGCCTGAATCCGGGACTTTTCATTACTAATTCCATTTCCTGCAACATAGCGGTGGTATTGTGGTTCAATAAATGCCGAAGTGTGGGGAGAAATTTTATGTTCAATACGCAGACCGGCATCTACCGTGACATAGCTGTTGACATTCAGATGGCCGCCTTCCAGAACGCCTTTGGATGCAGGAATAGTGGGTTTTCCTGCTAATTGCTGACCAGACGGCAGATTGGCATATTGAATTGACTTAAACGAAGCGCTTTTGTTGGCTGCGATATGAGCCGTTGCACCTGCAGTAAGGTGCAGGAGGGTACGACCGGCGCGGGCAACCTGACGGGTAACTTTGAGCGGAACATTGACCATATCGGCATGGATCTGATCATAAGTGAGGCCATAAGTAATGCCATCCTGTTTATAAAAATCAAATACCTGGGTATCCGTATTATACCCTTGTGGTGCGTATGCCAGTCCTGCTTCCATGCCCCATTTTCCTTTGCGGACACCTGCACGGAGGCTTGCCTCAGTGGTGTTAAAGCGGGTGGAATAGCCGTTGATATCTTTCAGGCGTTGCTGATACATGGCGGCAGAGGCCATCAGGTAAACACGGCTTTTGTGTCGCTGTTTTTTAGTAAGTGTGCCCGTGGAGATGCCTGCCATTGGTATATTTTGGTGGTAACCAATCGCGTCAAGGCCAAGTGCTGCCAGGAGCGTTAATGGGCGCAGGCCTGCCGGAACAGGTTGTCCGTTGGGGTCCAAAATAGCAGCACCAATAGTGGGTGGTACAGTTGGCAGACCGGTGTTATTAAGAACCGTACTTCCATTACTGCCACTAGTGGAGGTATAATTTGATGCCGATAAGGACTGCTCCGTAGTTGTTGAAATCATTTCGGGAGGAGCTAAAATAGCACTGCCGATCGTAGATGTTGTGCCCGGGAGATTTTGATGCTTGTGGGATTTATGCGCCATAGGCACTTCCGGAGCCGACTGTTCTTGCGGTACTGGCATTCTGAAAAAGTGAGACCCGCCGTCGAGGAAAGTCTGAAAATTTACCACCACCAGCAAGATAATAGCTGCTTCAGCCACTTTATGGAGGCGTACCCGGCGAACAATGCCCTCCTGGTCAAGCCTTTGAGCAAGCATGTTCCAATGCTCCGGCTTGTACGATGGCTCCAGGGTTCCCAGCGCCGACCGCATCATTTCATCAAACTTAGGCGCCTCTGGTGTGCCTGATGGTGGTGCTGCCCGATCTAATTTATTGGCCAGTCCTTCCCAGGAGCCCGGTTCGTAAGGAACCTCAGTTGCGTTCAGTATTTCTGCAATCTTTTTGTCGAATTTGTTATCGCTCATTATTTTGCGTCGTTCAAATGAGTGGCGTTTTCGTTCGGTTTTAATTTTAGGGAGTGGAATGTTTCGATCACTTAATAGGTAGTATCAGCCGGAAATACCTCATACCTCATACTTCATTCTTTTGGCTACAAAATACTCCTGAAGTTTATTTCTGGCCTTCACCAGGTTGCTTCGGGATGTGCTTTCAGTGATATTAAGCGCTTCTCCTATTTCTTTGTGGGAGAAACCTTCCACCACATAGAGGTTAAATACGGCGCGGTATGCCGGGGAAAGTGTTTGAACAGCTCCCAGGATTTCCTGTTCTGTCATACTGCTCAGCACATCGGGCGAATCTTCGTCCGACAGCGAATAAGCAGTGTCCAGATCTTCCGTTCGGCGCCGGGTTTGCCTGCGGTAATAGTCGATGCAGGTGTTGACCATAATGGTGCGCATCCATGCATGGAGTGCAGTACCAGGCCGATACCGTGTAATGTTTTGGAAGATTTTGATATAACCTTCATGTAGGAGGTCGAGTGCCTCATCACGGGATCCGGCATACCGGAGGCATACGCCCATCATCTTGCCGTAGTGTTCCTCGTACAAGCGATGTTGCGCCCAGCGTTCCTGCCGGGAAAGCGCTCCAATAAAGTCCTGCTCAACCCGTTCCAAATTTAGTGCGAAATCCATGTGTTGATTTCCGTTGGAAAGTTAGTGTAAAAATGCGAACCGAAACCCGCTTTTTTTCTTTTCGGTTACTATAACGACTGAAACCGGCACAACGCTGCCGGGTTGCGGAATTTTTTTTGATTGTTTATTTGGTGAAGTCTTGTTTGCAAAAAGCCTGTTTTGGCAAGCTGCCCTTTTTAGCCTTCAAAATTTGGCGATAAGGATTTATTTTAAACAACTATCCAATAGAGGACAAAACCGGCTGCTTCGGTTGCATCAGTGACATAATTATTACAAAACAAATGTTTTTTTACAGCATTGGATACCTGAAAAAACTGTTCTTTTGCAGTGACAGACACTAATATTTCATTATTTATTGCTAACTAAACATGCGTCACAACCTTTTCCTCCTTGCGCTGCTGATCACGTCATTGCAAGCCTCCGCCCAAAACTATGAAGCCAAAGTCAGTGCACTTTTGGCAAAAATGACCTTAGATGAAAAAATCGGTCAACTCCAGCAAGTGCCTGGCGATATTATCACCGGAACTGATGTAAAAAAAGACAATATGCTCAACCAAATCCGCGCAGGAAAGGTGGGCAGCATTCTGAGCCACACAAATTTCGAGAATAAAATTGTAATGCAGGAAGTGGCCGTTAAAGAAACCCGTCTTGGTATTCCGCTTATTTTTGGGTTCGATGTGATTCACGGATACAAAACCATTTTCCCTATACCATTGGCACAAGCCGCCACCTGGGATATGCAGGCTATCGAAGCCGCCGATCGAATCGCCGCTACAGAAGCCGCCGCCGACGGTCAGAACTGGGCGTTTTCACCGATGGTGGATATTGCCCGCGACCCGCGCTGGGGCCGGTGTATGGAAGGTGCAGGAGAAGATCCCTATCTCGGCAGTTTAGTGGCTGAAGCACGTATCCGCGGTTTTCAGGGTCGCGATCTTTCCCAAAATAATACTATCGCAGCTTGTGTGAAACACTTTGCAGGATACGGATTTATTGAGGGTGGCCGCGATTACAATACGGTGGACATGAGCGAACAACGCTTGCGGGAAACAGTATTGCCGCCATTCCAGGCTGCAGCCAAAGCTGGCGCTGCTACTTTCATGAATGCCTTCAACACCCTGAATGGCACACCCGCTAGTATGAATAAACACCTGATTACTGATATTTTACGCGGAGAATGGGGCTGGCGTGGCATGGTGGTAAGCGACTGGAACTCCTTTGGCGAAACGATCATTCATGGAGCTGCCGCTGATGAAGTTGATGCTGCGGCTAAATGCATTGCAGCAGGGAGTGATATGGATATGGCAGGTAGTACTTTCCAGAATGGGTTAAAAAAAGCGTTGGAAGAAGGTAGGGTTACACAGGCTCAAATTGATGAAGCGGTGCGCCGGGCACTACGCCTGAAATTCAGCCTCGGACTCTTTGACGATCCATTCCGGTACCTCAATCGGGAACGGAATAAAATGGAAATAATGAAGCCGGAATACCGGACTGTGGCACGCAGTGTTGCTGCCAAGTCAATGGTATTGCTGAAAAACGATGACAATATTTTGCCGCTTAAACAGGTAGAAGGACCACGCAAAAAAGTGGCTATCGTAGGACCTTATGCCGACAGCCGAGGCAACAAAGATTATATGAGTTTCTGGACAATGGGGATTGGTTTTCGCCTTTACGATTCCACACAAGTGGTAACGCCTGCGCAAGGTTTACGTCCTGCATTGGAAGCGATGGGGTACGATGTAATCGTCGTTCCCTTCTGTACTTCAGGCGATTGTAGTGAAAATGATTATGCTGATGCCATGCAGGCAACCCGTAGTGCCGATATCATCATCGCCTGCGTGGGTGAGCGTGGGTACGATTGCGGCGAAAGCCGTTCGGTGGCAAGTATAGACCTGCCACACAATCAGGAATCGCTGTTGAAGGTGCTGTCCCGTTCCGGAAAACCGATGGTAATGGTACTTTTCAACAGCCGTCCATTGACGTTCCCGTGGGCGTCTGAAAATATTCCGGCGATTCTTGTGGCCTGGCAGCCCGGTTATGAAACTGGCAATGCCCTGGCTGATGTACTGACCGGAAAAGTAAATCCATCAGGCAAATTGCCCATAACTTTTCCGCGCCACCTTGGACAGGTGCCGCTTTATTATAACCACATGAACACTGGCCGGCCACAAACCCAGTTCGGGACACTCTGGACCAGCGGCTATTTAGACCAACCGGTCACACCAGCTTATCCATTCGGTCATGGGCTCTGCTACACCACCTACACTTATTCAGATATCAGAATGGAGCAGCGGAGCATGCCGCTGAATGGAACCATCACTGCCAATATCACCGTTACCAATAGTGGTACCGTAGCAGGCGACGAAACAGTACAATGCTATATCCGCGACCTTTCTGCCGATGTGGCGCGCCCGGTTTTGGAACTCAAACGGTTCCAGCGGGTCCACCTCGAACCTGGTCAAAGTAAACCACTCCAGTTTCAACTCACCGCAGCCGATCTTTCGTACTGGAACCAGGATTTGAAATTCAAGGTCGATACAGGAAAGGTAAAGTTATTTATTGGCGGGAACTCGGTGAGCCTGAAGGAAGTGGAGTTTGAGGTGGTGAAGTAAGTGTTTTGTTTCAACCTTTTCATTTTGCACAACATATCACTCATGCCCAATCTCTTCAACGAAATACAAGAAGCCCTCACTTTTATCCGGCAAAAAACGGTCTTTGTTCCTCACACCGGAATTGTGCTTGGCACCGGACTGGGTCATCTTACAGAAGATGTGGTGCCGGAATGTGTAATTCCATACACCGACATCCCGCACTTCGCCCAAAGTACGGTGGAAAGCCATAAGGGGCAACTCATCCTGGGACACCTCGATGGGAAACCTGTGGTGGTGATGGCCGGCCGGTTCCACTGGTATGAAGGATATTCCATGCAACAGGTGACTTTTCCGGTCAGGGTGATGAAAGCACTGGGGGTCAGGCAAATTGTCATTACCAATGCGTCGGGAGGGGTGAACCCACATTTGCAAAGCGGTGATTTGGTGATTGTGAAAGACCATATCAACCTTTTGCCTGAAAATCCGCTCCGTGGGTACAATGATGAACGGCTGGGACCACGTTTCCCGGACTTATCTCAACCATACGACCTTGATCTGAGGCAACAAGCCCTTGCTATTGCTGCAAAATACCAGATCAGGGCCATTGAAGGGGTATATTCCGCGTTGTCCGGACCCAATCTCGAAACACCGGCCGAATACAGTATGTTGCGGCGGCTGGGCAGCGATTGTACCGGCATGTCTTCGATCCCGGAAGTGTTGGTGGCCAGGCACAGCGGCCTTAAAGTCCTGATGATTTCGATGGTTACCAACGTGGCATTTCCCCCCGAAAGAATCCGGGAAACCAGTGTGGAAGATGTGATTGCCGCAGCACAAGCATCGGAGCCGGGAATGCGGACAGTTATTCGTAATTTAGTGATGAGTCTTTAGGGTGTACAGCGGCATTATTTATCATTTGAGGGTAAATAATGTCCAAATGTAGGGAAATAATGCCGCTGTACACCCTACAAGACTCATCACTCATAGCTTATAACTCATCACTTATTTGGATGAATCACCTGTTCCCAAAAAATACCGATAACTTCTTCTAATTTAATTTTTGCCTGCTGTATTTCGTTTTCTGCCCGAATCCGTTCTTCCTGAGCTTTGTACCGGGCAGCTGATGCGGTGGAATAATCTTCGAACGTTTTTTCGTCGGTACGGTATTGCTGTTCGATCAGCACAAAAGCACTTTGAGTTTCTTGCTCCACCTGTCGGCGCGCCTTGAGTACATCGGTAGCCATGCGGAACAGGGAATAACGCGACAACGTTTCTGCGCGGACGGCTAATTTTTGCTGATTGACCCGCATTTGCGCAATTTCAATCTCGCGTTTGCTGATATTGTTTTTAGGCCCCTGGGTGAGTACATTATAAATATTCAGGTTGAGGCCGAAATTGTAGCGGGGAAAAAAGACGTTCCCGGTGGTGCCGGTGTTAGACTTCAGGTTAGCTTCATTCAGGTTGATGGTCGCCTGAATATCGCGCATCCATTCTTTACGGGTATTTTTACCTTTATCCTTTGCATTCAGTACCTCTGCTGCCACGATAGCACCTTCAGGGCTGTTGATCCAGGCCAATTGTACCAGATATTCCCTGAAATCGACTGCTGGCGAGTCCAGCGGCGCTATAATTTGGTTAAAATCAATGGCTTGCTGTCCATAAATACAGTGTTGCGTGTATGCGAAAATCAATAATGTCAATACAAATAATCGGGTCATAATCAGAAGCGGCAATGGGTTTACTTTACGAGAAAAATGGTCGAAAGAACAAAAAAGAAGAACGGTTGACAAATAAAATTGGGGTTTCGTGTAATACGACCTCCCCCGAAAGTAAAAATTTTTCGGGGAGCGTACTTGGACATCGCTCAGTCACCCTACTTTCACCTTGCAGGCTACCCTACTTCTACAACTGCCCATCAAACTATTGCATTCCCGTACTATTCTTCCAGTTTCAAGTCAAAACGGGTCAGTAAATCATTAACGGTGGGATAATTTTCTTTAATTTTTTCTAATTTTTCCTTGTTGCTAAGGGCTCTTGCCGGACGTTGTTGTGTGGGCTCAGGAGCCATCGTTTCATCAATTTGTACTTTCAATTTTACGCTGATATCGTGCATTTGTTGGCGCAGATAATCTAGCAACCGGGTCGATTCGCTTTGTAATAAGCCAGATTGAATCGACAGGCCAACAGAGGCAATCAGCAGCTTTTCTTCTAGGCGAAGTATGGCACTATTGAACGCTTGTCGGAGCGATGGAGAGTCTACTTTGGAGGCGTATTCACTCCAGGCAATTTTGATATTGTCGAGCGAAAGCCGGCTCTCCCGCTGCGCCATTTCTGCCTGTTCCACTTTCACGGCCTTATCAAAAGCCGACAAGTCGAGTGATATTTTATCGGCGCGTTTCAGGCCGAGTTTCAGTTCTGCCGAAAGGGCGGAGATAGCGTCTTTGTCGAGGGGCGCTGCATTGCCTGAATGCACAGATAATACTGATTGGGGTATGTTTTCGGGCTTTTTTGGGGCAGGGGTAGGGGCTACGTTTCCGTCAGGTGTTTTTTTTTCCGGGACACCGGCATTTTTAGGGGCTCCGGCTGCTTTGATGGCACTATTAATATGGCACATTTTGATGAGTGCCATTTCTACGTGCAGGCGTTTCTGCCGGGCCATTTTGTAGTTAATATCACAGTCATTGCACAGGTTAAGTGCCGTAAGCAGGAACGATGCAGGCGCTACTTGCGACTGGCGGCGGTACCGTTCGCGCAGCGAATCGCCTGTTTCCAGCAAGGCAAGTGTCGCTTCGTCTTTGCAGATTAGGATATTGCGCAAGTGCTCAGCCAATCCATTGATAAATACGTCTGATTCAAACCCTTTGCGCACAATTTGATCGAATAGCAACATCAGCGTTGATAAGTCCTCCGCCAGCAGCGCATCAGTGATCTGGAAATAATAATCGTAATCCAGTACGTTCAGATTTTCGATTACATCCGTATAGCGAATTTCTTTTCCCGAAAAACTGGTGATGCGGTCAAAAATAGAGAGGGCATCCCGTAGGGCGCCATCAGCTTTTTGTGCAACAATATGCAATGCCTCTTCTTCCGCCGTTATTCCTTCCTGCTTACAGATATGCTGCAAATGAAGCACCATGTCGCTAACAGTGATTCTTCGGAAATCAAAAATCTGACAGCGGGATAAAATAGTGGGGATAATCTTATGTTTTTCCGTGGTGGCCAGGATAAAAATGGCATACGGAGGCGGTTCTTCCAAGGTTTTCAAAAAGGCATTAAATGCCTGATTGGATAACATGTGCACCTCATCAATAATAAATACCTTAAAAGTACCCTCCTGCGGACGAAACCGTACCTGCTCGATCAGGGCACGAATATGTTCTACCGAATTATTGGATGCGGCGTCTAATTCAATGATATTAAATGACGCATTTTCGTTGAAAGCGGCGCACGAAGGACATTGATTACAGGCTTCAAAATCAGGTGTTCTGTTCTGACAATTCAGGATTCTCGCCAGGATACGCGCACAAGTGGTTTTCCCCACACCGCGGGGACCACAAAATAAAAACGCATGTGCCACATGGTCGGTGGCCAACGCATTTTTAAGCGTATGGGCGATATGCTGCTGCCCCACTACATCCTGAAAACGCTGGGGACGGTATTTTCGTGCTGAAACAACAAACTGGCTCATGTCGGGGCGAAGATAATACTTTAGCTGTGAGCTATGAGCTATGAGTCATGAGTTTTGTGGAGTACACGACGGCTTTTTTTTCTCTGGCGGCCTTGGTACTCAGTTGTTGGCAGTTTGAGTTGCCTGTTTTTAATGCGCTATGTTCGTTTTTCCCATCCTCTCATTGCCAGAAAAACCGTTGTTGCGGAAAGTAATGCCAATAACGCCGGTACATGAACATCCTGTTCCAGATCGACCGAAGTGAGTTGCTGTGCGTAAAAATATTGTGCCACTACCTGAATGGCATTGTTGAAAAAGTGGGCGATGACTGGTACCCAGAAATTACCCGATCGCCAGTAAAGCCAGCCCAGGAGCATTCCCAACAACCAGCGGGGCACAAAACCGTCCATCTGGAAATGAAAAAGACTGAATAACGCGCCTGTGATTACAATCGCCACCCAGGGGCTCATGCGTCGCATTAACTGTCGTTGGATAAGACCCCGGAACAACAACTCCTCACCGAAAGCAGGAATAATGGCGATCAAAGTAATGTTGCCAATCAGTTCTGTAGAACTAGGCATCTGTAAAATGGCTTTTATTGTAGCATTGGCTTGGTCGGAAACTGCGACCATCCAGTCGGGCATCGGCACCAATTTATTCCATTCGTAGGTATACAGCACCAATGGCGTAGCGATAATCATCAAGACAATACCCCACAACACGTTTTTCAAATCGGGAGCCCGGTGCATCCCAATACTGCTGAAAATCTGGCGGCGAAGGGCAAGAACTGTTAATGATGCAGGCAGCAGAATCACAAGTAATTGATTTAAACCTGCGAGGAAACGCACCTTCCAAAGATCGGCAGCAGCAGAATTGGTGGTGACACGGCCACTCAGTATATCAGGGCTCCAACCACCAGCTGTTTGGAGTAATTGGGTGATGACGCCAGTCAAAATAATACCCAACACAAAAAAAAGGCCCAGAAACAGGAATACATTCCTGACGCGCATCGGGTTGTCTGTATTAGGAGTAAATATCTCACCGTCAATTGATTGCGATGAAGGATTGCTGTTTAGGTTTGAATAGTCCATGTTTTTTTTGAACAATATTGCACAGGATAGTTGTTACTTTGTTGCAAAAGTAATTTCAATTTATGGCTCGGTTAAGTGTAAACATCAATAAAGTAGCGCTGTTGCGCAATTCTCGCGGCAGCAACTTGCCTGATCTAGTAAAAGTAGCAAAAGATTGTGAATCATTCGGCGCCGAAGGAATTACCGTTCACCCCCGTCCTGACCAACGGCATATCAGGTACGACGATGTGCCGGCATTGCGGGCCATTGTGACGACTGAATTTAATATTGAAGGCAATCCGACGCCTGATTTTTTGCAATTGGTGCTGGAGAACACCCCGCACCAGTGTACACTTGTCCCCGATGCCAATGACCAGCTTACTAGCGATCATGGTTGGGATACAGTGCGCGATATGGAGCGATTGAAGGAAGTTACAGATATTTTACATGAAAAAGGAATTCGGGTTGCGGTATTTGTCGACGCAGATCCCAGAATGATGGCGGGAGCAAGAAAAGCGGGAGTGGATCGGGTGGAATTGTATACCGGACCATTCGCACATGATTTTGGCCAAAATCCTGAAGCAGCGATGAAGGCATATACGATCGCTGCACAGGAAGCAGGTCGCTTAGGACTGGGCATCAATGCTGGGCATGATTTGAACCTGGAAAATTTAAAGTATTTTAAGACACATTGTCCAGGGCTATTAGAAGTGAGTATTGGACATGCACTTATTTGTGATGCACTGTATTATGGACTCTCTAACACGATTAAAATGTATTTAAATTTATTAAAATAGGTCTCCGGTGTTCCTGAAAGCATAAGTTGTGCTCAATGCTTTTGTGGTATTTTTGACAAAGAAAACACTTTTATATTTGGTAAAAAAAAGAATAATATGTTTTAAATTCTTTGAAAAGCCTATTGTGAAAAATGTCATTTTTTAGTCACAAATAACTATTACTCAATGGCTTATAATGGTGAGTTAATTGATCGATAAGTTGAATTCCGGAAGGAAATGACCATGCAGAAACACCAAACTGATGCAATCAGCGAAAAATCGCCCAAAAACAATGGTGTTGAAAAAAAATACAAATTATTGTTTTTTAACGCGATACACATGTGTTAATTTTTAATAAAAAATAAATGACAAAAATAAACACATAAGAAGTAAATAAAAAGGCCATTTTGGTATATCTTTGGGTTAATTCCCAAAACACAAAATATTGAAATAATATTTT
>JBILHQ010000193.1:0-12036 GCA_044350415.1 Saprospiraceae bacterium | reverse complement strand
GATAGATTTTTTGTTCATCAAGGCTTGAGGAGGGCTTAATGCGGGACATTTTAACCGACGAAGAACGCAGATGAACGGAAAATATGGCCGTCCATTCACAGGCTATTCGGTGGATGCGGCACTAGTTCCTGCCACTCCCGACAGTCACTTATTACTCCACTGACAACTAAAAACAGTATTTCCGTCAAATAGTATTTGATTTTACACGGTTCACGTGGATCGGGCACCTTCGACAGGTGATCTTTTAGGTTGGGCAGTAATTTTGACAGATTTTCCATACTTTTGATCGCAAAAATAAGAATCCTGTCGATTTTTATGCTCACTCTATTTCATGCGTTTGCCCTGTCTGGATTCTATTGCCTTCCGGTAGTTATTGGGTTCAATTAGGCACAGAACGTGGGCGTTTTATTGGCAAATGGATAAAGATTTGAAAAGCGTCAGATGCTCATTTTGATAGAATACAAGCACGGATTTTATTCAATCTTACACTTTCTGTTTATTCCGGCCGGTTTTGTTCGTCGCCATATTTTTTTGATGACGGTATCTTTGGAAATTGGAATTTTTTCATTTATTTTATTCATTGTAAACTCTGATTAATCAAGTTTGCGCATATAGTAGACCCAAGTAATATTGTTAAATCTAATGTATAATTGATTTCGTCCATTTTGTGATTCACAAAGACAATGCGTAACGGTGCAATAATCACCGTCTTGGTCAACGCAGGTAAAACTATAATTCGTGTCCCCATCTTTATCTCGATAGGACTCGTGCCACGTTACTATATCGTATTTTTGGATTTTACTACTATGAATGGTTATGCGTTGGTCGTTTAAGTTCACTATGAGCAATATTTCGCTTTCTTCCCATTCACCCCAATCATTATTCCCGACTTTCATTGATATTTGAGTCGTTCGGTACTTATAGACCTGTCCAAAAATAAACGTTTGCATCGCAAACAGAAAAAGCAAAAGGGTTATTATCTTTTTCATATTTATATTATTTTTATTTTTTATTGTTTCGCAGAACTATGGTTTACCGCAACTCCCCTTACTTAGCAACGTGTCATAAATTACTTTCCACAATATGACCTTGCAGTCATTTATTTGGGGTAACCCTATAATTCCAGTTGGAAAGAATTTTGTCATGAGTAACCGTGTAATTATTTAAGAATTGGTTGGTAACTTTTTTGCCTGTTTCAAATGTTCTTTGACAAGTCTGGACGATTATTTTTAATCCCGAACTGAATTTGTACTTCTTTTTGCCAGGAGATCCGCAGCGGTTTGTGTTGAATCTAACATCACTCCATTCCATGCACGGGTTACTGAAGGGAAAAGAAATAGTGGAGTTCTTTGATACTGGCGTTGAGACACACGAGCATCGGTTTTTTGTACTCCTGTTTATATTGTATGAGTGGGAGGCGATAATGAGATCCGCCGGATTCATTGTTGTAGTTGTAGAACATTTCGTGTTCCATTCCCGCTTTTCGGGAGATTGCACCGCGGAAGGCCAATAATTCCCATGCTTCGATGGGGGTATCAAACTGTACGGCAAGCAGGCGTAATTTTGGTGTCATATAGATGGAGGCGCTTTTTCGTTCGGAGTAATAATGGGCAAGAGTAAGGCTTTAGGAAAGACCTGTACAAGTGCTGCAGGGTGAAAAGTGCTTTCGGGAGGGTGAAAAGCGCGAATTGGGCGGTGAGTGGACAGGGAAAAGACTTGGCGTGTGGAATAATATAAAGTATTATTTTAATTATTGGGAGCAAGGCAATGGGTGGTGGTGAGATATTGATATTAAATGAGGATTTATTTTATACCTCCCGGTATTTTTTGTTGGTAGGAGATGGGATACGGGCTTTTTTGCAGGCATCGCCGGGTGTCCACCACCCCAAAAACTTGGCAATATTTTTGCTTCTCCTCTCATAACCAGCCACTAAAGACAACTCCTTCCAAGAGCTGGGGCCTCCATGCAACTATACCTCGACTCCTTTTCCGCTTTCCTTTCCGTCAAAGACGGGCAATTCCAGACCCGGCTCTCCTCCGGTGAAAAACGGCTGTTTGCGGTCGGACCGTCTCCGCTATTTTATTGACCAAAGGAACAGCGCTGAGCACCGATGCCGCACTGCTAGCTATGGATGGCGATATTCCAGTCATATTAATTGACACACAAACCCACTATCCCCTCGGACAAATTCAAAGTGGCCGCCCCCGCTCTATTGCCACTATTCGAAAGAACCAATTGGGCTTCAGCAGATCTGCCGAAGGCATGCAATGGGTGGCAGAACAGATTGCCGCCAAAATTGAAGGGCAATGGATGTTGCTGGTGGAATGTGGTGCGAAACGCGGCAGGTATTCCGGGATGATGTGGAGAGCGTTTCGAGAATGATGACCAATCTCGCCAATCGCTTGATTCAATGGACTCCTCCGGAAGATTCTGCAGGGGTGATGAGCACCGTGGCAGAAACCTTTCGCGGACAGGAAGGAACCGCTTCCCGTTTATATTTTGATCAAATCGCAGCATTTCTGGAAGGGAAAATAGACTTCCTGGGCCGCATGAAACGCCCGGCATTTTTAAAGAGTGCTACCTTAAAGAGGCGCAATTCCAGCCAGTCGCAAGTATCATGAGGGTTGAAATGAAACCAAACTGGGGGAATAAGATGGGCAATACCAGATCAGTGCAATCAGCGCACAAAAATATTATCAGGGAACTTTGATTAAACTTTGGTAACTATACAGCCGCCTTCGGCGGAAAAAAGTAATACCACCGGAGGCGGCTGTATAGTTACGCCGGTTTAGAGTCTGTAAAGTCGTGAATACCCGCAAGGCGGGATTGGTTCGGACACGCCCACCCCAGCAAATCTACTTATTTACTCCCCGCTAAAACCCGCTCTTGCGCTGCCCATTCACTGCGGATCCAGCTGTATTTTTCAAGGTTATTAAAATTTAATTTATAATCAAATTGGGAGGGTTTATGGTGGATATAGCCCGAATAATAAAACTCTTTACCCATTTGCATGGCGATTTCCAATTCGAGCAGCAGCGTATAATTCCCCAGGCTGAATTTTTGATATTCTGGTTCGAAGAAACAATAGGTGCCGCAAAAAGACTTTTCGCCCAAATGAAAAAAACTGCAGGCGATCAATTGATCTTCGTCGTACACTTCAATCTCCAGTCCTTCCACCGGAAGCCTCCAGGACTCTTCGGTAATAAAGGTGTTGACGTGGTGGTAATGATTGCCTGAACGAAAACGCATACAGTGACGCAGGAAAATTTCGTTTTTCTCGGCGGTGATAGTAATAGGCTTTAACAAAGTACGAAATCGCATTTTGTTGGCCGTCAATAATTTTCGCTGGCTTTTTGAAAAGGTGAAACCGTCTAAACGAATACGCAAAGGTATCGTTAATACCACTTCATCCTGATACAATACAGCACTGTGACGCAAAATGGAATACCCCAAAATTCGCCATCCTTTTTCTAAATACCGATCGAACACCTCCGGTGTGAGTACTTCCAGTGGCCGCCGGTCGTGGATGATGTCTAACTCCATGCGGCAAATTTAAGGTATTTTTCCCTATCTTTGCAATGCCTAACCAATCGCCAATGCCTTCTTGCCAGATCGCACATTATGTCAAATTCATCCGATTTACTTTATCATACCTATAACAGCCTTTTTCTGAGGCTGCCCTTCGAAAAAATAAATGTAAAAGGCACTTTGCTGGCTTTGTTCTCTGACGCCTGTAAAGAAGGTTTTGATCAGGGAAAGAGTCCGGAAGAGATACTGGAAAATTACTGGGAAGAATACTGTGAACAAGACAGTAAGGAAGCCAGGGTGGATCTGTTGTCTTATTTTATCCGGTATATTGAACGGCAGGTGGTGCTTTTTGATTCTGTAGAGGACGCGCTTTTTGAAGCTACTCATGAACTCAAAAGCGCGGGTTCTCTTGCCTATCTCATGAATCGGGTCAATAAGCCTGATCTAAAAGCAAGGCTTATTGAAAAACTGCAGGATTTTTCTGTTCGATTGGTGCTGACTGCACATCCCACCCAATTTTATCCAGGAAAAGTTTTGGGCATTATTGATGATCTCGGCAATGAAATCAGAAGTAATAACCTGGAACAAATCCAGCTTTTGCTCATGCAATTGGGAAAGACTTCTTTCGTCAACCGACGAAAGCCAACGCCATTTGATGAAGCCGTAAGTTTAGGTTGGTATCTTGAAAATGTGTTTTATAATGCTATTCCCGATATTGTTTACCGCCTTCTGTCTTCTCTGGGACTTGATGCAGCTACATTTCCTAATGCGCGTATTCTTTCGTTGGGATTTTGGCCAGGAGGTGATCGCGATGGTAATCCTTTTGTTACCGCAGAACTTTCCAGAGATGTTACCCGAAGGCTGCGGGAAAGTACTTTGCGGTGCTATTACAGAGATATAAAAATATTAAAGAGAAGGCTTACTTTTCTGGGTGTGGAAGACCGTATTAGCGCAATTGAACACCGGATTTATGCCACTTTGTATCAGCCGGGCAGTCAGTCAGTGTATTCCTCCTGTAAAGAACTGCTCAGCGACCTGATGATTGTTCGGCGCATATTACACGACCAACATGCTGATTTGTTCAAAGAACAACTCGATATTTTTATTTTGAAGGTCCGGATTTTTGGATTTCATTTTGCTGCCCTGGATATTCGGCAGGACAGTAGTAAACACGAGGAGGTATGGGAAACTATTTGGCAGCAACAAGGTCAAAAATATGATAAGTCGGATATTGAGCAGTGCCTTTCTCTGCTTGCAGCGGCGAATTTTCCTCTTGATGAACATCTTTTTCCTGAAGATTCGCTGACCTATGATACGATTGCTATGTTGCGGCAAATTGAACTTATTCAGCGGGAAAATGGCAGTGCAGGGTGTCATAGGTATATCATTTCCAATTGTGGCAGTGTTCTCGACGTAATGGAAGTTTTCACCTTGGCGCGTTTGACGATGGGGTATGTCGGCAAAGGAGGTTCTATGCCCTTAGATGTTATTCCGCTGTTTGAAACGGTGGAAGATTTGACTATGGCCGGCCAGATCATGCGCGATTTGTATAATCACCCGGAATACAGGCATCATTTAGATGCCCGGGGATTAAAACAAACGATTATGCTGGGTTTTTCCGACGGCACTAAAGACGGTGGTTATCTGCGCGCCAACTGGAGTATTTACTGTGCCAAAGAGGAACTGACCCGTATCAGCCGGGAATGTGGTGTCTCGGTAGTGTTTTTTGACGGTCGTGGTGGCCCTCCGGGCCGGGGAGGTGGAAATAATGCCAGCTATTATGCAGCCCAGGGGGTGGAAATAGAAAATCGGGAAATCCAGGTGACCATCCAGGGCCAAACAATCAGTAGTACCTATGGTACCAAGCCTGCGGCCTGTTATAATATCGAAAGATTGTTTACTGCCGGTTTGGAAAATTACCTGTTTGGCACCCATGCAAACGAGATAACGGACGCTGACCGCACTTTATTGAATCAATTGGCGAATGCGGCATTTGAATCTTATATTGATTTGAAACTGGACCCCAAATTTGTGCCGTATCTGGAACAAATGACGCCTTTAAAATGGTATGGCGACAGTAATATTGCCAGTCGGCCTACCAAGAGAAATCCGGGTGGTGGTCTGAAACTGGATGGACTCAGGGCGATTCCATTTGTGGGAGCCTGGGCACAAATGAAGCAAAATATTCCTGGTTATTATGGATTTGGTGCGGCAGTACAACGTTTCCGGCAAGAAGGAAAGGATGCCATTCTGCTCCATCTTTATAACGACTCATTGTTTTTTAGAACATTAGTGGAAAATTCGATGCAGTCGTTGTCGAAAAGTAATTTCAGGGTGACCGGGTATCAAAAAAATGATGCAGCGTTCAGCGATTTTTGGGGAAAATTAGAAAAAGAATACCAGGTCTCACTCGAAATGTTGCTCTGGATAAGTGGACAGGAAAATTTATTATCCGATAACCAACAATCCAAACAAAGTATCGCCCTTCGGGAAGAGATCGTGCTGCCACTCATCGCTATTCAGCAATATGCATTGCAACAACTGCGACTGGAAGACCTGACCACCGCAGAACGCGAAAAATTTCAGACCATTGCGTTGAGATCTATGTTCGGGATCATTAATGCCGCCAGGAATGCGGCTTAGTGCCTCGACCACTAGAAACTTTTAAGTTTCATCAACCAGGCCATTAATCGCCACCTGCGGGTAATATAAGCCACTTTCTTTTTGGCTTGTATGGCCTGATAAATTTGTCGGGCAGCCTTGTCAACAGGCTGCATCCAGAATATATTATCGCCTTTAACAAGGTCTGTTTTAACAAATCCCGGACGGATATCCGTAACTGTGATGGGCTGTTTTCTGGCTTTGGCCGACATTCTTAGTCCTGATAAATAATTGGATAAGAAGGCTTTAGATGCATTATAAGCAGGATTTAGGCTGCCTCCGATCAAGCCTGCCACGGAGGAGATGCCCACCAGGTGCCCTTTGTTTTGTCGGTAAAACTGGTGCATCGCCAAAACACAAAGGTGAGTAGCGCCTACCACATTGGTGCTGATAACGGTGTGTTCAATTTGCCAGTCTAATTTTTTATTGATATCTCCCCATCCGGAATTGACCACCACCAGATCTACCGAGCCAAGGTCGTCGCACATTTCACGAAATGCCTTTTCGGATGCCGCCAGATCGGTGATGTCAAATGCCTTAATCCGAAATAAATCCGGGGCTTCTGATTGTAATTGAGAAAGAAGCGGTGCCCGCCTGCCAGTAATATAGGTGGTGTGGCCGTCTTTCGCCAAAAGTCTTGCGAGTTCCATGCCAATGCCTGATGATGCACCAATTACAATAGTATTCATATTTTTTATTTTAGCAGTTGAAAATTTTGGTATTCGCCAGGTCGCCAGCCAGTATATCTTTCGATCCAACCGGACAGTTTTTCTTTGAAGGTCAATTTAACGAGGGCTGGATTGGACTCAAAAATCCAGTTCACCGCTGCAATACGCGGTTGCATCACCATTGGATGTGTACCCGTAAACCTGTTCAACGGTTCTTTACCATTGTATTTGTATTGATCGGAGGTGCCGATTTTTTGGTTAACCCACTCGTCAGAATGCCATAGTTTATTGAAATTTAATTGCTTTTGTTGTTGTTCAGCAGGGTGTTTGACCCACCCGTAATGGTATATGCCTGCATCAATCAGCCGAACCCGCAGCTTTCGTTTTTTGCCGTTGTCGTCAATCCTGAACCCTTGTGCGTCTTTAAAAGAGAATATTTTTTTGTTATTTTTGATCATTCGCACCTCTCGGCGGTACCATTTTCTGGAAGCACCGGTATAATCGTACGACCCATAAAAATGCTGATAATTGAACAACAAACCTTCGGTCCGGGGATCGGCAGCATATTTTTTCAATGCTGCCCAAATATTTGGGTAATCCTTTTCGTGAATCACTTCATCTGCCTGTATATAAAAACACCAGTCATATTCAGCAGCAATTGCCTGAAAGGCTTTATCTGTTTCCACAGCCAACACCCGGCCACCTTCCCGCAACGAATCGTCCCAGACTGTTTCAATAATCCGGATTTTGGGATCATTGATCCGGCGGATCAGTTCCAGTGTGCCATCATCCGATTGGCCTATCGCCACCACAAAAATATCACAGAGTGGTAGCACCGACCTGATCGCTTCCACGATGGGGTAGTCATAGCGTATTGCATTTCTGATAAATGAGAAGCCTGCCAGTGTCATGTGTTAATTATTGCTTGTTAAATCATACTCCCGCAGTGCAGGTGCTTTCCACCAGGTAATCCCGACAATCAGCAGCGTCATGCACCCACCGAATATAACAGATGGCACTGTTCCCATCATACTGGCTGCTAATCCGCTCTCAAAGGCTCCTATCTCATTGGAGGAGGTAATAAATATGGAATTGACCGACATTACCCGGCCTTTCATGTGGTCTGGTGTTTGCAATTGAACCAGCGACGACCGCAAATTTACGCTGATAGCATCGAATACCCCTGCGAAAAATAAACAGATAAATGACAGCCAAAACGAGGTGGAAATGCCAAAAAGAATAATGCAAATGCCAAAGGCGGCAACACTCAACAACATTAATCTTCCTGCGCCTTTCCCGAGTGGACGGTGCGCAATGATAAACGCCATAAGAATGGCACCAACGGACATAGATGCGCGAAGTATGCCTAATCCTTCTGGCCCAACCTGTAATATGTCTTTCGCATAAACAGGAAGCATTGCCACCGCTCCCCCGAATAAAACAGCGAAAAGATCAAGGGCAAGAGCGGGAAGCAACATTTTACTGGTGAATACAAAGTGTAATCCTTCTTTAATACGGGAGAGCATCGGTTCCTGTTCATCGACAGATGTTTGGGGGAGTGGCTTTATAAAAATTGCCAGCATTAATCCACCAAGCATGAGGATAACCATTGCGCCAAATGCCCACTGTACCCCGGCAAAACCATACAATAAACCGCCCAATCCAAGTCCCGTTATACTGGCAATTTCCCAGGTACTGCTGTTCCAGGCAATGGCATTGGACAAATTTTCCTTTCCTACTAATTGATGCAGTAATGCAAAATTGGTGGGACTGTAAAAAGCGCGGTTAATACCTGTAACCACAATGACCGAAAAAATGCCTGTAATCAGGAACGCTGTTGACAACTGATCTTTCTGATAAACCAGAAAAAACAGCGTGACGGTTGAAAGAACTAAAATCGACAAACAAGCAAGCAGAATATTTCGGCGGTTGTATTTGTCAATAAAATGACCAGCAAATAAACTCGCACTGACAGCAGGAACTGCTTCCGCAAGTCCGATATACCCGAGCATCAGTTTACTGTTGGTTAATTCGTAAATAAGGTACCCCACCGAAACGGACATAATCTGAATTGCCAGGGTGGTCAAAAGGCGCATGCCAAGAAAGCGGCGATAATCGGGGATTCGAAGGGCAGCGTAAGCGTCAGGTTTCAAGATTTATGGATGTTTAGTAGCCTAACTGAAAAATTGAAGGGCAAAAATCACCTGCAGTTGCAAATGATTGCCCATTTTTGCGGCACAAAGTTGATTCAAATTTAACGAATAATATAATCATGTCTTTACTTGAAGGAAAAGTAGCCATTGTAACCGGCGGTTCGCGCGGAATTGGTGAATCGATCGTGCGCGGATTTGCAGCCCAGGGTGCCACCGTCGCATTTACATACGTTTCAGAGGGCTCAGCTGCCCGGGCTGAAGCATTGGCCGCCGAATTGGGTGACAAGGCCCGTGCTTATAAAAGCGATGCGGGCAGTTTTGAACAGTCTGCAGCGTTAATCACCAAAGTCGTGGCTGATTTTGGTCGCCTCGATATTTTGGTGAATAATGCGGGCATCACCCGCGATACCCTGATGCTCCGGATGACAGAACAGCAATGGGATGACGTAATCCAGACTAATCTGAAATCGGTATTTAACATGACCAAACATGCCCTGCGGTACATCATGAAGGCAGGGGGGGGAAGTATCATCAACATGAGTTCGGTGGTCGGTGTTTTTGGTCAGGCTGGCCAGGCCAATTATGCCGCTTCTAAAGCAGGTATTATTGCCTTTTCTAAATCCATCGCCAAAGAATACGGCTCCCGAAGTATCCGTTGTAACGCGATAGCTCCTGGATTTATCGAAACGGAGATGACTGCCGCATTGGATGAAACTACGAAAGCACAATATCTCAAGTCTATTCCACTGGGCCGCTTGGGAGCAGGTGAGGACATTGCTAATGCTTGTGTTTATCTGGCATCCGATATGGGCAAATATGTTTCCGGGCAAACGCTGTCTGTCTGCGGGGCATTGAACTGCTAATGGCGGGCATCTATCTTCATATCCCTTTTTGCAAGAAGGCATGTCACTATTGTAACTTTCATTTCAGTACTTCGCTGAAACACCGCGATGAAATGACCGGGGCTATATTGCGCGAACTTGATACTCGGAAAGGATACCTGGATGGGCAATCTCTTTCATCCATCTATTTTGGGGGAGGCACACCATCACTCTTGCCTGTA
The DNA here is from genome assembly GCA_044350415.1 of Saprospiraceae bacterium. Classification (GTDB taxonomy): domain Bacteria; phylum Bacteroidota; class Bacteroidia; order Chitinophagales; family Saprospiraceae; genus M3007. The sequence continues at coordinate 1,962 of JBILHQ010000193.1, read as the reverse complement.
AAAGAAATAGAACAGATTCTCGATGCCATTCATAAGCAATACCAGGTGTTGCCAGATGCTGAAATTACACTGGAAGCCAATCCCGATGATATGACTTTGGAATGGTTGCGTGATTTGAAAAACTATACGCCTGTTAATAGGTTAAGTGTTGGTATCCAGTCTTTTAGTGAGGAAGATTTGCGCTGGATGAATCGCGCTCATCATGCCCGGCAGGGTCGAGAGGCGATTGAGATGGCTCAGGATGTTGGGTTTACGAACCTGACTATTGATCTCATTTATGGCTCGCCAACTACCGAAGATAGCCAATGGGCTGAAAATCTGCGTATCGCATTGGCTTATGGTGTACCGCACCTTTCCTGTTATTGTTTGACCGTCGAAGAGGGTACAGCACTACATCATTTTGTCAAAAAAGGTACCTCGCCACCGGTAGATGAGGAGCGGGCTGCCCGCCAATTTGAATACCTGATGGATACGATGGCGCAGCACGGATATGAGCAATACGAAATATCAAATTTTGCGTTGCCAGGTTGTTATGCGCGGCACAACAGCAGTTATTGGAAGGGTGATCATTATCTAGGCGTTGGACCCGCCGCGCATTCTTTTAATGGCGTATCCCGCCAATGGAACGTGGCCAACAACGCGTTGTATATCAATGGGGTTGATTCAGGCGAGTTGCAGTTTGAAACAGAAGTGCTCTCTGCCGTTCAGCGGTACAATGAGTATGTAATGACTATGCTGCGCACACAATGGGGATGTACCGGTGATCGCCTGGAGGCATTGCGATCTGGAGGAAAGAATGAGTTTTTGAAAACGGCTGAACGCTTTATTCTTTCGGGCGACATGGTATTCACGAACAATACTTTTACGCTGACAAAACAAGGCAGGTTATTGGCAGACAGGATTGCGATGGAATTGTTTGTTGAAGAATAGTAAATATTGTTTTTTTGTATTGTTCCTGGAGGGGTAAAATCAGATTTTTATTCTGATTTTTTTTGTTTTTATGCAAAAATTTATTGTTATCGTTGCTATTTTTAGTAACTTTCGGCTTTAATAACTTAACAAAACGAACTAATTATGTTTAGCGAATTCAAAGCTTTTCTCTTTCGTGGAGATGTCCTTGCTCTTGCAGTTGCCGTGATTATCGGTGGCGCATTCCAAAAAATTATTGACTCCCTTGTTGCTGATGTCATTACTCCAATCATTGGTATGATTGGTGGAAACCCTGATTTTTCTACATTAAAACTCGGCGGCAGTATTATGATTGGCAACTTTCTCAATGCTGTGATCAGCTTTGTAATTGTCGGTTTTGTATTGTTTATGGTTGTAAAAGCAGCTGGCAAAAAGGTAGAGTAAGTCTTTTTTCTGGAAAATATTCAAAAAGGGAGGAATTTTGGCAACAAAATTTCTCCCTTTTTGAATATTTTTTTCATTTTTTCTGCTGCTGCTTAATTATCTTTTTAAAAATTATATTCTAAAAAAAAATAAAAAACGATATTTTGTACCGTAAAATTATGTGTATTATGTTTTTATAATGCGAGTTTTAATTTTTTGATTTCGAATTTGACGGCTAATTTTATATTTATTCTGTGTTAACGGTATTTTAATTGCGTATTCAAATTTTAATTTGGTTATTTCTTTGTTTGTATCTTTGCGTTAGATTTTAAAACAAAGCAAAAAAATACCAATTATGGATTTGAAAAAACTTGTTGAAGCAATAGATGCTCAGGTGTTGAGCGGCGATATCGTTGGCGCATTCGATACATTTGCCGCTGACCAATGTATAACGTTCAGTTCAACTGACGACGTAACTCATTCCAAAAATCAAAAGAGCGAAGCTTTACGCTGGTTCTTTTCTAATGTGGTTGCCATCAATAATATTGAAAGACTGGCAATTGCTGTTATCGGCGATAACGAAACTCATTCCCAATTTAAATTTGATTTTACGAATAAACAAGGACAGTC
>JBILHQ010000192.1:0-12037 GCA_044350415.1 Saprospiraceae bacterium | reverse complement strand
AATTAGACGGCGGTGCTATGTTTGGCGTCGTTCCCCGTCGCATGTGGGCCAAACTGAACCCTCCTGACGAACAAAATTTATGTACCTGGGCGTTGCGGGCCTTACTGGTCCAAACGCCAGATGGCCGCAATATTCTGATTGACACCGGAATGGGCAACAAACAGGATGCTAAATTCCAAAATCACTTCATGCCTGAGGGCATAGATCAGTTGTTCCTGTCACTAGAAGCCCTTGGGCTTCAACGATCCGATATCACAGATGTATTGCTGACCCACCTGCACTTTGACCATTGTGGCGGTGCCTTGTGGCGCGACGAAACGACTGGAGAAGTAGTATCTTCTTTTCCCAATGCCACCTACTGGAGTAATGAAATACATTATCAATGGGCATTGACACCCAATGCCCGTGAAAAAGCATCTTTTTTGAAGGAAAATTTTGTGCCGCTGCAAGAGCGCGGTATACTGAAAATGATACCCGTGGAGCAAAATTTTGAATTCCTCCCCGGGTTTCATATTCGTTTTTATTACGGACATACCGAGGCACTAATGGCTCCCGTCATTACTTCGCAATATGGTACTGTAGTTTATTGTGCCGATGCACTACCTTCTCAATGGCATATTGGTATGCCTTATGTCATGGCCTACGATATTCGCCCTTTGGTAACGATGGAAGAAAAAGAGCAATTATTAGAGACTGCGGTTGCGGAAAAACAAATTCTATTCCTGGAACACGATCCCGTGGCGGAGGCCGTTACGGTAAAGTTAGATGAGCAGAAAAGAATTGTAGTGGATAAAATCTTTTCATTTACGATTTACGATTGATTCGTAAATCGAATCAATCGTAAATCGTAAATCAAAAAAGCGTTATTGCCAAACAATTCGTCCCACAGCAGTTCCTTCCTCGTTGGTTACCTTAATTTGGTAAATACCGGAAGGCATGCCACTTCTTGGAATTGGCAGCTCATTATCCCGAAGCCCAACATAGGTTCTGAACAAACGGCCCTGCATATCGGAAATCTCAATAGTAGACTTTAAGTTACGCGGATTAGTATAGTATAACGTAGTTTGGTCTAATGCCGGATTAGGCAGTAACATGAGTTGAATACCCCCAACAACAGGTTCACTATTGTCACTCACGATAACATTCACGCAATTTGGACTACCTAATTGAGCATTACTTTTAATGTACTTATCATTCACCGCCCCTATTACAGTATCTATACAAACTTTTACATCTGTAATGGCGCTGTAATGTATACGAAGGAGATTGGTGGGTAACGTATTCTTTTTAACAGGTTTTTCATTGCGTGACAAAGCGATGATTCTTTTGCTATCGTGCCTGTAAACGGCCTCAAAACCAGGCATGAGATTTTCAATACTGTCAATGACCAAACCACTTACCTCCAATTCGTAACCTAAAATTTTATTAGAAGGGTTAATGATTTTTACCTCAAATGTTTTGGCGATAGTATCCAATGTTCCTGCTCTGAAATAAACCAGATCTGCAGGATTCTGGGAGCCCGTTGGAAACTGGCAAGGGAAGCGGGTGCCCCAGTGTTGTGCGTCATTTGCATAGAGTACACATTCTTGTAATAAAGCCGCGTCGAATACATCATAATGGCCGTCGTTGAAAATTTCGCGGCAGTTATACACTGCAGCCGTATCAGTCATTGCATTGTTCAGATAGGCATCCACATCCGGCATTTCGCGAACTGCGTTTTTATCCCAGTCTCCAATTAAAGCAGGACCATTACATGCCCCTTCGCAATCGGGTCTGGCATTGCCGAAGACCTCCCCGGTACAATCGGTAAATGAGGGGCAATCGCTAATGAATTCCACATCAGGAGCACCATTTGAGCCATACGCGAGGGTAAAGCAGGCTTGAGCCCAGTTATTTTCATACGATTTTTCATAACGACCAGCCTTATCCGGGCTTTTATCCCAGTTAACCCGGACGACAAAAGTATAAGTACCTGCCGCTAAGTCGGTGATATCAATCCACTGACAAGGCAATCCTTTATCATAGATGTCGCCGCAGTCGGCAGTGATACCCATATTATTGCAGGTATATTTTCCGGCACCGCCGTTATCGCATTCCAAATCGAGGACACAGAAACCATTTTTTGAACCTACGGGCACACTATTTCCTGCAGCATCGAAGAGCACATATTCTGCATATCCGCGATAGTGCCAGTGATTGTGACAGGGATCCCAGATAAACTGATCGGAAGGTGTGTCAGGGGAAGCAGGGGTTTGGCCAATGAAATAATCTTCATTGCCAATGTTCTGAATATGCGTAGTGAATTCAATTAATGAGCGCTGTCCGAACCCCCGTAGGCAGCCTTCTGCAATATAACAGGCATCTGCATTATTGATACTGCCCAATGAGATAGAATTCAATAAAGGTGTTTGTAATATTACCAAATCAGGCGCATTCGGGCATTCCGGATCACCAGGGAATATACAATCGCCGCTAATAGTAGCCAAGGGCTCATAATTACAAGCCATTGAATCGGTACAACCAGTAATCGCCCCCACAAATGAAAGAGTAAACGTTACTGGCGTCTGGTTGCAGTTGCCGTCACCATAGCCGATACGGAGATGGTAAGTATGGCCTGCTCCCAGGTACAAATTGGCTTCCGCCAATACACCGCCGGCACAGCCGCCTTCATTATAAAAAAGAGTGCCCAGATTACTGTTGGTTACGGTAACCTGCTGACAGGGGCCTTCATAAACCCAAATTTTGGTGGGGCAATGATTCGTGGTATCGCAGGTACTTAATTGATAAACGCCATTTTGTGCCGGGGAAAAATCAAACCACGATTGTGATCCATCGGGCAGCGTCAGGTGTTCTCCTTCTGTAATCACGACAGAAGTGCCGCAGCTGCTGCCTGGCGGGCAACTGAAAGTAAAGGCTTCCGTAAAGTTGTATTCGCCAGTCAGATTTTCAAAAATGAGCGAATCATTCAGAAAAAGTTGGTAATAACCAGTTGGTGCAATACCATCGCCATAGGAGTCTTTTATCCGAAATTCTGAACAAATACCTTTAGGGATACAATATTCTTCTGATACGGAATCCTGATTGGTACAGGTACCAATTCCAAAAATCGCGCTGGTATTAAGCGCCGTTACTTTCCAGGAGACTTCATTCCAGTATTCATCAGGTTGAAGTTCGAGGCGCAGGACATCAAAAGTGGTGCTGTCGCATTGAGCATTCAGCCAGTTTACGCTTCCGAAAAGCAGCGTAAAAAAGATCATTGTTCTTTTGATCATAAAAAATAGCATTAAAGGTGAAATTGAATTGGCAAATTAGTTAGCGTTTGCAAATAAAAGGCAAACCCGTGAGATGACAGCAGTCAATCCACGGGTTTGGCGAAATATGGCAATTATATTTAGTTTCAAGTCAGTTTAGTTTCAGGTTAGGTAGTCCCAAGTCCGTAGATTGCACCTCAAGCACACCGTCCTGTAGTGAAAAACCGGAATGGTTACGGTACAATCTACGGACCTGGGACTAAACTACTAATCATTCAATTTCAATACTTTCAGGAATGCTTCCTGCGGAACCTCTACCGAACCGAATTGTTTCATTCGTTTCTTACCCTCTTTTTGTTTTTCGAGCAGTTTTCGTTTACGGGAAATATCGCCGCCATAACATTTTGCGGTCACGTCTTTGCGGAGTGCACTGATTGTTTCCCGTGCAATTACCTTAGCGCCGATAGCGGCCTGAATAGCAATCTGGAATTGCTGCCGGTGAATCAGTTCTTTTAGTTTTTCACACATCCGACGGCCCATATACTCTGCTTTAGAGCGGTGTACCAGCGCAGATAGGGCATCCACTTGTTCGCCGTTGAGTTTGATATCCACGCATACGAGATCCGTTTCGCGGAAATCAAGTATGGAATAATCGAACGATGCATAGCCGCGCGTGGAGGACTTCAACTGGTCGTAAAAGTCAAATACAATTTCAGCCAGTGGCATGTGAAACGTCATCTCTAAGCGCGTAGGCGTGAGGTATTGTTGCTTTTGAAGAATTCCCCGTTTATCGAGACAGAGCTTCATGATATTCCCTATATATTCGGGTTTCGTGATAATCTGTGCGTAGATATAAGGTTCTTCTGCTTTTTCAAGGTGGTTGGGTTCGGGCAATTCACTAGGTTGGTGTACCACCCGTCGGTTGCCTTTCATATCTGTGGCAAAATACGATACGTTGGGTACGGTCGTGATAATGTCCTGGTGAAATTCTCTGTACAGGCGTTCCTGTACAATTTCGAGGTGCAGCATGCCGAGAAAGCCGCAGCGGAAGCCAAAGCCCAGTGCCATCGAGGTTTCCGGCTCGAATACTAAAGACGCATCATTGAGTTGTAACTTCTCTAATGCATCCCGTAAAGCAGCAAAATCATCGGTATCCAGTGGATAAACGCCTGCAAATACCATTGGCTTGACCTCTTCGAAACCTTTAACAGCCGTTTCGCAGGGGCGTGCCACGTGGGTAATCGTATCACCGACTTTAATTTCGCGGCTTACTTTGATACCCGTTATGACATATCCCACATCACCTGCCGTTAGTTCGGGGCTTTCATACATACCCATTCTTAGCAGGCCTACTTCTTCGGCAATTACCTCTTTACCGGTATTGTAAAATTTAATTTTATCTCCTTTTTTGAGCGTGCCATTCATCAGTCGCACATAGGCAATAACGCCCCGGTACGAGTTGAACATGGAATCGAAAATCATAGTTTGGAGCGGGGCTGTTGTATCGCCTTTAGGGGCAGGAATACGATCAATTACCGCCGCCAGAATCTCTGGTATACCAATACCTGTACGTCCTGAAGCAGAAATTATTTCTTCCCGTTTGCAGCCAATGAGGTCAATGATTTGGTCCTGTACATCTTCCACCATGGCACTTTCCATATCCACCTTATTCACGATCGGGATAATTTCCAGGTTATGATCGACTGCGAGGTAAAGATTGCTGATCGTTTGTGCCTGAATACCCTGTGAAGCATCCACCAGCAGCAGCGCGCCTTCGCAAGCGGCAATAGACCGGCTTACTTCATAGGAAAAATCCACGTGCCCTGGTGTATCGATCAGGTTAAAGATATATTCCTCGCCATTAGCAGGGTGAATATACTTCATCTGGATAGCATGGCTCTTAATGGTAATCCCGCGCTCGCGCTCGAGGTCCATATTATCCAGGGCCTGCGCCTGCATATCGCGTTTGTTAATAGTATGGGTATACTCCAGCAAACGGTCGGCCAGTGTACTTTTGCCGTGGTCGATGTGTGCTATAATGCAAAAATTGCGGATATTTCTCATGTAAAGGCCGGTAAATTTTGTTGGGTTAAACCGGCGTCTCCGTTTATTGTTTAAAAAACCGGCGCAAAAGTAAACCTATTTTTTTGAAAAACGGGAGAAATGTTCGCCGCATCTTTGCAGGAGGAAAGTTTCGGGTTTCGGGTTTCTAGTGGCGGCATTAGTGAATGATCGTGGTTTAATGCTGCTACCAGAAACCCAGAAACCCCGAAACCCGAAAATCTTTTTATTATGGCATTACCAATTGACTTACAGGATACCATTGCAGCATTAGCCACCGCTCCTGGCGTTGGTGCGATTGCCGTTATACGGCTTTCAGGGCCCAGGGCTTTTGCCATTGGCGATATGATTTTTAAAGGAAAAAAATTGTCGGGGTGTATTTCTCATACCGCACATTTTGGCAAACTGGTGCGTCCCGACGGTAGCCTGGTGGATGAAGTGTTGGTAACTGTTTTTCGTAACCCCACGTCCTATTCCGGCGACGACACCTTAGAAATTAGTTGCCATGGTTCGCCGTTTATTCAACAGGAAATTATCCGGTTATGCCTCGAATCGGGTGCCCGGCTCGCCCGGCCCGGCGAATTTACCCTGCGCGCTTTTCTCAACGGCAAAATGGACCTCACGCAGGCCGAAGCGGTCGCTGATCTGATCGCCAGTGAAAGCCAAGCGGCAGCAACAGTAGCCCTGAAACAATTGCGTGGCGGGTTTAAAAATGAAATTTCGCGGTTGCGCACGGAATTGGTGCATTTCGCCAGTTTAGTGGAACTAGAACTGGACTTCTCGGAGGAAGATGTGGAGTTTGCCGACCGCACGCAACTCAAACAACTCGTCACAGCTATCCGCAGCCATATCGGTACATTGATGCGGTCGTTCCACCTCGGCAATGCCATCAAATCGGGCGTCTCCACCGTGATCGCCGGTCGGCCGAATGCAGGAAAAAGCACCTTGTTGAATGCCCTGCTCAATGAAGAACGTGCGATCGTCAGTGAAATTGCCGGCACCACCCGCGATACCATCGAAGAAGTACTGAATATCAAAGGCGTGCAATTCCGCCTGATCGACACTGCCGGTATCCGGGAGGCACAGGACCAGATCGAAGCAATTGGTGTTCAAAAAACAATGGAAAAAATCGCAGCGGCAGCCATTCTGGTGTATGTGTGGGATGTGGCCAGCGGGATGACGCTGGCGGAGGTACACGGGGATTTGATGGCGCTGGTAGGGGATAAGGAGGGGCGACTTTCAGGGCTTGCAGATCGCATACAAAATACACCGCTCCTCGTTGTTTGTAATAAAATGGACAAGAATCCCCATTTCCAATCGGAGTGGCTGGTGCGCCCGGATGCCGCCGGTATTTATCCATACCTGCAAACAGACCCGCCTCCCGTCAATTTAGTTGGGCTTACTTTGGACCAGATCATAAATGCTTCCGCCAAAAACGAGCAGAATATCGAGTACCTCAAAGAAAAATTGTTTGACCTGGCCATCGGTGCTGAAAATGCCCTGGAAGGCAGCGGCACCGTCGTCACCAACGCTCGCCACCACGACGCACTCCGACGCGCCGACACCGCACTTGCCGATGTGTTACACGGTATGGAAACCGGCGTCACCGGCGATTTTGTAGCGCAGGATATCCGGCATTCGCTGGCATATCTGGGAGAGATTACCGGGGAAATCGGGGTGGAGGATTTGTTGGGGAATATTTTTGGGAAGTTTTGTATTGGAAAGTAAGTTGAGATAAATCTTTACATTTTACGTAACTATCCAGCGCCTTCGGCGGAAGACAATAGGTGCGACTTTTCCCTTTTAAGTGTGTTCTATAGGGTGTTTTCCCGCAGATTAACCCACAGGTTCTAGCCCAAAATATTGGGATTATCCAAGTTCTAATTATTCGCTGGAATCAGAATGCGGAATTCGCAAGGAATAACCGGCGGATTACGCTCAAGCGCGAAAAATCTGCGCGCATCTACCGGGAAAATACGTTATAAAACAGTCCAAAACGGGAAAATTTTGGCGTTTTACTTACTTTATTGCCGCCGAAGACCGCTGTATATCTACCATTTTACAAAATAAAACCGCCCCACAGAAACCCTTCAAAAACAGTATGCGGATGACGACCTACGACTAGGCACGATTCAATATCGAGGTTTTGGGCCAGGTTTTTCAGGTTGCGCAAGTCGTTATCATAAGCGGTTTCTTTTACTTCAAAAGCCCTGTTTTTATCTAAGATAAAATCAATTTCTTTCCCGGTTTTCAATTGGTAATACGAAAGGGAAGCCGCCAAAGTTGATATACTCCTCATACCAGGGCTTTAGTCGCTCGTAGGTAGCCGATACGAAAGGTTGAACTTCCCATGGGCTCACCCGTGGCATTTCAATACCCTTGCAGCGCAGCAGTTCCCGAAAAGTCAAGGGATACACCTCAAAAATCTTTTTACGGCCAGCTAACGACTCGCTGAAGCAGTTTTTGAGGTAATATGAACTTGAACCGGTGAGAACAAACTTGATGTTGTAGTGGTCATACAGGTATTTCACTACGCTCGGTAGGTTGGGCGCCAACTGAATTTCGTCTATGGCGATCAGCACTTTTTTCGAAAAAACAAGTCCGCGCTGGGCCAACGCCAAAACGATATTGTCGTAATTCTTTTCTGAAAATAACTCGCGGTTATCTATCCGCTCCAGGTCGAAGTACACTTGCTGGCGAATGTCCGATGCCAACAGCAGCTGCCGTATCAAAGTAGTTTTGCCCGTCCGCCGCATGTCCTATGGTACTGGTCAATTTAAGGCTAAATAAATATGAACCGCCCCTGTTGCGGAAGGGGCGGTTCATATATTAATGGTTTTTCAATAAGGCTTCACTTCATATGCTGCTACCAATGTTGCAAGTGCATCAAGTTCAGTCAATTCCTTTTCCCCTCCATCCTGGAAGGTTAATTCAGACAGATTCAAGTTTCGAATCTAACAAATTTAGTTGTCCTATAGGGTGTTTAATATAAATAATATGATTAGCGATTGATAGTTTTATCCAATCACCTTGCACGTGAATATTACCGGATTAGCGTCACAGAACCAACCCGTTGTCCATCGAATAGTTTGCCATCATCGAAAACGGCATTTATTAACTTCCAGGTATACACATCCTGCGGCATCGGTTCACCTTTGAACGTACCGTCCCAAAACTCAGCCGGTTCACCTTCAGCGATAGCATCCGATTGCCAAAGCAGTGTCCCGTAACTCGAATAGACGGCTATATGGTATATTGCCAGTCCTACGCCTTTGGGCAAAAACTTAGATGCATCTCCATTGGGCAATCCAGGCGTGAAAGCATCGGGGATAAACAGCCCACTCATTCGTGTCGGGGTCACGCTGCGTATGGTGTCGTCCGGGCAACCGTTTGCGGCCCAGACGGTGAGTTTGACCAGTTGAGGGTCATTTTGAAAATAGCGGCGCATTGGATTTTGAATCTCAGACGAATCGCCATCATCAAATTCCCAGAGCCATTTTACCGCGTCGATTGACAAATCAGTGAACGTGAACATTCCGGAAGGCGGTATCGTCAGTGTTTCTGCAAATGAAAAATTGGCGGTAGGGCTTGGCAGTACGTCTATGATGTTAGAAGTATCCAGTGTATCGAAGCAAACCCCGCGATGGCTGACCATTAGCGTTGCGCCAAATTTTCCTGATTGATAAAACGTGTAGTATGCTCCTGCAAGGGAGTCAGATGTTCCACCATCGCTGAAAACCCAGTTTGCCGTAGTCGCATCGGTCGATAAATCTTCAAAATGAACGGTTAGCGGGACGCAACCTTTTTCAGGCGACCATTCGAAATCTGCGACCGGTTGGGCGTATGCGTTGAAAGTATTGTCAGCAGTGTCTAAGCAGCCGAAGGCATTTTTGGCGATCAGTTGCACTGAAAAATCGCCCGCATTGTCGTAAGTGTGCGTTGGGTTATTCAATGGGCTTGGTCCCGCGCCATCACCAAAGTGCCACTCGAAGCTCACTGCATCAGGTGTATTGTTCTTAAAATCTACCATGACGGGTACCCCGCACAAATGCTCCCGTAACATTTCAAAGTCTGGAGAAGGAATCGGGTAGACGGTGATGTACCGCAACAATGTGTCATTGCTACAGCCGTTAATGTCAATGGCCCGAAGCCGCACCTCGTATTGGCCAGCGGCTTGGAAAGTGTGCGTCGGTGCAGGGCCAGACTGGGTATTACCGTCGCCAAAATCCCATTCATAATAAATAGCATTTTGCGACTGACTTTGAAAAGCAACTATCAATGGCATGCAGCCGTCCATTTTGTTGGTCGAAAACTTCACGTCCGGCAGTTCCAGCACTTTAATGTCGAGACTGAACTGGGCGGGGCATCCGTTTTCAGCGGAAATGCCAAACAAAACTACTTTTTTAACGCCTGCGCTGTCGAAGACATGGGTGGGGTTGTACAAGACTGAGGTGTCGCCGTCGCCAAAATTCCAACGTACTCCTGCCAGCGTATCGGCGGAGGTATTGATGAATTGCATCGTATCGTTTCGGCAGATTTGCGGCAGGCTATAAAACGAAACATCCGGAGCAGGCAGCACGTTGATGAATGCGAACGCGCTGTCATATCCGCAACCACCACTTACTTTTTGTACCACTTTGAATTGGCCCGCAGTCAAAAACGTATGTTTCGGATTGAAATCAGCGGATGTGTTGCCGTCGCCGAAATCCCAAAAAACCGTGGCACCCGGTGTAGCAAAATTAGTGAACTCAACCGTTGTTGACTGGCAAACTGTGTAGTTCGGGACATTGAAAAATGCGCTTACATCCAACGGGTTCACTGTAATTTGATGATAGGCAGTATCGTTACCGCAAAAGTTTTTGGCAATTAACCGGATGGTATAGGTTTTGGGCAGGGTATCTACTTCAACGAAATACTGCTGGGGAGTGGGCAGCGAATCTGCCGATGTATGTCCGTTGCCGAAATCCCACTCAAAATTTTCTGACTGGCCGAGGCTGATGTTGCTAAAACTGATCATCGCTGCACTGCAAATAGTGTCGGTCGACGTGCCGAAAATGGCAATTGGCAGCGGGTGTACTAATACGCTATCCTTCCAAATTCGTGTCGCGCAGAGGTTTTTTACTTCCAACGTGATATAATAAATGGTGTCTTTGGCACCGCCAGGGAATTCAACGATGCCGGGGTTGGGCAGGGTATCTGTTTTAAAATTGCCGAACTTCCACAGGTAAGAAGGCTGGAAGCCAAAACTTTGATTTTCAAAACTTACCTTTAATACCGCGCAGCCAACTGCAGGTGACAGTGTAAAATGAGCATTGGGCGGCTCGGTCACGAAAATCGTGCGTGAAACCATATCCATACAACCGAATTGGTTTTTGGTGACCAGTTTGACTGTGAAAGTGCCTGTATCGGTATAGGTATGCGTCGGTGATGGGAGTGTTGAAGTATTACCGTCACCGAAATCCCATAGCACCTCGAAGGTGCTTTGGGATAGGTTTTGGAAAGTAACTGGTTCGTTGATGCAAGTGTTTGTTGGCTGCGGAAAAGCAGACTGTGGCATCGGATGGACAAGAATTTTTAGCGAGTCGCGGAAGGTACAACCCAAAATCGGGTCTTTGAATTCGTACAAAAGAACATGCTCGCCTACTCCTGCAATCACCGGAGAAAAATTGCCTGATGCCGGATTGGTAATGCCCAGCCCCGTCCACGTACCACCACTTGCAGGAAAAAATCCCGGCAAGAAGAAGGGGTTATCGGCGATACAAACGGCCTTGTCCGGCCCTGCCTCGATTGCAACGGCAATGACGAGCACATTTTTTTTGTCATGCAATTCACAGTTTCCCACGCCGAAGGAAAAATCGAGTTCCTGCAAACCACCGCCCGCAACCAGTGGATTAAATACCCCCGCCGTTGCATCAACAATGCCTGGCCCCGACCAATGCCCGTTTGTCATGGGACTAAAACCCGTGAGTTGCAGTAGGCCGTTGTTGATGCAAATCGTATCGTTATCACCCGCAAAGGGCTGAACTGGTTCAATCACACTAATCGAAACGGTGATGCTGTCCGTGCAGCCAAACACATTAGTAAAATGGTAAGTGGCCGGGTAAATACCCACGCCACCCGCGCCCTGAGGGTTAAAACTGGTTCCGGAAACACCGCTTCCTGTCCACCAGCTCACGCCGCCCGAACTTGGAGTAGCGATGGGGAGATTGACCACTCCCGGCGTATTGCAAAAAGTAGTGTCATGACTCAGCGGTACGGGCAACGCATGGACCGTGAATAGTAGGCTGTCAGTGTTTTTACAGCCAGTGGTTGCATCAGTAAATGAATAAGTGATGGTGGTATTGCCTGCTCCTGCCAAGGCAGGATGGAACATATTTCCTGTGACCAATCCCGGTAGCAGGGAGGACCAAACGCCGCCAGCAGCTGGTACTGATGCCGGCAATAAAACGGTTGTTTCGTTCACGCATGATTGTTGAGCCGATGGCACATCTACTATTGGCAGCGGATTGACCTTCATTTCCCGTTGGTCAACAACTTCGCAATTACCTATCCCCTTTTTCAAAACGATGGAAAAGGTACCGGCACCCACTGCTGCGGCTGTGAAAATATGTCCCGAAACACCCGGCCCCGACCAGAATCCACCACTACTGTTTGTGGCATCGGCATCGAGATCGAAAGGCTGGTCATTCAGGCAAAAAACTTTGTCTGGACCGGCATTAATATTT
>JBILHQ010000358.1:0-3983 GCA_044350415.1 Saprospiraceae bacterium | reverse complement strand
CACCAAACGGGACTGCTTTTTACTACGAATATACCATCAAAGACCATTTAGGCAACGCCCGCGTAAATTTCCGCGCCAATGGTACAGCGGCTACTCACCTGGAAGAGATGCATTATTATCCGTTTGGTATGTTGATGGAAGGGCTTGGATCTGTTAGTCCGATCAATGATTATTCCTATAATGGCAAGGAGTTGAATGATGATTTTGGGTTGAATTTGTCGGATTATGGTGCGCGGTGGTATGATGCGGCAGTGGGGAGATGGTGGGGTGTGGATCCATTGGCGGAGAAGTATGGGGGTTGGTCGGGTTATAATTATACGATGGGGAATCCAGTGCGGTTTATTGATCCTGATGGGATGAGTGTAGAAGGTGATTATTTTGATTGGGGCGGTAATTATTTAGGAAATGATAATATCGATGATAAAAAAGTATATGTTGCGGATAAGGTTGATAACGGTAATTTTATAAATGCTAAAGATTTAGGAGTTACGATCCAAGAATTCAAAGACATTGTTGGAACGGTTTATTCTGAGATGGATGCCACACAATATACATGGGAAGAAGGAGCCGCTATATATGATGTATTAGAAAATAGATCTAGCATGGCAACAATTGCAGATGGAAAAACGATTACTGTTTTGGATGTTGCTGCAACCTCAGGGGTATATGGCTATGGAGAAAGAGGGCAAATTGAAGGAATTGATACAGGAAATGATACAGGTGCAAAAGCTAAATTATCTACTGCTCGTTCCGCAGTTATAAACGCTATGTTTTACAGTAATTCTCAAAAGGATTGGTCAAATGGGGCCACAACTTGGCATGGCGAGGATTTAGGAAACCTGAATTACTACACTAAACTTGGTATAACATTTACTGATCCTTCTCATAATGTACTTGGATTAAAAGATAACCCCCAAACGCATACAGTTCAGGGTAACACTTTTACAAATTATTACCAAACAACAGCAGGATCTGGGAGAACAACATTTATGAAAAGGACTCAAGAGAGTTTGAAGGCTTCATACCCATCGTCATATCCAAATATTCCATCTAAACAAATGCGCAGAATATGGTAAAAAATTATATTGTCTTATTCGTGCTGGGTATGCTATGGGCGAGTTGCTCCAACCAAGGCCCAAAAATGGCCGACAATCAAAACAATACGCCTGATTGTATTGAAATTTCGGCCAATTCTAATTACTTGCTGTTTGAAAATGATTCTGCGCTGCCAGATTCATTAAGCCGTTCAAAATGGAAAAAACGAGAACTGAACTGGTGTGTTTTCCCGCCTTATGGTGTTATAGATTGGGAAGCCGCAGGTATATTGAATGGCGATACTATTGTGAGAATTATTGCCTGCAATAATGGTAAAGATTACATAGAATTAAACAAAATAATAGCCAATGTGCAAAATCTGCTTAAAACAGCACCTTTCAAGCGTTTTGAAGCAATTCAAATTAATTTTGCACCACCTCCAGATCTTTATGAATATGGTAATTTATATATTTTGGAGTGTACGCTTCCCAATGGCTGGGGTATGGATGAGCGCTATTTTTATGTAATTGTTCCCAAAAAATGACATACCTTCCGCTCGTGAGGCTGCCAAAAATGTGACGCTGGAGCCAGGCTCCCGACATAAAGTCGGGACAGGTGGTTGTGGCTCACAAGTATTAATGACCCAACTCCGGTAACCTGTGCAACACAAGGGGGCGATAATTTGGCGGATATGTTCAATATGCAATTGACATACGATGCTCCAACCAATAGCGGTACCGCCCAGTACAACGGCAATATTGCCACTATGGAATGGAAAACCAATATAAATGGACTGTGTGGCGAACGCCAACTATACAAATTCAGTTATGATGGCAGCAATCGACTCACCGCCGCCGACCATCGCAGATGGAATGGGAGTGCATGGGTTGACCCGGCCAAGTATAACGAATCGGGCATTACTTATGACCTGAACGGGAATATTAAAACCTACGTGCGACAGGGGTTGATCAGTGGGACAACTTATGGCACCATCGACAACCTGACATATACTTATGGCGATGCCCTGCGCCCTGATCGCCTTACCCAAATGGCCGATGCCGGGAATAGTACCAAAGGGTTCAAATATGTTCCCTTGTCAGCACTTTATCAATACGACCTGAATGGCAATATGACCCAGGATAACCACAAAGGATTCGTTATTGCTTACAACCACCTGAATCTGCCGATTACATTCACCAAAGGTACCAGCGTAATTACCATCACTTACGCCGCCGATGGCACGAAACTTTCCAAAGCGGTAACTGGTGGCGGCGCAATCAAAAATTACGTATCCGGCATAGAGTACAGCGGAGCGAATGTGGAAGCGATTTATCATGTAGAAGGCCGGTGTACACCAAACGGCACTACTTTTTACTACGAATATACCATTAAAGACCATTTAGGCAACGCCCGCGTAAATTTCCGCGCCAATGGTACAGCGGCTACTCACCTGGAAGAGATGCATTATTATCCGTTTGGCATGCTGATCGAAGGATTAGGAACGGTCAGTCCTATCAATGATTATTCCTATAATGGCAAGGAGTTAAATGATGATTTTGGGCTGAATTTGTCGGATTATGGTGCGCGGTGGTATGATGCAGCGGTGGGGAGATGGTGGGGTGTGGATCCATTGGCGGAGAAGTATGGGGGGTGGTCAACATATAATTATTGTATGAACAATCCAATTGTGTTTATTGATCCGGATGGTATGCAAATAATTATTTCTTATCGTGAAAATAAAAAAAGCACTCCAATTAGTGTCGAGTATAATTCCGAAGGCAAGTTGATTAATCGAGCAGACGGGAAAGAATATACAGGGGATAATAAATATATATTAAGTGTTAAGGAGGCCTTAGATGGATTAAAAATGATGGATGATAAGACCAATAAAGTAATTGAAGACCTTGTAGATGGAAATGAAAATCATGCCATTCAAAACTATGACCCTGTCAGAGATGGCACTAAGACTGAATCATCTGAAAGTTACAATGTGAAAAGTAGAGATTCCGAAAATCCTAAAGGCAGTTTAACAAAATTTGTTCCAGATAAAGACCGGAAGAGACTTAAGAATAAGACACTAAGTAACGAAGAAATTTTGGGGCATGAATTAAAGCATGCCTATAATAGGAAAAATGGATTATATGACTTAGGAATGGTAGAGTCTGACGGTAAAAGGGTGCCAAAAGAGGAAATCGATGGAATTAATTTTCAAAATATAGTAAGAGACCGACAAGGTCAAATGCCACGAACAAAATTTGCAGGTATAGATATTTCTAAATTTTTGATAAAACCTAGTGATTACAATAATTTTAAATAACATGAAAAGTATTACTGTATATATAAGCATTGTTTTCTTTGCATGTGTCACACAAAGAAGAAATGATGCAAGTCTTGCTGAATCTGTTTCAGTCTTAAACAGTGATGGTGCATATTTTTATCTGCCGTTGAAAATAGTTAATAACGAAAAGGTGTGTCGGGTGTTAATTACAAATTTTGAATTATATAATATGAAATATAATTCATTAGATTTTGATAGTGAATTTACGGATACGCTGGTATCAATATTTAAAAATGGTAGATTTATTGACAACTCTTTTGAGATTTATAGCAAAAATTACATAATTGACGAAAAATATTATAAGGTGATATCTGATTGGAGCGCAAAGAAAATTTACAGAAAATATTTTGATTTAAATGGTAATACTAAAGATATGTTTTCTGACAAAGAGATAGCAGCTGCGGTATATGCTATTGCCGAAAAAGGAGTTGTCGTATATATTCCATCCTATTCGAACTCACGATATAATGTATCTGTTCCACCTAATTAGTGTCCGTCGTTACAGTCCTACCGGGCCATAAAGATAAGGTAATCAATGAATTATTCGATATATTTCCAAATTAATTGTAAACTTGCCGGATGAAAATGTCGTTGTTTGCCCAATTGAGTA
>JBILHQ010000017.1:0-45502 GCA_044350415.1 Saprospiraceae bacterium | reverse complement strand
AGGAATTGCAGCGCATCAAACGAATCAATTCCGAGCACTTCCCGGATATTTTCGCCGGGTTGCAGGGTGGAAGGTTCTGTGTCGGGTGCTATTTGTTTCAGTAATTGAAAAATGACGGATTTGATCTCTGCTTCGTTCATAATGTTTCAGGTTGTTGCAGTTTGTTTTTTATTGCGGTGAGAAAACGGCTTCCGGTGAGTCCATCGGTGGCGCGGTGGTCACCGGCCAGCGTCACGCGCAGTATCGGGTGAATTCCCAATAATCCTTTTTCGGCAAAAGGTTGATCGACGATACCGCCGAAACCAAGGATCGCCACTTGCGGCGGATAAATCACGCCGAAAATGGTATCTGCACCGCCGTCGCCGAGGTTGGTCATGGTGATGGTGGAATCGCTCAATTCCGAGCTGCGGAGTTTCATGGCGCGGGCACGTGGAATCAGGTCATTCAGGATTTCCATCATCTCGTCGACGCTTTTTTTATCCGCATGGTGTATAGCAGGAACTACCAGCCCGCCGGCACGTAGGGAGACGACAAAGCCAATATGGATATCCTGTTTTCGCTGCAGTCCGTTTTCCCATACGGCGTTGAGGTCTGGGAATTCCCGGAGTGCGAGGGCCATAGATTTGATCAACAGGACCACGGGCAGCAGTCGTTTTTGCACGGGTCGTTGTCGGTTGGCTTCGGCCAGCCACGCCATGGATTGGTGCATATCAATGGCCATTTCGAGGTAATAATGGGGAATTTCGCGGTTTGATTTACTCATGGCAGCAGCAATGGCCATGCGGATAATTTCTGTGGCGACGGCAGGCATGGGCGCGGACTTGGGGGGCAATTTAATATCCCTTTCCGACAATGCTTTTTCCACATCTTCCCTGGAAATGGCACCACCCTCCCCTGTTCCATGTACGGCGGAAAGGTCCAGGTGATTTTCTGCGGCGATTCTTTTGGCTAAAGGCGAAGCCCTGATGCCCTCGTGGGCAGGCGGAATGGCGGTGATTGGTTTTTCTTCTATTGGATGCCAATCGGGTGCCGGGGTAACCGGGGTGGTTGCCTTTGGACCGGCGGGTATTGCCGCCAAAGATTTTATCAGCGCCATGACCGTTCCGACAGGCACTTTTTCATTTTCTTTAATGAGCAACTGATCAATGGTACCCTCGTCGAATACTTCGATTTCAATAATACCTTTCATGGTTTCCACATCGGCGATAATATCGCCGCGCTCCACGGTATCCCCCGGTTTTACTTTCCATTCCCGGAGTACGCCGTCTTCCATATCGGCACCCAAACTGGGCATTCGGAATTCAATCATGTTGCAACATTTTTTTAACGGTCCTGACGATATCATCTTTTTGCGGAATGGAAGCATCTTCCAGGTGCTTGGGATAAGGAACCGGCACCTCCACGCCGCACAAACGCTGCACCGGCGCATCCAGGTCATAAAAGGCATTTTCCATAATCCGCGCGGATATTTCAGCGGAAATACTGACCGACCGCCAGGCTTCCTCTACGATCAATGCCCGGTGGGTTTTCTGAACCGAAGCAATCATTGTGGCTTCATCCAGCGGCCGCAATACCCGCAGGTCCACCACTTCTGCGTCGATGCCGGCCGTGGCCAATTCGGCGGCAGCCTCCAGCGATTTATACACCCCTGCGCCGTAAGTAATAATGGAAATATCTTTGCCTTGCCGCCTCACTTTTGCCTGAGTAATATCCACAGCACCTGCATCAGCAGCGATTTCATTTTCCATATTCAGCATAAAAGTGTATTCAAAAATAACCACCGGATCGGGGCTTTTTAAGGCCGACAGCAACATGCCCCGGGCATCCTCATGGGTGCCTGCCGACAGCGCAATCAACCCGGGAATATGGGCAAAAAGCGGCTCCCAACTATGTGAATGCTGGGCTGCCAACTGCCGGCCAATGCCACAACCCATTCTGATCACTACCGGCACATTGAGCTGTCCGCCCGACATGTGCAGCAAAGTAGCGGCATTATTCACGATTTGGTCCATGGCCAGCAGACTGAAATTGACCGTCATGACCTCTACAATTGGCCGCATCCCAGCCAAAGCAGCGCCGATGCCCGCGCCCACAAATCCTGATTCAGACAGTGGAACATCCATCATACGTTCCGGGCCGAACTCCTGCAACAGTCCTTTGCTCACTGCAAAAGCGCCGCCGTACCGGCCCACATCTTCGCCCAGGAGGAAAACGCGGTCGTCTTTTTGCAATGCTTCCCGAATAGCCTGTTTGATGGCCTCGCGATAAGTGATTTTTATGACCTTATTGTCTGGCATTGTCTATGGTTGAACAAGTGATGGATTATTGTCTGGCTGGGATGGAGACACATTGCTTAATTAGGAGACTAACTATACACATACCGGGTAAGTTGCTCCACGGGTTCCCAGGTTCCCGCTTCAGCGAAGTCAACCGCTTTTTGAACCATTTCTGCCACCTTGTTTTCTAAATCCTTTATATCCTGTTCAGTAATCGTTTTTTCTTTGATCAAATAATCGCTGAATTGCGCAATCGGGTCGCGTTTTTTCCATTCTTCCACTTCGCTTTTTTCGCGGTACAATTCTGCATCGAACATAGAATGTGCGCGAAAGCGATAAGTATTGCAAAGCAGGAAAAAAGGTTTTCCGCTGGTTCGTATTTTTTCAACTGCCGTTTTGGCTGCCTGTTCCACAGCCCGGACATCCATTCCATCCACCACTGCCATTTCCATACCGTAGCCGGCAGCTTTTTTTTCCAGGTGTGTTTCGGCATGGGAATAACGGAGGGCCGTACCCATCGCATAAAAATTATTTTCGCAGACAAACAGCAGCGGGACCTGCCACAAGGAAGCCAGGTTCATTGCTTCATGAAATTCACCTTCGGCAGCAGCACCTTCCCCAAAAAAGCAACAGGTGATATTATTTTTATGCTGTTTTTTGGAAGCAAGTGCCATACCAACCGCTACCGGCAAATGACTGGCAACGATAGCATTACCACCTAAAATATATTTTTTATCAAACAAGTGCATGGAACCACCCCGACCGCGGCTGCAGCCTTCCACTTTGCCATACATTTCGGCCATAACAGCCCCCGGATCCATGCCGCGTGCCAGCGCATGTCCGTGTTCGCGGTAAGTAGCCAACACATAATCATCGGGCGTCAGGGACTGCATAACACCGACTGCCACGGCTTCTTCCCCGATGTACAAATGAAGGAAACCGCGAATATTGGTTTTAGTATACATTTCCGCGGATTTCTCTTCAAACCGGCGAATAAGCAGCATTTGAAAGAGGCGTTCGAGACCTTTATCCCGATCTGCAATAGAGGTGGCTTTTGTTGACATTTTCATGAATTTATGCTTGTTCCAGCGTTGAAAGATCGCCTTCCGGAAGTCCCAGTTCCCGGGCTTTTAACAAGCGCCGCAGCATTTTTCCACTGCGTGTTTTGGGGAGATTTTCCACGAAGGCTATTTCTTTGGGAGCCACCGCAGGGCCCATTTTTTTTCGGGCAAATCCGGTGATGTCCAGTTTCAGTGCATCGTTGGCTTCATTGCCGGGTTTCAGGACCACGAAGGCTTTCACTAATTCGCCGATAGTCGGGTCGGGTTTTCCGATCACTGCCGCTTCAGCGATAGCCGGATGCATCATCAGTGTACTTTCCACCTCGAAAGGCCCAACCATGTGTCCGGATGTTTTGATGATATCATCAGCACGACCGACAAACCAAAAATACCCATCGACATCTTTTTTGGCGAGGTCGCCAGTGATATACCAATCCCCGCGGAAACATTTTTGGTACCGTTCCTCCTCGTGCAGGTAACCGCGAAACATCGACGGAAACCCTTTTTTCAGGACTAATTGCCCTTGTTTTTCGGTATCAGTGATGATATGAATATCGGTATCCGTGACTTCTGCAATGGCCGCTTCCACCCCTGGTAATGGTTTGCCCATTGCGCCCGGCCGCACCGCCATTGCAGGGAAATTGGCAATCATAATACCGCCGGTTTCGGTTTGCCACCAGTTGTCCAATACGGGCACACCGAATGTTTTTTGGCACCACACCACTGCATCGGGGTACAGCGGTTCACCAACACTGAGCATCAGGCGCAGGTGGTCGAGGTGATAGACTTCCCTCGGGTGAATATCCATGCGCATCAGGCGCCGGATAGCCGTGGGCGCAGTGTACCACACATTTATTTTTTGATCCTGCAGGATACCATACCAACGTACAGCATCGAATTCTTCTTCATCCACAATATTGGTCACTCCATTCACTAAAGGTGCAATAATACCGTAGGAGGTGCCTGTAACCCAGCCTGGATCGGCAGTACACCAAAACATATCCCCTTCGTGAAAATCGAGAATGTATTTTCCTGTGGTATAATGGGTAAGCACGGCCTGGTGCACGTGCAAAGCACCCTTGGGCATCCCGGTAGTGCCACTGGTAAAATGCAGCAAAGCGGGCGTTTCAGGGTCGGTAGGCGGAATCACAAACTGGTCGGAAGCTTGTTCCATCAACACTGGCAGCGACAAAATGCGCTCCGACACCGGCGCTACCGCATCGGTCAGTAAAATAAATTGGAGGGAAGGCAGCCGGTCCAGAATTTGCAGCACCGTTTTATGATACAGCGCGGTAGTGGTCACCAGCACCCGGGCATTTCCCCTGCTCAGACGCTGCCACACCGGCTCGGGTCCGAATACCGAAAACATTGGACAAAAAACCGCCGTTTTTTTCAAGGTTCCCAATGCTGCGATATACAGTTCCGGAATCCTGCCGGCAAAAGAAAAAACGGTATCGCCTTTTTGAATACCGAGGAGAGAGAGCACATTGGCAAATCGGGCGGTGCGTTTTTTCAAATCCGTATAAGTGGCTTCCTGAATACTTTTATCCTTTCGAAGCCAACGCATTGCCACCGTATTTTTCAAGGGGCCCGCAGCGTGACGGTCGACGGCTTCATGAGCGATGTTTAGCCCTTTGCCATCCGGCAAACCTTCCAGGTGACAGCGTTCGTCCTGCCAGTTGAAAGTGCGGGCCAAATCCTTATAATCCTGCATGTTGGGTTTCATGGCCTTAAATTTGGTTAGTATTAGTGGTCGAGGCAAAAATATCTGCTTCCATGAACAGGATACGAGACCAAAGTCCCTGTCAGAAATGATTTTGATCACCTGCCGAAATTCCGGACATATTAAAAAAGTTGTTATGATGGGTGACATATAGCCAATCCCACCACAACAACGACCGAAAAACACAGCGCCCGATTTAAATTAAAATTTTCCGTAATGCGCTGCTCCCAACAAGACCGCTCTGGTATTCATCACGATATGTACCGGAATAGCTTCCAGCAATACGCGCAGGCGGCCCACTTGCAGGAAGTGTTCCAGAAAGATTACTTGCAGGCGTTCATTCCATATTTTGGGAGATATGCCTCCACCAATAAAAATGCCCCCCGTAGCATTGAGTTTCAAGGCCAGATTGGACGCTTCCACCGCCAGGTACCGCACGAATATTTGGAGCGTTTCCATACTGATCGGACAACCTTCTATCGCACTGGTTCCAATAGCAGCAGCGGGGTCTTCTTCTTTCATTTTTTCTTTCAGCCAAGTGGGTTCTTCCCAATTTTTAACGTCCCGAAGAAAATCAAAAATATTACAGATACCCGGTCCGGACAACACCCTTTCCCAACTTACATGCTCATATCTTTTTTGAAGATATTGCAGCAATTCCCAGTCGAGCGAATTGCGCGGTGCAAAATCGGTATGCCCACCTTCCGTCGCAAAAGGATGTAATACAGTGCCGTCCCAAAACAAACCAGCTTCGCCTAACCCTGTACCGGGAGCGATAACGGCTGCATTTCCTTTGGCATGGCTATCCCCCTGATAAATAGTAATCAGTTCCTGTTCCTGCAGGGCAGCTAATCCGTATGCTTCGGCTTCCAAGTCATTGATCAGAAATACCTGCGCAATACCGGTATCGCGACTCAACTGCTGTACGTCCATTTTCCATCCCAGATTAGTGGCAGATGCTTTTCCATTCAGCACTGGTCCGGCAAAGGCAATACTCAGCCTTCCCGGCGGTGGCGTTTTATCGAGGAACTGCCGGATAATTTCTTCGAGCGAAGAAAATTTTCTGGAAGCGTACACCCTTTCTTTCAGAATAGATACTTCACTCTCCTGAATTTCCACGATGGCCAGATGTGTTTTAGTTCCCCCTACGTCGGCGGCAAGGAATGTTGTACCGTTTGCCAGCGGAATTCGGGGAGGCTGAGCGATGGGTACTACTGTTTTTTCCATCATTTTTTATTTTGTGGGTATGCACCTATTATTCTCCTTCTCCTACAGGCTCCTGTCCTGTATGCACAAAAACAAAGCCTGGAACCTGGTTATTAATCGTTACGCTTACGGGATTTTCATTCCGAAGCATATCGATTAACCCACTACAAGCACTGCGCTTAAAAGAAATCGTAGCCCTGTTCATATCGGGCGTGAAAGTGGGCGCGGGCACTGCTGCTGCATCGTCGACAAATGCTACCTCTGCGAGCAATCCCAGATCTCCCCAGAGTTGGAGTCGTCCCGGACCGCCGGCGCGTGCGTCATAAGAATAATTATATCGCTTAACCTGATGAACTTTAAATGCCATGATTTTTGTTTTTAGAAGGTGAATAATAAGAAATTTGATTTGTGGTGAGCTATCATTCTATGGCAGCAAGAATACCGTCGCCTTCGCCTACGGCTTCAGTTCCTGTCATCAATTGAAAAAAATTAGGATTTCCCTGATCCCAGCCGAAGTTAACAGGTTTTTCATTGCGCAATAAATCAATGACTACTGGCAATTGCTGAAAGTCTAAAAAACCATAAAAGCGCTGCTGCCCAATGGATACAGGAGCAGATGCAGTAGGCAAAGTGCCACTTTTACGAAAATTCAACAGTGCGTAAAAACCATTACCCATCAATTGCACACTTCCATAATAATCGCCTGGTATACCACCTACTGCAACTTTATAAGTCAAAATTTCATTCCATTTCCACGCCATGATTCAATAAATTTAATTTTTAAATATGCTTAAGAGCATGTTCTACGAAATACAGTCTGCGTCCAACGCCGAAAGACTTCCCTGAAGCAACATACCACTTGGAGAATTAAAAGAAGTAGTGTTCGTCACAGTCACCGTTAGAATATTCTCTCCAATTCTAAAGTTGGCAGACGGGATGACTACATGGGTTCCGGAAGATGGCCCGAAGCCTGGATTCGACGTAATGGGCGGACTCGTCGGTATGCCATTCAAGGACATGGTTGCATGGTTGTCGGCCCACAGATCAAAAATAATCTGAGCGTTCCGGAAAGTCCAACAAAGACAGAAGCGGAGTTCGTAGACATAATCTCCAGGTGAGGTATTAGTAGCTATTCCGATCCACTGGGCCGGACTGATCGGATCTGCCCAATCTGGGTGATGAGAGTTCACAATCGGAGCCGGACCAGTTTGAATAGAGCTGGCAGATGGCACAGACTGAAGCATCCAATCCTTATTGCTGCCTGTACCGATGTCCATCCTCAAATCCTTGCACGCTGGGACGATTCGCTTCGGTATACGTTCCATATGCATCGCTCCCAAGTGTTGATCCTGGATAGCGGCCCCCGTATACACGCCAACGACATCAAGTTCTTCTTCACTCTCGATGACGAAATAGCCCTCAAGAAACGGTGGCATGGAAATAGGATGCAACAAGAAATCGAATCCGACATGATCGTACTCCGTAGTCGCATCGGGGCCAAGTATGTGGCTCTGAAAATTCGAAATCGAATTCCACTTTCCATTTTGACCCGAAATGGCCACCTTTACAGCGTATTTGACCGGGTGGCGCCATGGGTTGTGGATATTTATACTGGTAAAGTAGGCACCCGGGCCAATGGGAGTGATTTTACCTCCTATTTTAATTTCTCCCTGGATAACCTTAGCGGCATACTGGTATATTGTTTTTATTACTTTTTCTGGCATGATTTTTAGTTATAGAGAAATTTATTAATACCATCCCCTTTTCGACTGTCGGCTTGCTTAGCAGCGTGTACTTTTTAACTTGGAGCAGATTTGGGATTTTTTCTTCAACTTTCGTCTTCGCCTACTACTTCTTGTCTTATGTCTACAAAAAAAAAGCCCGGAACCTGATTATTGATCATTACACTTAGCAATGTATCACCGAAAACTTTCCATAAAAGGAGGTTTCTTTTGCCCGGCAGCTACGTTATCTAAATGGATATATAGCAAAACGCTATACGCCCCTTTAGAAGCCTTAGTGTCAGTCAAAATAAATCTCATCCTATGGAAAGTAATTGGAGACACGTTGCTTAGCGCACTTTAATAGAGCTGACCACATCATTAAACCCATGAGATGCACCGATATTTGGATAATTTCCAGGTGGGAGATCAATCTCTCCACCTACATAGTTGAAGTCACGGTATAATTTGGCCTGATTTCCTGCAACAAAATTAGGACCGGGTTTTACCTTCACCGATGTGGTGACATCGTTCCAATCAGATCCAAAATCACCAACAAGATTGGCAGAATTTTCGACTATTACAATTCGCTGACCAATAAAATTGGCATCCTTATAGAGTTCAACAATAATCGGAATCGGAGCGATGGTGCCTGCCGTTGGTGGTGTTGGATTAAACCTTATAGAAGAGATAATATCACCAAAATTGTACAGGTTGTGAATATTTGCGTAAGCACCTGTCGTAAGAATAAGAACAGCCCCTCCGTAATTGGGATGTTCGTAAAACCCCACAGTTGGTTCCTTCCCGGGATGGGCTGCTTTCCAGGCTACATAATCCGGTCCGGGATGAACACCAATTGCAGACGTTTTATCTGTAAAACCAAAGGAATTTAAATCCCTTGTATCTTCAACAAAAAGACGTTTACGTCCGGAAAAGCCCTGGTTTTCCCAAAGCGCGACAACTAATGGAACAGACATAACATTTGAATTTAAATTGTTAAATAAACTAAAGTAAACATTTCAGGAAATTTAACCTCAACCTCCCTTAATGTTGCTACAAATTTACCACCCCAAACCTATTATAATATTCACTAATGTTCCAGATTTTAGCACAGGTGTTCCAAATATTTTTCTTCCTATTCACCGTTAGCGCATGACTGGGATTTTTTTGCCCCCAACAATAACTGAAAAGGTGTGGGTAATTGTAAGTTTTCAGAGGGGAAATGCGACCCTACGAACCAGCATACTTTGTATTGTTTATTTTTGATCAGGCTTACTTGTAAATCTCCTCTTTTTCACCTTCGGGTTGCTCCGTAAAGCAGGTAAACGGGGATGTGCGTAATCGTTCGCCCTTCAGAGGCTGGGGGAGTTATAGCCACCGCGAAGTGGTTTTGTCATACGCACAATCAATTTTACGGAGCATGGAATACAAAAAAAAGCTGACCGGAAATAAATCCGGCCAACTTAAATAAAAAAAATTCAGAGACAGTATTCTTGTAGTGTTACAGGTCCCTTGCGTCCCTGTAAGCGCATATCTGGCATTTTTCCTCTTGTTAATCAACACTTTACAGATCTTACCTTACCATTAATAATTGCTATGGTAAATAATGGATATCTTTTTTTTCTTCTTTTTGATAAATCCGATAGCTGGCTAATCCAAATGTCAACAAACAAAACAGATAAGTAATTTTTTGAAGAACCGGCAACTTTGAAATAAAGTAATTCGTGGTATAGATAAAGTAATTTAAACTACCCAGAAAAAAACAAAAAACAACCAATTTCCACAAAACAAAATATTGGTTTCGTTTGAGTTCAATAGAAGTCAGTATTATGGTAATTGCGCCCAAAATTGCAGCAATATCAATAATCGTATCATGCAATTTTGTGAAAGAAAATATTAAGCCCATAGAAACAAAACAACCAGTATACTGAATAATCTGCTGATTAGTATTTTTTCCATAAAACAGCCTGGGTAAATTCACCCAGAACAAACTCAAACTAATACAAAGAATTATCCATGCAGTAATAGCAATCGGTCTGGCAGGGTTGATATCACCATTTTTGGCATTATCAGCCATCAAATCGCACCAATAATTATTTAACACACTAAAACCAGCAGCTACCTTTTCAACATTTGATCCACCAGGATAAAATGCCGCCGCTAAAACATACAGCAAAAAAAAAATACTAAATCCATACACCGGCAATAAAAACCGTTTATGGTGACTGTCGTTTATTTTTCTAGTTATCATTGCTGAAACTGTTCATTTAGCAACATAGCTGAGATTTTTTTGAACTGAAAATCCCCAATATACTCTTATCAAAAACGCAGAATATAGCAGTTTTGAAAAAATTACTGGCTACTTCCACTTTGAGAATATATTTCCATTGTGAATAGTAGCCAGGTTTTCAGGTTTTATATTCTTATTTCGGATGATGTTTTTTCCGGTATGCAGTAGGGCACATGCCAAATACTTTAATAAAGGACCTGGTAAAATAACTTTGACTATTAAATCCAACTTCGCAGGCAATTTCACTAATGCTCCATTCCGTCTGCTCTACCAATAATATCGCTGCATGCTGGAGTCTTAAATGCCGTATATATTCAGTGGCTGACATGCCCACCATTCTGGTCAGTTTCCGATGCAGATTGGTGCGACTGATTCCTACATACCGCAATAATTTAGTTACGGAAAGTTCCGGATCGGCGATATGCTTTCCAATTTGAAATTGCACATTCTCTAAAAGGGTACTCCTTATTTTCGGACCTGCGTCAATGCTTTTTATATTTGTAATCATGGTTTAAGAATCAGCAGCCCTGGGGGCATCGGTTAATTGTAACTGATTTTTTTTGTTGCGGTATGTTATTTTTCTTCCTGAAATAGTCCTTTTTCAATACTTTTTTTTATACCATCCCATTAACTCCCCATAACCAACAATATGGTCGTTCATAGCTTTTTCCAGTTGGACTTTTGACGTGTGAGCCGGCAAATTGAGTAACGTATTGACCGCATATATTTTGAAAAAATAACGATGTTTTCCGGAAGGCGGGCAAGGACCACTATAATGGTGTTTAAGAAAATCATTCAGGCCCTCTGTACCCGGCACTTGATTTTCCCGCAAGTGTTGTGTTACAGTAATATTCCAAACTACCCAATGCACCCACGTGCCTGATGGCGCATCAGGATCCTCCACAACTAATGCTAAGGATTTCGTTGATTCCGGAATGTTGAAAATATCTAATGCGGGACTTATGTTAATTCCTTCGCATGTGTATTGAGAAGGAATCATTTCCCCCCGAGCAAAAGCCGTACTGGAGACCTTGATCGCTGTGACTTCGGGTGAATTTTCCATTTGCTTCATTTTCAAGGACTTTAACTGATTCAATATCGTTGGAGAAAAGAACCTGCCGGATTTTTTGAACTAAAAAAATGACATGCGCTCAGTGTCCAAAAATCGTCCAATAGAAACTTGTCGCGGTTGCATGCATCCACAACAAGTTTGCTATTGAACAATATGCTAATTTGGTTTTATGGTAATCGGCATTGAGTATAGTAAAAATAACAGTATGTTCATTTAATTAATTTCAGCCGTCCGCCCTACTTATTTAATGGCAATTGCCTTTTCTGTTTTGATGACTTTGACCTCTTTTTTAGGAATCGCTATTTTCAGAATACCATCCTTATATTCAGCATCTACTTTATCACCGTCGGTATTCTCAGGAAGAGTAAAAGAGCGGCAAAAACTATTATAAGAAAATTCTTTGCGGCTGAATCCATCTTCTTTTTCTTCCTTTTTCTCTTCTTTCTCCGCACTAATAGTCAGCATATTATTACCAACTTCGACTTTAAGATCTTTTTTCTCCATTCCTGGTACAGCCATTTCCAGTAAATAGTCCTTATCATTTTCCATAATATTTACAGAGGGGATCTTGGCAACCTTCCATTCTTCCGGTAACCATTTTGGTCCCCAATCAAAAAAGTCTACATCTGGAAAACGATCCGTATTAAAAAAGCTGGAGAACAGAGAAGGTAAATTTTTTCCGTTTTTTCTAACAACAAGTTGTGACATGGCTTTATAAGTTTTAGTGAATAATTGAAGAATTTTGATGACACAAAGATATAGGTCCGTCTAATCCGACAACAATGAGGTCAGTCATTTTTTCGATTGACTCCTATCATTTTAGGATAGTTTTTTTTAAGCCCCGGCGGCTAAAAAAATTTATGATAATAATAATTACTAATAATTATCATCATGTCAGATAGTAATTATCATGTTGGCCTAAAAAAAACAACCCTTAATTTTGAAGAGCGTTGGAAGTTTTTTTCAACTGTAAATTGTGTTTTTCATCTCCATAAATTTTAACAACCATGAGTTTACAAAAGCAATTTATCAAAGCAAAAAATGCCTGCAAGGTGACTTTTAGTTTGCCCAAAGAAGCCGCCAATGGTGCTGTAGATGTTCAATTAGTGGGCGATTTCAATAATTGGGACAAAAAAAAGGCTATTCCAATGAAGGTAAAAAACGGAGAATATTTAACGACCTTAGAATTGGACGCCGGAAAAGAGTACCAATTCAGGTACCTTATTGGTGGTGATACCTGGGAAAATGATTGGGCGGCCGATAAATATGTCACCACTCCTTTTGGTATTGACAATTCTGTAGTGGTAGTGCAACCGGAAAAGGGATAAATCGTACATTAGACATTATGATGTACTTTTAGTTGAACTGCATTCAATAGTTGTTGCGGCAGGATCCCCATGCTGCGACAACTATTTTAAAATTAATTATTCCTATGGCAGATAAACAAAAAAAAGTACCCGAAACCCCTACTCGAAAAACCCAACCGATGTCTGTTCTGGGAGTATATTTGATCGTAATAATAGTACTGGGAGGTGTATTGTGGCTTATGCGCGGAGAAACCAAAGAAACTACATGGACCGAATTCAATACCAAAATGCTACAGACGCATGATGTGGAAAAAGTGGAGGTAGTTAATAAGGAAGAAGTTTTGGTATATATTAAACCCTCCAGTCTTTCGGGTGCAACCTACACCGATGTAGCCCAAAGCGTACTGGGAAATAAGAATCCCGGACCGCATTTCTACTTTCGGATTGGTTCGGTAGACGTATTTACACAGCAAATGGACATGGCGCAGGCCAATTTCTCAGCAGCGGAAAAGGTGAACATTGTCTATTCTAAACAGGAAAACTGGTGGTCATCTATACTGACATGGTCACTTCCATTGTTGTTATTAATTGGATTTTGGGTGTTTTTGGCAAGTCGTATGACTGGCACTACTGATAGCAGTGGAGGTTCTATTTTTAACTTCGGAAAATCGAAAGCCAGGCTGTTTGATAAAGGAAGTTTAAGCCCCATTACCTTTAAAGAAGTGGCGGGTTATGAAGAAGCGAAAACAGAAATCATGGAAATTGTGAATTTTCTGAAACAGCCCGAATCCTTTACGCGGTTGGGGGCCCGGGTTCCCAAGGGCATATTACTGGTGGGCCCATCCGGCACCGGTAAAACATTAATGGCGAAAGCCGTGGCTGGTGAAGCGGGTGTTCCTTTTTTCTCTCTTTCCGGATCAGAATTTGTTGAAATGTTTGTAGGGGTCGGAGCATCCAGGGTGCGGGACTTGTTCGAGCAGGCCATGAAAAAAACGCCTTGTATTGTTTTTATTGACGAAATTGATACGATTGGAAGAGCACGGGGCAGAGCTGCCGCCTTTCAGGTAAATGATGAGCGGGAAAGCACCCTTAACCAATTGCTGACAGAAATGGATGGTTTTGCTCCCAATACCGGGGTGATCGTGATGGCGGCTACCAACCGGGCCGATATTCTGGACCCTGCACTCCTGCGACCCGGTCGTTTCGACCGCCATATTTACCTGGAATTGCCGAACAGGGCCGAGCGGGAATCCATTTTCCGGGTGCACCTGAAACAATTGACCATTGACAATGACATCGACATTGATTTCCTGTCCGCACAAACCCCTGGTTTTTCTGGTGCCGATATTGCCAACGTCTGCAATGAAGCCGCATTGATTGCAGCCAGAAGTAAAAAAGAAAAGATTGTAATGGCTGATTTCTACGGAGCCATCGATCGGATTGTAGGCGGACTGGAGAAAAAATCCAGGATAGTCACCGCTACCGAAAAAAAGATCATCAGCTATCATGAATCCGGACATGCTATTGTGGGCTGGATGCTTCCCCATGTGGATCCTTTAGTAAAAGTATCTATTATCCCACGAGGAAAATCACTCGGCAGCGCCTGGTATTTACCCGAAGAACGCCATATCCTTACCCAATCCCAAATGTTTGAAAGTCTTTGCGTGATGCTTGGCGGACGGGCAGCAGAATCACTGGTTTTTAAAGAAGTGTCGTCTGGCGCACTTGATGATCTCGAAAAAGCAACCAAACAAGCGTATGTTATGATCGCCGAACTCGGCATGAGTGAAAAAATGGCCAATATCAGCTTTTATGATGCTACCGGAAATGGCCAAATATCGTTTCAGAAAGCCTATGGCGAAGATACCGCAAAACTGATTGATGAAGAGGTGCGAAACCTGATCGCCAGCGCTTTTGAAAAGGCAACCGGCATTCTGCAGTCACAAGAAAAGGGACTCCATCAACTGGCAGACTTACTTTTGCGAAAGGAAATCGTGGATAAAGAAGAACTGGAAAACATACTTGGAAAACGTGTAGAACACCCTGACTCTTAGTGTTTTTTTTTAAAAAAAATCTGTATTTTTGTACTGCATTTCGGTTTCGCATGATGCGTGTTCCCCGGTCGTCGAGCGAAGTTGAGACGACCGGGGAACACGCATCATGCGAAACCGAAATGCAGTAACTACCGTAATTCTGAAAGGATATATGTACGTTCCCCGATGTGCCAATGGTCAGTACTATACTGGCAGCACTAAATACCTGCAGCGCAGGCTCGCCCAGCACCAACAAGGCGAGGGTGCTAATTTCACCAAAAAGCATTTGCCAGTTGAACTGGTTTATTATGAAAAATATAACCGTATTGACACGGCATTTTACCATGAAAAACAGGTGCAAGCCTGGAGCAGCAAGAAAAAAGAAGCCCTGATAAAAGGGGACTTCAACAGATTGCATGAATTGGCTGAATGACAAAATGAGACGCATTGCAGCAACGTCGTCGTCGTCTCGGCTTCGCTCGACGACCGTCCCGTTCTTCATGACCTCACTCCTCCTGATGACAATACTTCTCCTAATGACCAAATTTCACCCGATCTCCCCGCTCATTTCGACTCCGCTCAATGACCGATGGTATTTTGATGTGACATCAGGCATATATAATCAACAGAAAATACCCAGTCATCAATCGAAGTGCGGTTCATAAAGAACGGGACGGTCGTCGAGCGAAGCCGAGACGACGACGACTCTCGCACCAACACTTCCCAGCTGCCCATCCAGGACCAAAATCAGCAACACGCAGGATGCCTGCCGACAGGGTATTTCGCCGAAGGTTATACACGTTGTCGTACCGGATGGTGTCACCTTTTTCATTGATGGTTTCTAAATCATATCGAATATCCACTTTGGTTCCTACGGGCGCGAAGAAATACACGCGCCATGCATCTGCTTCACTGACACCAATACAGCCATTGGAAGCAGGTTTCCCGAGGGAACGGGGATTGGTGGTAGGATGAATCATTTGTCCGTAACGGCCACCATTGATTTTGGGTTCAAGCCAGGGTATTTGCGGCATGAGGGTGGTACGTTTGTCGTCGCGTTTGGTAAATTTAAATTTTTTGCCATCAACCGGGTCGATAAAAATGGGATACCGATTGACGCGAATGATTTCGCCACTGCCCGTGCGGGTGCGCAGGTCCACCACTCTACCCGCCGCTTCCAGGTACTTCCTTTTGCTTTTCCCTACCCTGACCGGCACGGTGTAAAGCACACTGTCCCCTTCCAGTATACGCAATTCAAAAGCAGGAATATTGATATCCAGGCGGGTTTGAGTCATTTTTTCGAGCAGGACAGCTGCGGTTTTGGGTCCGGGAACCAGGAGAGTATCGCCGGGTTTCAGTACCACCATTTCTTGCTGTTCGTAGACAAAATTACCGCGGGCCATCTGGTAATAATAATCCGTGTGCATGAGGGTGTCGAGCAGCCATGGATTGGCACGCAGCAGGAGATGTTCCGTGAGATGGTAACTATTTAAGGTGTCATTTTGTCGGACGACCTCCTCGATAAACTTAAAAAACCCTGCAACGGGTATTTCCTGCGGTACAGGAATTTTGGCATGTGGCGGTTCATTTTGTGGGAGTTGGGCAATTGCCCGGCCTATTTTATTCGCTTCGGATTCTGCCTGGGATTTATTTTTACAGGACGGCGTAAAAACAAGGAAAGAAAAAAGTAATATGGAAAGAATTGGTTGCATGTAATTGAAGGATACCATTCAGGATTGCGAAAAAGGGGTTAAAAATAAGAATTACAAATCAGTTAATTACGAACGCAGCGTCCCTGGTCATTTCAAAAATTCGCCTTCCTCATCCAACGCGCCTTTGTCCGAATTGACCACAGGTACCGGCTCAATAAATGTGTGATCGCGCGCCACCAGGGGTTCATCCTCCCTACTTTCTATTTTCGCCTCTTGTCCCTGTACCTCTGCGGCCACCATGTTTTCAATGCCTTTCAGTAGTGCATCTGCATTAAAAGAAATACTGTTAATACCTTCATTTACTAAGAATTGCGCAAATTCCGGCATATCGCTCGGTGCTTGTCCGCAAAGGCCGATTTTGATCTCTTTCCGGCGGGCGGCACGGATAGCCGATGCGATGAGTTTCATGACTGCCGGATTTTTTTCACTAAACAGCGCACTCACTAAAGCAGAATCCCGGTCGAGTCCAAGGGTAAGTTGGGTAAGGTCATTAGAGCCGATAGAGAAGCCGTCGAATACATCGGCGAATGCATCGGCCATGAGCACGTTGCTTGGAATTTCCACCATTACATATATTTCAAGGCCTTTTTCGCCCTGCACCAGACCAAATTCCCGCATGGTTTCCACCACCAATTTGCCCTCCTCCACCGTGCGGCAAAATGGGATCATCAGTTTAACATTGGCAAATCCCATTTCTTCGCGCACCCGTTTCATGGCTTTACACTCGAGCGCAAAACCGTCTTTATACAAGGGCGAATAATACCGCGACGCACCCCGAAAACCAATCATCGGATTTTCTTCAGTGGGCTCAAACTGCTTGCCGCCGATCAGGTTGGCATATTCGTTGCTTTTAAAATCACTCATGCGCACAATGACATCGTGCGGGTAAAAAGCTGCCGCGATAGTTGCCACACCCTGTGCGAGTTTATCAACAAAAAAGTCTTTTTTATCGCGGTAATGGCGGGTAATTTCCGTAATTTTTTGTTGGACACTTTCATCTTTCAATTGCTCAAAGCGCGTCAAAGCCAATGGATGCACCTCAATATAATGCGTAATCATGAACTCCATCCGGAGCAACCCCACCCCCATATTAGGCAAAAATGACTGCTGGAATGCTAAAGAAGGATCGCCGAGGATAAGCATCGGTGCCGTTTTAGGCATTTTCAGGTTAGAAATATCTTTTTCTGTGACCGTCCAGGCTGCTTTCCCTGCGTAAACAAACCCGGTTTTGCCTTCCGAACAGGAGACCGTGATTTCATCGCCATCGTGAATCTTGTCGGTGGCATCGCCTGTGCCTACAATGGCCACTGTGCCTAATTCACGGGCCACAATAGCCGCATGACTGGTACGGCCACCCTTGTTGGTCACAATGGCCGCCGCACGTTTCATGATTGGATCCCAATCAGGATTGGTGATATCCGTTACCAGCACCTCGCCTTCCTGCAGTAAATGTGCTTCTTTAGGCGAGCGCAGCAGCCGGGCTTTCCCGGAGGCTATTTTTTCGCCCAGGGCGATTCCTTCCGCTAATTTTTTGCCTTTCGATTGGATCGTAAAGGTGCGTACGGTCGTGGCACGTTGTTTTTTTTCTTTGGAATGCACCGTCTCGGGACGCGCCTGTACGATGTACAATTTGCCGGAGGCGCCATCTTTCGCCCACTCAATATCCATGGGTTTCTGGTAATGCGCCTCAATTTGGGCGCACCATTTGCCTAAGGTCAGTACATCTTCATCGGAGACGGAATAAGTATCACTTTTTTCAGGGGACGTTTTCAGGTTCACCACAGGCTCGCCTGTTTTTTCAACATCAGCATACACCATTATCCATTCCTTTTCCCCCATTTTCTTTTGAATAATGGGATTAAAAGCAGTTCCGATATGGGGTTTAAAAAGAATAAACTCATCGGGTGTGGAGCGGCCCTGTACGATATTTTCGCCCAGTCCGTAAATGCTGTTGATGACCACTACTTTATCGAAACCAGTATCGGGATCAAGCGTAAAAGCCACCCCTGAGGCAGCCGAATCAGAGCGGATCATTTTTTGTACCCCTACTGAAATAGCTACATCCGCACTTCCAAAACCCTGATCTTCCCGGTATTTGATGGCGCGGTCGGTAAAAAGAGAAGTAAAACACCGGTGCACCGTTTTGACTAAAGCATCCGCTCCGGTGATATTGAGAAAACTCTCTAATTGCCCAGCAAAACTGGCAGAGGGCAAGTCCTCCGCAGTGGCGCTGCTGCGTACTGCAAGCGTGATCGCGGAGCCTTCCCTGCTGCACAAATCCAGGAAAGCTTGTTGAATTTCAGCGATCACCTTTGCGGGCAATGAGGCATCCTGTATTAATTGTCTGGCTTGCTGACCAATTTCGTTGAGATTGGAGAAATTGGTTTTGTCTAATTGGGCTATATTTGCCTCCAATCGTTGGTAAAGATTGTTTTCTTTCAAAAAGAACCGGTAAGCATCTGCGGTAATGGCAAAACCATCGGGCACCAGAATACCTTTGGGGGTGAGTTGGGAATACATTTCCCCCAATGAGGCGTTTTTGCCCCCCACCAATGGCAGGTCATGGATAGAAATTTCAGAAAACTTTTTGATATAGACTGGCATAGAAATTTGATTATAATTCAAATTTGGGTCAAATGCCGTGTAGAATGGAATGATACAAGTCTGTATTATGTATGACTAATATCAGCAAAGCAACTGAAGAACCGGAATAACTTTGTGAAACAGGGAGGAAAATTGTAAATATCCAGCCGCCTTCGGCTGAAAAAAGTATTTACAATTTTACCGCCGAAGGCGGCTGGATAGTTACGGAAAATTAATATACGTGCGATTAAACTACTCTACAACAAATAAAAAAAACCATAACTTGTGTAAAGTGCGATCTTAAAGAAAAATAATAAATAAAATGATAGAAGAAACCAATACCGATGAATTACTTCACCGGTTTATTAAACAAGTCAACGAGCACATCGAAACAAGGTGGGCCTATTTTACCCTTACCGCTACCGAAAAAATGTCGGATGTTGCGGCCAATGTGATCGGCGCATTTACGGTATTTGTATTTGCCGTACTGGTGCTGTTTTTTTTCAGCATGGGATTCGCCTGGTGGCTGGGAGATTATCTCGGCAACCGCGCCGGAGGTTTTGCATTAGCCGGACTAATATTTATTCCGATTTCCATTTTGGTTTATCGCTGGATTCGTCCTTTTGTTCGCACTAAAATTATCCAAACTTATCTTCAACATGAAGATGCAGCAAAAAAACCAGACCATGAATAACCTCGCCGAACTCCAGCGCCGCAAAGCAGCATTACAAGATAAGCTGGAGCAACAACGCAGGGAATTGAAAGGAACTTTCATCGAACTGCGCAAGGAAATAGAGCCTGCTAATCTGCTCAAAAAAGCGGTAACCGGCGCGTTAGGTCTTTCCGCAACCCAACCGACTGATGCTCAACCAGGTATTTTAGGCAAATTACCTCCCGCGCTCTCCTTTTTAGCCGATCTTTTCATTAAGGATCCGAAATGGGCGCTGGTATTGAAATGGCTCGCCCCCGCTGCTATGAAATATTTGCGGAGACCCAAAAAAGAGAAGGTGGCTCCGTTGCAGGAATTATCACCTGACCAGCTGCCGACAGAGGGAATCCTGGAAGGCGAATTACTGGAAGATGCCTTGTTGGAGGGAACAGGTAAAATACCCGTAAAAGCCAAAATTTATGGTCAGCTCAGGCGGGGCATATCCTCTTTGCGCGGCGCGTTACACAAAAACGATAAAACCCCTGAAGACAATTCAGAACAACCTGAAAATTAAGTCATTATGCAAAAAAGAACCGTTGCTGAAATCCTGCTCGCCGCCGCTGTCCTTGCGGGTGCAGCCTACTTTTTGTTTTACACAGAAAGCGGCCAGAAATGGCTGGAACGCCTGCAAAATACCGCTACCGATCAAATGGACCAATGGCTCGCCGATCTGGAAGCACACCTCGAACAATTAGAACTCGCCGCTGAAGCGAAAGCGTGATGGCATGAAGAGCAAACATGAGGCATTCCAGGAATTCTCCGTTCGCAAAGCATCCGGACAATACGCCCCTTTCGATGAGGCGAAACTTCGTCACTCGATGCACCGCTCTGGTGCCGACGACCAGACGATCAACCTCGTTTTGCAGGAAATAAGGGATAGGATTTATGAAAACATGCCCACCAAGGCCTTGTATAAAATGGCCTACAAGGCTCTCAAACGCCACAACCAGTCTGTCGCCGCCAGGTATTCCCTCAAACAGGCGATGCTGCAATTGGGGCCTTCTGGCTTTCCTTTTGAGCGTTTTTTTGCTGAAATCCTTAAATCACAAGGATTTTCTACCGAAACCGGGGTGATTTACCCCGGCAAATGCATCACGCACGAGGTAGATGTGGTGGCCGAAAACGACACCGACCTGGTATTCGTGGAATGCAAGTACCACCCCGTGGCTGGCTCTATGTCCGATGTGAAAATACCATTGTATATCCATTCCCGGTTCCGCGATCTGGAAGCAGGCATGCACCTGCAACGCACACTCAATGGCCGTAACCTCCACTGCCGCATTGCCACCAACACGCGTTTTTCCGACGATGCGATGACTTATGGCCGCTGCGCCGGGCTTGATCTCATCGCCTGGGACTATCCAATGGGTAAAGGATTGCGGGAATTAATTGACGAAACCGGGCTGCATCCTGTCACCTGTGTCGGGTCATTGACTTTGAAGGAAAAGACGGCATTACTCGGAAAAAACATTGTTCTGTGTCGGCATTTGGCCGAAAACCCTAAAATACTGGATAAAATAGGTGTTTCAGCCGGTCGACAAAAGACCATTTTAAACGAAGCAGAAGGCATTTGCAGGCTGGAAATAATAAAATCCAAATGATGAACTGGCACCTTATCAGCAAAGAAGAAGCGCTCCAACTCACCGGCAGTCATCCGGCAGGAATTTCCGCTTCCCAATCGGAAGAGCGACTTTTGGAATATGGGTATAATCAATTGTTGGAAAAAAAGAAAAAGCCTTTGTGGCTCCTCTTTTTGCTGCAATTCAAAGATATTATGATCTTAATTCTGATGGCTGCTGCCGTCATTTCGGGACTGATCGGGGAGTTAACGGATACACTCGTTATTTTAATAATTGTGGTGCTGAATGCTGTGGTAGGCGTGGTGCAGGAATACAAGGCCGAAAAGGCAATGGAGGCTTTGAAAAAAATGTCGGCACCCTCCGCAACGGTCCTGCGTAACCATTTGCCGGTCCAGGTTAATGCAGCCCAACTCGTTCCAGGCGATATAGTGGTACTCGAAGCAGGGAATATGGTCCCTGCCGATATCCGCTTGATCGAGGCACATTCCATCAAAGTAGAAGAGGCCTCCTTAACCGGCGAATCGCTGGCGGTGGAAAAGCAGACCGGTGAAATCGATGGGGAAGATATTCCCCTCGGCGACCGCACCAATATGGTCTACAAAGGCACACTCGTCACCTACGGCCGGGCTACAGGAGTAGTGGTGGAAACCGGTATGAAAACCGAAATTGGCCAAATTGCTCAAATGTTGCAGGAAGAAGAGGCACTAACGCCATTACAGGTACGGCTTGCAGATTTTAGCAAAAAACTCTCTTTCGCCGTCCTGGGTATTTGCGTGGTGATCTATGCAGCTGGCCTGATGCGCGGGGAAGCCCCTTTACAAATGTTACTGACGGCCATTTCGGTGGCCGTAGCAGCCATACCCGAAGCATTACCTGCCGTCGTTACTATTGCCCTGGCAATGGGCGCCCGCCGAATGGTCCTCAAAAACGTCCTGATCCGCAAACTCTCTGCCGCAGAAACATTAGGGGCTGTTACGTATATCTGCACAGACAAAACCGGGACACTCACGCAGAACAAGATGACCGTCACTGAGATGTGGGTACCTGAAATACCTGCCGAACATCTCGCGCTGCCGGCGCAAGACGCACTGCTGCTCTGTATGGCCCTCAACCACGATGTCAAAAAAAATGAGGCGAATGAGCATACCGGCGAGTCCACAGAGGTTGCACTGGCCATGTTTGCAGAAGATAATCTGTCTGTTATCCATCCTGGCAATCACCCCCGGGTGGCCGAAGCGCCTTTTGAATCGGTCAGAAAAATGATGACCACCGTCCATCGCTGGCACAACGGGCAATTTTTGATCGTTACCAAAGGCGCCCTGGAATCGGTGCTGGAAGTCTGTGAGGATGCCGACGAAATTATGATGACAGAGGCTGCCAGAAAAATGGGCGAAAATGGACTTCGGGTACTGGCTTATGGCTGTCGTGTAGTGGATAACCTGCCAGAAACCATCCATTTTTCAACACTGGAACAACAACTGCATTGCTGCGGACTGGTGGGCATGATGGACCCACCGCGGGAAGAAGCCACAGTAGCCATTGCAGCGTGCCGGGCTGCCGGAATTGTACCGGTGATGATTACCGGCGACCACCCCGTTACTGCCGAAGCTATCGCCCGGCAAATGGGTATTTTGAACAGTCCGACCGACCAACTCCTTACTGGCGCAGCCCTGCAACAAATGCCGGAGGAAGCATACGGAAAAGTCATCCAGCACATCAAAGTCTATGCAAGGGTGTCGCCCGAACAAAAATTAGATATTGTCAAAGCACTACAGCGACAAAAACAATTCGTTGCAATGACTGGCGACGGGGTGAACGATGCTCCGGCGCTCCGGCGGGCCAATATTGGCGTGGCCATGGGTATCACCGGCACCGATGTGTCCAAGGAAGCCGCTCACATGATTTTGCTGGACGACAATTTCGCGAGTATTGTAAAAGCGGTGGAAGAAGGCCGGCGTATTTTTGACAATATTCGCAAATTTATCAAGTATATCCTCACCGGCAACAGCGGTGAAATCTGGACCATTTTTCTGGCGCCTCTCCTGGGTATGCCTATTCCCCTGCTGCCTATCCATATCCTTTGGATTAATCTGGTGACAGACGGACTCCCGGCGCTGGCGTTGGCCGGCGAGCCGGCAGAAAAGAATATTATGCAATTGCCGCCGCGCAAACCTGGCGAAAGTATTTTTGCGCATGGACTGGGCTGGCATATTATGTGGGTGGGGCTGCTCACCGGCCTGGTGTGTCTGGGCGTCCAGGCCTGGACCATGCAACACCATGATCCAAAGTGGCAAACCTATGTTTTTACGGTGCTGTGTTTCACGCAAATGGGTCATGTAATGGCCATTCGGAGCGAATATTTTCTCCTGTTCCGGCAAGGTATTTTTAGCAATTTACCATTAATTGGTGCTGTATTATTGACCTTTTTGCTCCAACTCGCCCTGCTTTATATCCCGGCAATGCAGCAAATATTTTCCACACAGCCGCTTACGCTATCTGAACTCGGCTGGTGTATCCTCGCCTCGTTAGTGGTATTTCATGCTGTGGAAATGGAAAAATTAGTGCGGTGGATGATTAAAAACAGGTAACTAATTAATCCCCCCTGCCCCCTTGCCTGGTGTCAGATAAAAAAGGATTGCGCCCATAAGTGAACGCAATCCTCCATGTAACTGATCTAAATGGCAGGGCAGGTATTCAGCCCTTTAAAATTCGTTATATTCGACTGAACGGTACTACATTTTTACTACCCGACGGGTAGTCAGAGAACCGTCTTCGAGCCGGATAACAATGAAATAAGTGCCCGATGGCAGGCTTATAAGGTCGATTTCATGGTTGTCGCCGTATTGCGACATGTGTACCCGTCCTTGTAAATCCAAAACGGACACGTCTTTAATGGCTTCCAGATCAGAAATGATACGCAAAAGTCCACTGACCGGATTCGGCTGAACTTTTACAGCAGCACCAGCCTGGGAAACTTCATTCGAACCTGTCACTGCGTCGATTTTGATGAGGGCCGAAGTGGAGATGCAACCTGCCGAAGTAGTGACCACCACCTGATAGTTACCTGCTGCCAGGCCGGTCAGGTTTTGCTGCGTCGAGAAATTGGCACCGTCTTTTGTCCATTGGAATGAAGCGCCTGCGGCGTTGGTTACTGAAATCGTAATTGTGCCGGTATTCTGGCCAATTGCTGTATTCGTTGTCGATACGACAGTGATTACCGGATTGGGGCTCACTGTAACGGTAAACGAACAGGTGGCGCTATTACCAACGACATCGGCCGCGTTGAAACCGAGGGTGGTTTGTCCCAGCGGGTAAATATCATTTGCAGACCAGTTGCCGGATTTGGCAATTGTAACGGCTCCGCTACAGTTGTCCGTAGCGGTCGCATTGAGATTCAATGTACCGGCCGGTTCGCCTTCGCATACCGAAATATTCGCCGGACAAGTAACTGTTGGTGCGATACTATCGGTTGCCAGAACGGTTACACTGGCATTCGAAACGCAACCAATACCGTCTGTTACCTGAACGGAGATAGTGCCTGCCTGGAGGTTAGTCGCTGGATTAGTGGTTTGACCGTTGGACCAAAGGAATGTTGTTGTACCGGAATTGCCCGAGACGGTAACCGTCGCTGTACCAGTCAAATCAGATGAACAGAAAACATTCGTTGCGGTAACCGATGAAGTCAGTGTGCAATTGGTCACGCCAATCGAAATGGGCGCCGAGATAGTCGTGCAACCTGTAGCCGTTGTTATTTCAACGACATAAGTACCGGCTGTGAGGCCTGTCAGGTCTTCTGATGTAGAGAAATTCTGGCCGTCTTTTTTCCACTGGATAGCCGCTACAGGACCATTGGCCACAGTAATGAAGATGGAGCCGTTGGACAGGTTGACGGTTTGGTTATTGGTGGCGTCAACTGTGATGGCTGGATTGGCATTAACGGTTACCGTAAAGACGCATTCCGCAGTATTGTTGGCGCCGTCAGTTGCTTTGAATCCAAGCGATGTCTGGCCGACAGGATAGATATCACCTGGTTGCCAGTTTCCATTTTGAGCAATGGCTATTGATCCGGGACAATTGTCGGTTGCCGTTGCAGTCAATCCGATCGTACCTGCGGCATTACCCTGGCAAACAACGATATTAGTAGGGCAGGAAATAACAGGCGCAGTATTGTCGACAACGCTGACAATAAAGGAGCATACTGCTGTATTTCCGGAAACGTCTGTAGCCTGGAAACCCAGCATGGTCTGGCCAAGCGGGTAAATATCGTTTGCAGCCCAGTTACCGGTTTTAATATAGTTCACTGCGCCAGGGCAGTTATCCGAAACTGTTGGCACAAGGCTCGTTGTACCTGCGGTTGCATTGTTACAGGTCTGAATATTTGACGGGCAAATGGCCGTCGGTGCGATATTATCGACTGCGGTAACGGTCGCACTCGATTCCGCCTGACAACCATCGGCATCGATGATGGTTACAGCATACACACCAACGCCAAGATTAGTGGCCTGGCTGGTAGTTTGGCCATTGGACCATTCATAAGTGAGGGTGCCCACGCCACCAATGAAACTGGCGGTAGCAGTGCCATTGGCATCATTCGAACAAACAACGTTCGTAGCCGATGCCGAGGCGGACACCGCACAGATTTTGGTAACCGGCGCTAAAACCGGATTGCTGAGAAAATTAGCGCCCGAAAGCAGCGGCGAACCGGGTACAGGCCTGAAATCGGGGGTAGTAGAAGCTGCCAATGGGTTTACCAGAAGCGCACTCGTCCCGCATGGGGCCGGGTCTATTTTATTGGCCAGTTCCGGGACAAGTGTCTGACGAACCCACGCGTCGAGCGCCTGTTTTTTCAATTCAGAACTTTTGGC
This sequence comes from Saprospiraceae bacterium, assembly GCA_044350415.1. Lineage (GTDB taxonomy): Bacteria > Bacteroidota > Bacteroidia > Chitinophagales > Saprospiraceae > M3007. The sequence continues at coordinate 19,364 of JBILHQ010000017.1, read as the reverse complement.
ACGGGTTACTTCCACCAAACCATTGGCAGTAGTGTCGGTCGTACTGTTGAATGCCGCTGCCGTATTGCAGATCAGGTTATTGGCAAAAAATACCTGTTTGGATAAAATATCCACAGGCGTATTGGGGGTCACGAGCGCGAGCGCCTGTGGCCAGTTGGTGTTGCGAACCGTGCTGTCGCCATCGATCATCACAAAATTACGATAACCGGTAAAAAAGGAATTGGTGATCCGCAGGCTCGAATTTCGGCGAATGCGCGCACCGCGACGGAATGCCGCTTTGGTCACCGAATTCATCTGCGACCACGTACTGCCCACAGGAATCGGGCCGACCATGGTAAAGTTGGAAAAAATGGCTTTGGTATAAGGAGATACACCCGCAGTGCCGGTTGCTTCGTTGTCGCTTTCAAAACCTTCCGATGTCGATGCGCCCGATGGCAGCGGATAGGTAAGGTCGTAATAAGCCGAATCGCGAACGCCCAGGCCGAATTGGGAAATACCAGAATAGCCATTATCGGTGTCGAAATCATCATCTGTGCCTTTCCAGGCAATCAAATGGGACGAATTGACCGAACCGCCAAACCACTCATAGGAGTCATCGTTGGAGAAAGAAACCTGTATGTGAGTCAATTCAGTTCCTGCGCCGACTGCTCCTAACGTCAGGCCGTTGATTTCTTTATTCGCTTCAAAAGCCAGGCCGGCGAATTCGATCCGGAGATAGCGTACGATCCCTGAATTATCGTTCGGGTTTGTACCGCCGAATCTGGCAAGTGTCGGATCGAAACTCACATTGTTAAAACCCTCCATCTGCACATTGTCATTAGTGGTCCCGTTGAGCAGATTGTGCTGTGCGCGACCGGCGATGAGCAGTCCGCCCCAGTCGCCGCGTTCACGCGAGCCGATTGCTTTGGCAGAAGTCATAACAACCGGGTTAGTGGCGGTGCCCAGGCATTCGATAGTGCCTCCGCGCTCAACGATGATGCAACCGTAATTTTTAGGATTGGAGGACAAGTTGGATTGGCCATGGATCACTGTTCCGGCAGGAATGGTGAGTTTGCCGCCGGGTTTTATGACAATGATACCGGTCAAAAGATAGGATACATTGGCGTCGAGCGTCAAGGGAGAATCGATAATTTTTTCTCCTGGAACCGGGAGACTAGCATCCATGCCGTTCAGCGTGGTCAAATCTGTCGGCGCTGGATAGACCGTGTTTTTGGGGTCGAAATTGGTCCAACCCTTTGTCCAGTCTTCAGATTCCTTTTCCGAAAATGCGCCAACATAATTGGTCTGTCGGAGTTTGAAATTGGTTTGTGCACCAAGCGTAAAAACGCTGAATATCAGCGCAAGGAGAAATAGTACTTTTCTGTTCATTTAAAATATTTATTAATAGTTTGGGGGTAAAAGTCCTACGCCCAAATTACCTCTAGGTTAAGTTGATTTTAAGATATGATTAATTTGAAAGGTGCAGACTTGTTGATCGAAATTATTCGTACCAATAAAAAAACGCCATATTTTATGCTGATTTACTGCTGAATCAATCACCATGGGAACTACACTAACTTCATCGGGCATAGCATCCATCGATGCTTATCGCCGCTTCGTGATGCTATGAAGGGTATATAAAAAGGATCGAAAGGGCAGGACTGAAAAACAGTTGACAAATTATATCAGGACTTCCTGTTGGCCAAAAACAGATAATAACAAGTATCATCTGTATTCCTGACGGTTATCATTCATTTCCAATGCCTTCCCGCTGTAATTTGACCCCGAAACCGAAAAAAGGTTCCCTTATGGCATTTAAACTCCTTGAAAATACATTTCTCCAGCAGATCAGCGCATTATTTCGCCGGTCGCCAGATCAAATCAATCAATTGCTGGAGAGCGATGCCGAACTGCTGCGCCTACCCGATGGCAGTGTTTTAGCAGTCACTACAGACTGCATTGCCGAAGAAATTGCTACTGGACTGTACAGCGATCCTGCACATATCGGATGGATGACAGTGGTGGTAAATCTCAGTGATTTGGCAGCAGTGGGGGCAAAACCGCTTGGACTGCTGCTGTCGGAAAGTTTACCCACTGATTTCCCCGACGAAAAACTCCGGGCCGTCCAGGGCGGTATTGCAGAAGCCTGTGCCGCCACTGGCGTTTTTGTGCTGGGTGGCGATACCAACGACGCTAAAGATTGGCAAATGGGCGGCACCGCCATCGGATTAATTCCGGCAGGCGAACCAATCATCACCCGAAAAGGGGCAAGTCCGGACGACTTGTTATACTGTTCCGGCCCAATGGGACTTGGAAGCGCCTACGCTTTTGCAGTACTGCTGAACGGCGATAGGGAGGCTGTTCCTTACCGACCATTGCCTCGCCTGAAAGAAGGAGAATTAGTGCGCCACCTGGGTAGCACTTGTATCGATACCAGTGATGGTTTCTTTCACGGACTCAGCAATTTAATGGAAGTGAACCCCACCGGATTTCAGATCGACATTCCGCTGTCCACCATGACCTGCCCCGCTGCACTACAGATCAGTCAGGCGAAAAAAATGCCCGCCTGGATTTTCTTAGCCGGGCCTCACGGCGAGTTTGAACTGCTGTTTACCATTCCTCCCAAAAAGGAAAAAACCCTGCTGGAAGCGGCGCAGAAGATGAATTGGCAGCCCTTTCGCATCGGTGTTTGTACCGGAGAGAAAGGCTGTACCATCAGGGCTCTGGACGGTACTTATCAACCCATTGAACCTTATAAAATCGCGAATGTCTACGCCGAATCCGGCGGAGATCCATCTTCATTTCTCACACAACTTTTAAAACTGGAATCATCATGGCAAATACAACAGATGAACGGGTAATATCAGCCCCTTCGGCAGTCACCGATGACACCCCCAACCTCCATACTTTTATTTCGGCCAATAAAACGCTGAAAACCAAGGAATATGTACCCCTTTTCTCCAAATTTATTGCGGGGTTGAAGGAGCAGGAGATTTACACTTATTGCCGGGAAGTACTTTCACCGCAAAGCAGGGAAGTAGTGATTTGGGACAAGTATGCCAAAACCAAGCGAAAAATGACCATGTTTGCCTCCAATAATTACCTGGGAATGGCCAACAGCCTGTATGTAAAAAAGCAGGTGCGCAAAGCGATCAATAAATACGGCGTCGGACTGGCCGGACCGCCACTGCTCAACGGATATACCAAACTGATGGCGGAACTGGAAGAAAGACTCGCCCTCCTGAAACACCAGGAATCGGCAATGGTCTTCTCCAGTGGCTATGCAGCCAATGTAGGCATGCTGGTGGCACTGGCTCAAGGCAATGACCACGTACTGTACGACGAACTGAGTCATGCCTCTTTCATTGATGGTATCCACATGACGCAGGTGCCCTCCACCAAATTCGCGCACAATGATTTGGTGGATTTAGAAACAAAACTGGCCTACCTTTCACAAACGACGAAAGACACCGTTTTTGTGGGTGTGGAAGGCGTGTATTCCATGGATGGCGATCTGGCTCCCCTGAATAAAATAGTGCCTTTGGTGAAAAAATATGGCGGATTCCTGATGCTGGACGATGCCCACGGCACAGGTGTCCTGGGTAAAAATGGTAGCGGTACCGCTGAATATTTTGGTATGGAAAAACAGATCGACTTGTCAATGGGTACTTTTAGTAAATCATTGGCTATGACAGGCGGTTTTGTGGCCGGACCAAAAGACCTGATTGATTATCTCCGCTTTTTTGCCAGGTCGTACATGTTTTCGGCGGCACTTACGCCGGTAACGCTCGCAGCAGTTCTGGCAGGCATCGACGTGGTTGAAAAAGATCCCGAACTCCGGCACATGTTGCTCGATAATGCCCGTTATGCCATCCGGAAACTCCAGCCTTTTGATATCATTTCAAATCCGGAAGCAGCTATTATTTCCCTGAAAGTGCCCGATTGGATGGATGTCAGAAAGGCCAACCGTTTTATCCACGACCAGGGTATTTTTCTCAATGCTATCGAATACCCGGCAGTACCGGAAGGAGCAGAAAGATTCCGGATCAGTATCACTGCTGAACATACCAAACGCGACATCGATAAACTGGCGGAAGTACTGGAGGAAACCTGGAATTCACCCAGCGTACGCATCGCCTAAAAACTGCCATGCAGATCAAATACGGTGTTTTTATTAACCTCGAAGCCAACAACGGCCGTGCTGCACGCCGCTGGAACAGCATTGCGGCTACAGTTGCCGGAGTATTGCCACGAGATACCCGCTTTATCCCTTTCCGGCCACCGGATGACGTGGAGCCATTGGTAAAAACTTTAATCAATGAAGGCGTCCAGCGGTTTATTTCAGCCGGAGGCGATGGAAGTGTCAATTATCTGCTCAACCTGCTGCTCCGGCTTACCGGCGAAAATGCCCGCCACCTGATGATCGGAGGGATTGGATTGGGATCGAGTAATGATTTTATCAAACCCAAACAGCATTTTATCAATGGGTTGCCTATCCGGTTGGATGCGGCGCAGGCAATGCTGGTGGATGTTGGCAAAGCCGAATTTCTGACGGCCAATGGTGAATGGCAAACGCGTTATTTTATTGCTAATGCCAGCCTGGGGGTCACGGCAGAAGCCAATTGGTTGTTCAACCATGGCGACCCGTTTCTTCGGTTCGTCAACAATAAATGGACCGATCTGGCCATCATCTACGCTGCGTTGCGAACGATTTCAGGGTTTCGGAATTTCCCTGCGACCTTGATTTTTGATGATGATAAGATCCTGGAAACCCATCTATCGAATCTGGCAGTTTTGAAAAGCACTTATGTATCCGGTAGTTTTCATTTTGACGATCCTGTGCAGCGCGATGATGGTTTGCTGGGCATCAATGCCTGTCTCGGGATGTCCAAAATGGCATTGTTGCGCACCTTGATAGGATTGGCCAAAGGTCATTTTCGGGGGCGTCCTCAAACCTTCAGTAAGGCGGCAAAAAACTTAACGGTACGAATGCAGTCGCCTGTAGCCTTAGAAATGGACGGCGAAGTATTTCAAACCAGCGAGGTGCGGTTTTCGGTGTTGCCTAGGGCAATTCAGTTGATGGGATTGTAATTTTAATAAAACATATTGCACATGACACACCAACATTTTCCGGTTTATTCGTGGCGTTTCTGGCAAGCATACCTCATTCACATGCGGCCATACCTGCTTTTTGTATCAGGTGTTGCGGGATTGGCGGGTATTGCTGCCGCTCCGGGAGAGCCGCTACCCGTCACCATGATAATAGCGGGATTGCTGCCTTTATTTTTGAGTTACGGCTTCGGACAGGCTTTCACCGATTGTTTTCAGGTGGATACCGACCGCATTTCGGCACCCTACCGACCGTTGTCGCAGGATATTGTTGCGGTGAATGCGATTGGCGCGGTGAGTCTGGTTGGATTAGTGCTGGGAGTCGGGGTGCTGATATTTTTGAATCCCTGGAATATCCTGACCGGCACTTTGTCCATTTTTGGATTAGCCACTTACACCTTTTTTAAACGGCGTTTCTGGTTTGCCGGACCTTTTTACAATGCCTGGATTGTGGCTCTTTTGCCGCTGATTGGGTATATTTCCATGGTACGAACGGGACTTCCCGAACACATTATGGTTGTTCTGCCCATTATGGCGTTGAGTTTTTTCTCCTACACCAATTTCGTATTGATGGGTTATTTGAAGGATATTCATGCTGACCGGGAGACTGGTTACCGCACTTTCCCGGTGGTTTTCGGTTGGGATACCACGGTTTGGGTAGGCGATATACTGGTATTGCTGAGTACCGGATGGGGCGCGGCAATTGCTTTCCCGGGATCCTTATCGAAAGCGGCATGGGGATTGGCGACCATTATTGCTGTTTCCGGACAAATATATGCGCATATCACCAGCGACAAGACGGAGGCCAATGCCGCCCGTCCCATTACTGCCACCGTCCGCAGTTTTATACTTTGGCATTTAGCGGTCATCTTGTTTTTTCGGGAAAACTGGTGGCCAGGTTTAGTTCTTTTTTACCTGCTTTTTGAATGGACTTTGTGGAAAAGGCCATCGCAGGCGCAGGTGTAACTTTCTAAAATTGAATTAATTATGAAAAAAATTAACACATTCCACTTACTCATTATCCTGTTAGGGCTTGTAGTTGGTAATGTCGCCCTCCGCGCTGATAATGTGCAGACGAAACAGCAAAATACCGTGGTTAACTTTGTCACGAATGATGGCCCGCAAAACAAAACGCCTGATACAGGGGCCATTCCATATTGCCAAAAAACAGGCAACATAAGGATTTCTGCCAGCGATCAGCAACAGTTGCCACAACCAGATGACAATTGGGAGAAAAAAGTGAAAAAACTCCAATGGTTGGCCATCCTGTCCATTGTCACGCTAATACTATTTGGAATTGGGCTGTTTATCAGTATTGCAGTCTGGATAAAAGCTACCCAATACCGCAAAAAAATACGTGGTCTCCCCAATGAAAAGCAATTAGCCCGACAAATTAAAAAGGCCATTTGGCTGTCCATTATACCATGGCTTCTTTTAATATTATTGATCAGCATTATAGCATACTCTATAAACCACAACGGGCTCCACCTGTTGGACACACCCTAATACTATGGGAAAAATCCACCAATATTACCTGCTTCTTATGCTGGCAGGGATGGTAGTTGCCAGCCCTCGGCTTCGTGCTGATGATGTGCGGTCGAACCCCACCCCACAGGAATGCGATTCCATCTACCTGAGTAATGGCAAGGCATATGCTGTAAAAAACTTAGTGCTGATGGAAAAAGAGATATCCTTCCAATTTTGTGAGGACCTGGAAAACCGTCCTCAGACGGCCCCCTGGCAGCGTATCGATCATATTAAAAAAGTCGATGGAACCCTGATTGATTCGCCCTTTAAAAAAAAGACGCCACCTTCTCTTTTAGAAAAAAAGGAAACTCAGGTTTTTTCTGAAAAGAAGGTGGCTGACTTTCATCCGACTCCAGAAGAATTGGAAAAAAAAATAAAAAATCTATTCCTCATAGCCTTACTCTCTCCTTTTTTATTCGGAATAACTACCATTTTAATTGTCTATCCTTTAGCCAAAAAATACCACAATGCACTCCCCGGACACCCCAAAGAACAGCAATTAAGAAAAAAATTAGAATGGGCAACATGGCTATCCATTTTACTGCCGCTTTCTTTCATGCTATTACTCATCCTATTAATGATCCTGTTTCCGACTCAAATAATTACGTTTTTTCTGAGTATTTTTTTCTTTATCATCGGGTATAAATGAAAACAATCCATCACTCCACCACAATCCTGATCCCCGTACTCCCCAAAGCAGTATGCAACCGCAACACATAAGCACCGGGCACCACAGCGGCCGGAACATACATGACTGCTATGTTTTCCCCCTGCGACTTTGGTTCGTTCCGGAAAAAGGTGTGCACCAATTTCCCGTTCAGGTCAAACATTTCCAGCGTCACTTCCCCCGATGATGGCAATGTATACTCGAGCACTACCTGTCCGTGAACAGGATTGGGGTACACCAGCAGTGTGTTTTTGTCAACCGGCGTATTCACCAAATCAACTTTTAATTCCCGCAGGTATTTGATCATCATATAATCATTTTCCGAAAAACCAGCCACCACATAATTGCCATCGGAAGTAATCACCATCGCATTGGGTTCATTGTCGCCGGGAAGAGCGGTGACGACATAACCATTTTCAGAAAAAGTGGAGTCCAAAGTGCCATTATCCTTGAACCGGAGCAATACAGGATCACTTTCATTGATATCGTTCGCATTGGTATAAGTTGCGGCCACGACAATTTTGCCGTCGTTTTGAACCGCCAGGATATTAGCCGTCTCTATAAAAGGGCCGGTGCTGATCCAGGCCAGCCCATCGCCACTAAAGGTATTATCCTTGATACCGTTAGGGGTCAACCGGCCGACAGCCGTATTTTTGCTGGAACCGCTTCCGGTACTGCCGCAAAGGACGATTCGTCCGTCGGTCTGAATAGCCATTGCCTTGGTCTGGAAAACAAAAGCTGCAGAAAATGGATTAGTTACGATGCCATTTGTTCCAAAAGAGGGATCCAAACTGCCATCGGGCAGGTACCTGATCAGGAATGTTTGAGGGGTTGCACCCACATACGCATGGTAGTTGCCTGCGACCAAAATCTTATCGTCGGGCAGCACCGCTCCTGCATTCACTTCATAGGCGCCTGTATTGGGGGAGGTAAGCAGCACACCATCGACCGCAAAAGAGGAATCCACCCAACCATTGGCTGTAAACCGCACAATGGCTGCCGTTCCCACAGATAAATCATCATTAATAACGCTGCCCAATACCAGAATTTTTTCGTCTGATTGGGGAGATATTGCGGATACCCTGACCATCCCATCACTATTGATCGGGATAGAGGTATTACCCTGGTACTGGCCAAAACTGGTATCTGTTGCGCCATCCGGAAGTAATTGTTTCAGACTCAAATAATTATAGATTCCACTTGCCGATAGAATTTTCCCATCCTGTTTTTGGGCAATTAATGTTGATGTAGGCGCATTGTCAATGGCTAATGCCCGCCATCCAACACCCGCAAAAGTGGGGTCCAGCGCTCCGTTGGCAGAAAGGCGGGTTACAAAACCATCACCAGCATTACCACCCACCAAGATTCGGTTTTGGGCGTCGGTCAAAACAGTATAGGCCGTGGAAATGGTGCTGCCCACATTGCGAATGGCAAACCCTTCGGTGCCGTAATCCGTATCAGGTGAAACGGCTGGGGAAAAACGCATCAAGCAATAATCTGGACGGAAAAAGGCATCTCTTTTGGAGCCGCCTATGATTATTTTACCATCGGCCTGCACGCCCAAACCGGTATTCATGCGGTAAATATAAGATGGCAAATAAGTGGTTCCACCAAAATTCGGGTCAATGTAACCAGATGGCAAATATCGAAAAAGGTGCAATTCAGTAGAATCAGGATTAAAAAAAGGATAGTCCAAAAATGAACTGACCAATACGGTGCCGTCATTCAGATTCGTCAGGCCAGTAACAGGCCCATAGGTGATAATTGATTGAAAGTTGTTGTCATCGGAACCATCTGATTTGATGCGTTCAATAAACCCCCAACTTGTCGAAATATCCGATGAACCAGCAATAATTATTTTATCATCCGTTTGAACCAACAATTTAGTCGGTCTTCCATCGAACATAGGGTCTGATGGAATAGCTATTCCATTTTGGCCGAAAGAACTATCTATTGTGCCATCTTCGAAGTACCGTGCTATTAATACGTTATTACCAATACCGGCTTTCGTACCTGCCACCACAATTGATCCGCCCTGCCCCACTGCAATAGCATTTATCCCATTATTTTCTGTTAAACTGTCCGAATAGACAAACCCATCTGTTCCAAAACCCGAATCAAGGGTACCAATGGCATTTAATCTGGTCAATAAAAAATTATAGTTGCTGCCCGGTGGATCAGTAGACAGCCCTCCACTGCCACCCAGTACTATTTTACCGTCGGGCTGCATAGCAACAGTGTTCCAATACCCCCAATATATCCCAAATTGGTTTCCGGCGATACCGTTAGTTCCAAAATCAGTATCGGTTGAACCATCTTCGTTCAGCCGAAGCACAAAATCGCCCCAACCGAATCGATACCCTGTGACCAATAATTTACCGTCAGGTTGCAAAAAAGCACCTGTAAATGCTTGAATATCAAGTAATACCACCCCATTATCACCAAAAGAAGCATCCGGCAAGCCATTAATGTCAAATTGTACAATAGCAGGTTTGGATATCTCCGGATTCCAGGGGTCCGCGGGATTGCGGAGGCCAAAATAGGAATCGCCTATCTCCAGACTTTTCCCGTTCGGCCTGGTTAGCATGATCGAAGGAACATCATTGCCACCAGCATGGTTTGCCCTGAAAATACCTGTACCGTTAAAGGAGGAATCCTGATAAGTTTCCTGGGCTGTTGCCGGAATAAAAAAACCGACAATCACGAAAAATGAAATTAAATATCGCATCTGTTTATATTTTTTTAAAAAAAGTGGCCTTTTAGAGTCTGTATGACAGACCTAAAAGACCCCTGACAACTGATTATAGAATAGCCTCTTGGCTGTAATATGCTATCGCTTTAAACCACTGAAATATACCTGAAGACCTAAAGACAATGCAATTTGATTGGTTTTGGTTGTAGTGGTAGTCTTCACACCGCCAACGTTAATATCGAATTTACTACGGGCATAATTGTATTTCACCAATGCTTCCAAACCAATTGCATCATTGGAAAAAATGGTAAATCCAGGGCCTGCACCGACTGCGAAAATATTGGTATTTATCTTCTGATTTTCTCCATTAATAGTCAGGTTGTCAGACGAATTACCAAAACCGAAATTGGCCTGCAAAAAAATGGCTTTGTCGTCGAATGGAAAATAATACCGCGCAAAAGGACCAAACAACAAGTCGGCATCCTTCGCTTTTTCCTGACCTACACGGGTTTCTGAACTGGAGGTATAATCCAATCCGATCCCAAGGGCAAAATTGTCAAACAAAAAATAACCAATAGAAGGAGCTACATTCCACTGCGTATTTTGAGGAGTCTCTTCCGTCATACCCGGCACGCCATCGGCATAAGATATATTTGAAGTGTTTGTAGCAAATCCAACAGCCGAACCTAATAAAAACCGTCCCCGCTCAGAAAATTGCCCCTGTACTGAGGGTAGCACGAAAAGAGATAAAAAGAACAACGATAAAATTTTTACGATTTTCATAATGAGTTAATTTAAGTGAATTAGTAAATAATTTTATACAAATATCTATTCAGTACTATAAAACCACGATGACACAGATCAGTAAAATTAATGATCGTTGATATCATTTTTCTTTCCTAAAATCCCTTATTTTCATATTGACGGTCTATTCGGCAGTAAAAATAAATTACTACTTAATAATAATCACGACCACCAGTGAGCAAGGTCATTAACTATGCTCATTAATCAACCTACCTTCACTGATGATGGCCTTATTCACTGCTGAAATCCGTGCAGCTATGCAGGGGCGAGGTATTCATAACGCGCAAATTGAAACGGTTGATGCCCCGCATGGACCATCGAGTGGCGGAGTAATGACGCAAAGGAAAAATTGAACAATATGGTATTGCCCCGCCGGTAAAAAGCGATACCAATCAGGGCGATATTTTTGCGGAACCGCCCAGGGTACTCTACCCACGTTGCGGCTCCGGCAATACGGTGATGAAAAGTCAGTTTGGCTCAACGGCCTGTAAATCCTTGTATATTTGTAGTGATTGTAGAGAGTCCTTTAAGTATTTCAAAGACTTTTAACACCTGCTCGCCCCTCCTTTAAAATTACCACTAACGCCGCCAGAAACACCAGATTTTTTACGATATACTGTCCTACAATGGTAAATCCATAAGGCACATGCGAAAAAAATACTTCCGAAAAAAAGAACAGCGGCATAAAAGTAAAAACCATGTGCACTATCGCCGCTTTGGCACCCAACGGAATAAAATACCCACTGAGAAAAAGTACGCCTATGCCCACTTCCCATATCGCCAGCAACAGCAGGTTTACTTCGTCGGGAATTAAACCCAGGGTCAATACATAAATGGTATCTTTAGCTAAACCCTCCGCCAGACTCCATATCGCGACCGAAAAGTCCGCTATAGGAAGAGTAACCTTCCGTAATAATCAGTAGGGTACGGCATTGGACCGCCAAATCGAGGTCGTGTAACGCCAGGAAACCGCCCATATTCACCAAAGTATCCTTTTTTGCACTCATGATACAACCGTCGGACAAGGTAAACATTTATAGAGCGATTTCCCGGTAAGTCAATTTTTCATATCCAGGTTCCCGATGCTTAATGAACCAGGCATTCTCCGCAATCCGGCAGGCATCAAGGATAAAGCGGATTCCATTACTTTTACAAATTTCGGACACTTCCCGGGCGTTTCGCATACGCACCAGCTGTCCGCCACCGCTGTTATTGGTGACCGTCAGGATGACAGCAGCGATATTTTTTGCACCATACTGTTCTATTTTCTTGCGCAATTGCTCCGTATGGAGATTGCCCTTAAAAGGGTGTAACTGCGATGTGTAGTGTTTGTTAAATATCGGGTAATCAATCGCTGTGGCGCCAGAAACTTCAATGTTTGCCCTTGTGGTATCAAAGTGGGTATTACTGATAAACACTTTCCCTTTCCCGCCAATACGCGGATAAAGCAGGTGTTCGGTAGCCCGACCCTGGTGGGTAGGCAAAATATAAGGGCAACCCGTCAAATCCTGCACTGCTTCTTCCATCCGCAACCAACTCGATGCGCCTGCGTAACTTTCATCTCCCCCGCATGATGCCTGCCCATTGTTCGTTGCTCATGGCAGAAATGCAGCTGTCGGTCAGCAAATCAATAATCACCTGATCAGAATGCAGTAAAAACGGGTTAAATGCGCGATATCCAGAAAACCCTCTCTTTCCTCCTGCGTGGTCATCCGAATCCGTTCAACAGTCTTGATCCGGAAAGGCTCAAATATCGTTCTGAAGGTGTGGCTCATGGTTACTGCTGTGCTGTTGGATCGCCTTTTTTCGGTGATAACATCCGTCAAAGGTAGGCAGCAGAACAGGAGTGACTAGTGATATAAGTTTTAGCGGGCAATGATATTTATCAGCAAGTAATAAAAGGCGATACCTTACCCCATCAACTCATCCATATCCGGCATCTTTCCAAACCGTTGTAAGGTCGCAAAGTGCGACCGCAGTGCCTGCCAGAAACTTTTGTGCTCTAAGTAAGGGACGTTAAATTCCTTGGCCGTCTGTTCTACGATACCCGCAAGTTGCGGATAATGCACATGGCAAATCTTTGGGAAAAGGTGGTGCTCCACCTGGAAATTCAATCCGCCGACATACCAGGATAACAGCCGGTTGTAGCGTGAAAAATTGACGGTAGTGTTCATTTGATGAATGGCCCATTCATTTTCTATATTACCATCTGCATTGGGCCGGGGATGGGTGGTTTGCTCTACGGTATGCGCCAATTGGAAAATCACCGTCAGCACAATACCACCGATGGCATGCATCAGCAAAAAGCCCAGCAGCACTTGACCGAAAGGCAAACCACTCGCTAAAGGCAAACCCATGATGACTAAAAAATAGCCCACTTTTACCGCGATAATTTGCAATAGCCGGATCCTATTTTGTTGCGGCGTATTTTTGTTAACACCGTTGCGGGTATAGCGCGCAAATTGCAAAAAATCCTTTGCTGTGCCCCAATACAATGTGATGATGCTGTAAAAAAGCAACGCATAGGCCCATTGAAAACGGTGAATAAGTTTTACTTCTGTGTGTGGCGACATCCGTAAAATCGCTTTATCATCAATATCTTCATCGTAATGGACGATATTGGTATAAGTGTGGTGCAAGATATTGTGCTGTAATCGCCAGGTGAAACCCGATCCGCCCAACAGATTGATCGAGTACCCCACCCAGGTATTCACCCGGGCATTGGTGGAATACGCCCCGTGGTTGGCATCGTGCATGATACTCATTCCCACACCTGCCATGGCAAAACCCATTATGGTCCACAAGCCTAAACATACCATAAATGATGGCTGTAACCACACCATGAAGACCAATGGCAGGATATAAGCCGACAAAAGAACAATTGATTTGAAGACTACAGTGGAATTGGCATGCCGGGACAAGCCATTCTGCTGAAAATAGGCATCAACCCGTTGACTGAGGGTCGCATAAAATTGTGTTTTTTCTTTACTGACAAACCTGATAGGTACTTTAACGGCCATGATTCAACTGTTATACGTTATTTTTTAATTACGGAACACAAGAAACGACTAAAAATTAACAACGTAAAGGAAAAATTAGGAGAATGGCTGTCAGAAGATAAAATATCCTACCTTTCCTATGTTAATGATTCATGAAGTACCCGCAATACAAGCAGCTTTTGGGGTACAGGAGGTTATCTGTTTTGCAGGATGGGCAATTGAAGTGTGCTGCAATACTCCGCTGCGCGACCCTTCCCGGTATACCGTCATGCCTTTACAACCGGATTCCCAACCCGTCCGGTATATTTTTTCAATCAAATCTACCGTTGCATCTTCAGGTACGTTCACGGTGACGCTGATACTGTGGTCGACCCATTTTTGTACGCGGCCCTGCAGGTTTACTTTACTCAGCCAATCCACATCTGCCGCAGTGGCGCGATGCCAGGGAGATTTTTCGATGATTTTATTCCATTCCACTTCCGGCAAGGTGGCTATCAGTTGCGGGTCAAAACCGTTAACTTTCAGCCATTTCTGGAATGGAATATGAAAAACATGGTAATCTTCCCAACTATCACCTACTGCATCGATGAAGGTAATTTTGGCATTTTGGTCATTGGGATTAACCTTCCGCCTGCGTTTGTAAGCCACCCGGAACACTGGTTCGAGTCCCGAAGTGGTTTGTGTCATTAAACTGGTCGTTCCGGTAGGCGCGATAGTGAGCAATGCGATATTGCGGCGACCGTATTGGACCATATCAGCATACAAGGCAGGATCAGCAGCGCGCAGTCGGCCGATGAAAGGATTGTTTTCCTCCCGTACAGCATCATAGATGGGAAAACAGCCGCGTTCACGGGCCAATTGTACAGCGCCACGATATGCAGCAAGCGCGAGCACCTTGTGCATATTTTCACAAAAATCGAGTGATTCATTGGAGCCAAAACGAATACCCAACGCGGCCAACATATCTCCTTCGGCAGTAATACCGATACCCGTGCGGCGGCCTTGCCGGCATTTATGGCGGATTTTCAGCCAAAGTTGGTACTCTGTAGATTTTACTTCCGCCGGTTCAGGATCTTTTTCAATTTTGGCGAGTATAGTTTCGATTTTTTCCAGTTCCAGGTCTATTATATCATCCATGATCCGTTGGGCCAATTGAGTATGCTGACGGAACAATTCGAAATTAAAATGGGCAGCCGGGGTAAACGGCTGTTCTACGTAACTCAATAGATTGATGGCCAGCAACCGGCAACTATCGTAGGGGCATAACGGAATTTCGCCACAGGGGTTGGTGGAGACGGTGCGAAATCCGAGATGGGCGTAGCAATCAGGAACAGACTCCCGCAGCACCGTATCCCAGAAGAGCACGCCAGGCTCAGCACTTTTCCAGGCATTGTGGACGATTTTTTTCCAGAGTTCCGCAGCGTCAATTTCTTTTTCCACTTTCGGCTTTTCAACCCCCACAGGAAAGCGAAGCCGATAGGTGCCACCGCTGAGGGCCGCACGCATAAATTCGTCGTCAAGCCGAACAGAAATATTGGCACCTGTAACTTTGGTCATATCTAATTTAGCATCTACAAATGACTGAATATCAGGATGCTGTACCGAAAGCGTAAGCATGAGTGCGCCGCGTCTTCCCTCCTGTGCCACTTCGCGGGTAGAATTGGAATAGCGCTCCATAAAAGGCAAAATACCTGTGCTGGTCAGCGCACTGTTCATCACAGGCATCCCCTTAGGGCGCAGCTGCGAGAGATCGTGCCCTACCCCACCGCGGCGTTTCATTATTTGTACCTGTTCCTCATCTATTTTCAGAATAGCGCCATAAGAATCTGCATTGCCTTCCAGGCCGATAACAAAGCAATTAGAAAGTGTAACCACCTGGAATGGATTGCCGATACCAGCCATAGGGCCTCCCTGCGGCACGAGGTAGCGAAATTGACACAAAAGTTGATAAATATCTTCCTCCCCCACTGGATGGTCGTATTTTTTTTCTATGCGGGCGATTTCTTTAGCCATCCGGTGGTGCATCGCATCAGGACTGCGCTCATAAATATTACCAAAGACATCTTTCAGTGCGTATTTATTCAACCAGACCTCCGCCGCAAGGGTATCGCCCCTGAAATAGGCAATGGCGGAGGGAAGTGCCTCGGCATGGGTAAATTTCGGCCGTTTGGTGGGATCCAACACGGAATAGTCAGGAGATGCTGCGGAGTCTTTCATATATTTATGATAATCATTTAGAGCATGCCCGGGAGTTCCCTGAATTCTTTCAGATGCCCAAAAAGCATCTGATGGATAAGAACATGTCTGCCGCGTACACAACAAAATTTTTTATTTTTGTACAAATTGGCAAACTTATTAGTTGTTGCAGTGGGGGCCGCAACTACTATCTTACATCCTTATCCCATTTTCGTCGTTCATTCCCCGTATTTTTCACCACCTTCCAATCATTTTCAGCCGCCATGTTCAACAGCCGTTTCCTTAATTTTTTAGGGTAAAAATATTGTTGGCCACACCGCAGCCAGGAATGTTTTTTTAATATTCCTGCCTGCATTAATATATCATAACTTGCTGAGGCACAGCGCATACCAATAAAAGCGTAATCATAAGGGCTTTGATCCACGTAGGCAGTAGCGAGGCTGTCGAGCAGTTTTTTTTGTGCTGGCGAAATTGGAATCGCTACAGTTGTTCGTTCCAGGGTTTCGGGCGCTAATCCAAAATACCGCCAAAACCCTTCCTGTGTATGAAAAGAAAACTGGCTGTGTATTTTTTTCCGGTGCAACAACCAATGAAACCGACCCTGCGGTTTAAAATCAATAACCTTGTCGGGACTTATTTCCAAGCCGACATGGCCACCCCATATACCGCCCCGCCACTTTTTTTCAAGGTTCATGAACCCTTTTTCAGGTTTGGAACCGTGGATAAAGTGGACGTTAACAAAACTCGTTTCCTGGGCCAATATGCTCGTCGCTACCATTACCAATGTAATTAATAACGCGCATGCCTGTTTGAAATGGATATCGTTCATGCACGTAAATATACAACGAAACATGACATCGAAGATTTGTTACGGTGGGCGGCCAAACAAGAACCACAACACCTAAAATAGAAAATCAATGTGACACGTTGCTTAAAGCATTACTAGGAAGATCCGGGCATTATTCATCAGCAGCACACCACGCAGCAACCGAAGTTGCAGTCTCCGATATTTTGGTACTCCACAACGCCACTCCTGCTGGCATTTCAGGGCGAAGGGCTTCCGCACAAAGGCCAATCATATTTTTACAAGTTAGTTGAAATGGCGCATACTTAATCAATTACAACGTCCCTCTCCTCGCCTGCTCCGCTTCGATACTTTCAAAAAGTGCCTGGAAATTCCCTTTACCAAATGATTTAGCACCTTTCCGTTGAATAATTTCAAAAAATAGCGTTGGGCGGTCCTCCACTGGTCGGGTAAAAATTTGCAGCAGGTAGCCTTCTTCATCGCGGTCGACCATAATTCCGAGCACTTTGAGTTGTTCCAGTTCCTCGTCAATCTCCCCTACCCTTTCTGCTACAGTGTCGTAATAGTTGCCGGGAACGTGCAGAAATTCCACGCCACGCTTACGCATTTCACTGATGGTGAAGACGATATCATTGGTCGCCACTGCAATATGCTGACAGCCTGATCCTTCGAAAAATTCGATAAATTCTTCGATTTGTGATTTTTTCAGGCCTGCCGCCGGCTCATTGATCGGGAATTTAATCCGTCCGTTGCCATTGGTCATCACCTTACTCATCAAGGCGGAATACTGGGTTGAAATATCTTTGTCGTCGAAAGAAATCAGGTTGGCAAAACCCATTACCTCGTGGTAAAAATTGGCCCAGTAATTCATTTCTCCCCAGCCGACATTGCCCACCATATGATCAATGTATTGCAACCCCGTCGACGCAGGATTGTAGTCGGATTCCCATTTTTGAAATCCCGGCAGAAACAAACCGTGGTAGTTTTTCCGTTCTACAAAAATATGGACAGTATCGCCATAAGTATGGATACCCGAACGGACCACTTCGCCCATTTCATCTTTTTCTTCCACTGGATGCAGGTAAGGTACTGCTCCCCTTGATGTGGTTTCTCGGAAGGCTTCCCGCGCATCATCGACCCAAAGGGCAATAACTTTTACAGCATCGCCATGCTTTTTGATATGCTCCGCAATGGGGCTGTGCGAAACCAGCGGTGTGGTCAGCACCAACCGGATTTTCCCCTGCTTTAACACATAAGAAGTACGGTCGCGAACGCCGGTTTCCAGGCCTGCATAAGCCAGTGACTGGAACCCAAAAGCCGTCTTGTAATAATGTGCGGCCTGCTTGGCGTTCCCAACATAAAGCTCTACATAATCGGTGCCCAGCAGGGGTAGAAAATCATCTGCATCCGGGAATATTTTTTTTAATTCGTATTGATAGTCAGAAATTCCTGTAAGATTTGCCATAACTTGATGTGTTTGAATAGTAAATTTTGGTCCCACGTTAATTTGGTCCCACGTCGGTTAGTCTCAAGTCCCGGGTCAGTAGAGAGACAACCTCAAGCATTTCGGTTATTACGAATGGACGTCCGGCTTGGGGTACTCTCTACGGACCTGGGACTAACCGACTTGGAACTAAACCACCATCCACGACTTGTAATAATCCTCCACCCCTAATTGCATCGCTGCGGCGGTAATCATCATCGGCCGGAAAGGGTCGATCATGACGGCCAGTTCTTCAGTCGATTTCTTCCCAATACTGCGTTCTATTGCCCCCGGATGCGGACCATGCGGAATACCAGCGGGATGCAACGTCAATTGCCCTTTTTTGATATTGTTGCGGCTCATAAAATCGCCGTCTACATAATATATAATCTCGTCGGAATCAATATTACTGTGGTGGTATGGTGCAGGAATTGCCTCCGGATGATAATCGTATAAGCGCGGCACAAAGGAACAGATCACAAATCCATCGCCTTCAAATTGCTGGTGAATGGGCGGCGGCATGTGAATACGTCCGGTGATCGGCTCAAAATCAAATATGGAAAATCCATAAGGGTATAAATAACCGTCCCAACCCACCACATCAAACGGATGCGTAGCGTAAACATAAGGATACATCATGCCCTGCTTTTGGATAAACACTTGAAATTCACCTTGTTCATCGAATGTTTCGAGGTCCAATGGCAATTTAAAATCGCGCTCGCAAAATGGGGAATGTTCGAGTAACTGACCGTATTGATTGCGATAACGTTCGGGTGTCCGCACAGGACTGAACGATTCCATGACTAACAGGCGGTTGTCTTGCCCAAAAAATTCAATCTGGTAAATGATGCCGCGTGGAATAACAAGGTAATCACCATATTCAAACTCAATTTGACCGTAAGCCGTCCGAAGTAAACCACTTCCCCGGTGGACAAAAAGTATTTCATCAGCATCGGCATTTTTGAAAAAGTAATCTTTGGTACCATTCAAAGGTGCCGCCAATCCGACATGCAGGTCCTGGTTAACAAAAAGGGTCGTGCGACTTTCGAGGTAATCATCCATTTCCGGAAGTTCAAAACCTTGAAAACTCAGGGCCTCCAGGT
>JBILHQ010000357.1:0-4020 GCA_044350415.1 Saprospiraceae bacterium | reverse complement strand
GAAACCTAAAAACAAACACCTATCTTTGTGCCTGTGAAACTCCCGTTACTTTTTGCCCGCCGGTACCTTTTTGCCCGCCGGTCCACTAATGCTATCAATATTATTACCGGTATTTCGGTGGGCGGTATCGCTATCGGAACTGCGGCCCTCATTCTGGTACTGTCTGTTTTTAATGGCTTCGAAGATCTGCTGGGTGGACTGTTTGGTTTTTTTAACCCCGATCTGAAGGTTATCCCTGCTAAAGGGAAAACCTTTGAAGCAGACAGTACTTTGATGCTGCGCATTAAGTCCATCAATGGCGTAGTCGTGGTCAGTCAAACCCTGGAAGAAATTGCTTTTTTTGAATACGAGGGAGCACAGGATTTTGGTACACTTAAAGGCGTAGATGAACATTTTGCGCGGGTCAACAATATCGATTCCACCGTTCGGGAGGGCAAATACAGTCTGCTGGAAGGTGACCGCAACTTGGTAGTGGTGGGTGCAGGTCTTCGGAACAAACTCAATATTCAGGTGGAAAACGGACTTGCCTCCCTGAATATTTATATGCCGGTTGAAAAAACCGGCGGCCCGCTCGATAAACCTTTTAAGACGCGCTATGCCTATCCTGTAGGGACTTTTGCGATTCAGCAAGATTATGATTATCAATATATTCTGACGAATATTGGCTTTTTACGGGAAATGCTCGATGCCGATTCCAACACCGTTTCTGCGCTGGAAGTGCGCTGCGCTGATGGCACCAATACGCAAAAAATAAAAGAGCAAATAATGGCCATTATGGGGGAGGGATTCACGATCAAAACCCGATACCAGCAGAACGAAGCATTTTTCAAAGTGATGCAATTGGAGAAATGGATGGGGTTTGCCATTACCAGTCTTATGCTGCTGCTCATGGCGTTCAACATGGTTGGCGCGCTTTGGATGATTGTGCTCGACAAACAAAAAGATATTTCCACCTTAAAAAGCCTGGGTGCCGAAGACCACACTATCCGCTGGATATTCCTGGCCGAAGGCATCTTATTAACGGCATTTGGCATGGTCATTGGCTTTGTGGCGGCTGGTGGCCTGTACTTTTTACAAAAGACTTACGGTCTTATCACTATTCCACAGGGTTTTTTGGTGAGCAGTTACCCGATTTCTATGCGGTTGGGCGATTTTATTCCGGTGACGGTCACTGTTTTATTCATCGGGTTTCTGGCGGCGCTCGCGCCTGCCGCACGTGCTGTGCGGGTTTCGGCCTACCTCCGGGAGGAATGAGTAGTACGTTTTTCTTGGTGTGATACCGAAGATTTTTTGTAAAATACGCGTCAAATACCGCAATAGTTATTGTAGCACATTGCTAACTGACTACATTTGCCCAGTTGAAAAAATACATCGCCATATCACTCCTGGTTATCCTCGCTGCACCACAAATGCTGCGGTTACGTGTAATGGTGCAATGGAAAGTCAACCAAACCTATATCGCAGCCAATTTTTGTGAAAACCGGCAGAAACTGGAGATGAAATGCGATGGCAAATGTTACCTGAGAAAACAATTGGCCCAATTGGAGAATGACTCTCCAACTACGCCGATATCCTCCGAAAAAGAGCAGACGGTCAAATCGTTAGAATTTGCCCCGTTCCTGATACAGGATGTACCATTTACTTTATTCAGCGCAACCGCTGAATCCTCATCCGGGGAGACCTTTCCCGGTGTGCTCCTGGGGTATCGTTTCATCTTTATTTCCTCCTTTTTCGATCCGCCGGACTACGCAGTATAGCTAGATTTTTTCATTTATAAACTAACTATTATGCGTTATTTACTCGCCATTGCCCTGTTTGCAGGGTTGGCAACGGGTGCGCGTGCCTGTGATATCTGCGGGTGTTCGGCAGGTGGCAGCTATTTCGGTATTCTTCCCCGCTTTGGGAAACATTTTGTCGGTGTACGCTACCAGTACAGTACCTTTTCATCCACGCATCCACCTACAGGCAGCGAAAGTCCTTCGTCGAGCCAGGAATGGTTCCAAACCGGCGAGCTCTGGGGGCGTTATGTCATTCATCCCCGATTGCAGCTATTTGCGTTCCTGCCATACCATCATTTTGAACGCAATGAGGACCAAAAGATCACCACTGTCGACGGATTGGGCGATGCCAGTCTGGTGGCCAACTGGATGGTATTCAATACAGGTGACAGCTTATACCACAACTGGAAACAAGCGCTCCAGATTGGCGGTGGCGTTAAATTGCCCACTGGTCAACACCTGATTGTTCGCGAAGGGCTGCTGTTGAATCCCAATCTGCAACCCGGGACGGGCACTTATGATTTTCCGCTCAATGCGATTTATACCCTTCGGTACAAAAAATGGGGTATGAATACCGAATTGCAATACCGGGTGAATGGCGTGAACAAAAATGGCTACCAATTCGGCAACCGTGCCTCCACCGCCCTGCAATTGTTTTATTGGCACAACCTGAAGAAATGCGCCTTATTGCCGCAGGCTGGCATCACAGGAGAATTAGCGCAGGCCGACCAAAAAAATAAAATTGCACAGGATAATACCGGTGGACAAGCCGTGTATGCCACAGCCGGGGTGAATATTTATTTCCGGCGAATAGCCGTGGGAATGAATGTGAATCAGCCCGTTTATCAACATTTAGGGAGTGGCAACGTGCACGCATTTACAGCGGCGGCAGCCACTCTTAGTTTCCTTTTTTAACTTTTCAATTCAAGTCAACAATGTATAAAATACTTCTTTTTTCTTTTTGCAGCCTTTTCGCGTTCAGTACTATTGCCTGTCATCACAACCACGAAGACGAAGAAGATTCCACTATCCCGGTAATTACTATTGAAGAGCCTGTTGATGGAGAATCCATTGCAGGAGAAGTGCATTTTCACGGTACGGTAACCGACAACAGCCTTCACGAAATGACGATCAAAGTGACCCGCGACAGCGACGGTGCAGAGCAATTCAGCGCAGCGCCTACGGTCCACGATCTTACGGCTTATGATTTTGATGAACATTGGACGCCTTCCGGACTTACCGAAGAAACAGCCGTTACAGTGACCATTACAGCAGAAGATCACGGCAGTAACAAAGCGACGAAAGTGGTAAAATTTAAAGTAAAACCTTAGTCAAGTAATGAGTTATAAGTGATGAGTCTTGTAGCGTGTACGTCGGCATTATTTACCTGAATATGGGGCACTGTTTACTTCCAAACGATAAGTAGATCTGCCGTACACACTACAAGACTCGTCACTTATACCTCATCACTGCTTCCCGTCTGCCCAGAGTTTATCACTTTTTTTATTGTATTGTTTCCAAACAGACATAAACAAGCGAATGGCTAACAGCGGAATTGAAATAAGCGTTCCTACTGAAAAGAACAGCATTTCATTCCACATATATGACTCCAGCGCTATCTTTTTGGGAAGTGGTAACGCGCCGGTAAGGGAATCCCAGGTGTGTTCTTCAATATAAACCATAAAGGCATTCATCTGTGCAATGCAGATAAATGCCAAAAGTATCATAGTGATTATAAGCGCAAGCTTGAGGAGTTGTTGCTTGAAAAGCAGGCTGTATTGCAGCAAAAAAATGTGCCGCGCAAAAGTGATCAATGAAATAATAAAGACAATATTCCAGGCCTGAAACGGCCATTCAATACCAGCATTCCAAATGGGCCACAATACCGCAAATATCACTACCCCCGTAATGACCCACCACAATAATTCAATCAATAATAATAAACGAAGTTGCATTTTTTTGAGCTATGAGTTATAATCTATGCGTGATGACTTTTGTTACGAACACCGTCGGTCTATAGTGTATACAGAATTCCTATTCAAAAATTATTTGGCCCCATCTAAGTTCTGATCTACGTTCTAATCTACGGTATATGCTACAAAACTCATCACTCATAGCTTATAACTCATAACTTAGGAGACACATAGAGCACAATATCATCGGCAGTTACCTGTTGATCGCAAAGAATGAACAGCCGTTCCACCACATTGGCCAGTTCCCTGATATTGCCAGTCCAGTTATA
>JBILHQ010000356.1:0-4025 GCA_044350415.1 Saprospiraceae bacterium | reverse complement strand
AATAATGATTTGTTGCCGGATATCATGTCAACTGATATGCTCCCGGAAGACAACAAACGCCAAAAACTACTTTTCGGTCCTGATAAATATGAAGCTTATCTCTCTATGCTGCGGAATGGTATTCAGCCATCTTTTATGCGGAATATGCTTCAGATTAACAATGGGAACGGCACTTTTAGTGAAATAGGCCAATTGGCAGGTATCTCTAATACTGACTGGTCGTGGTCTGTTCTGTTGGCAGATTATGATAATGACGGCTTTAAAGATTTGTTTGTTACCAACGGCTACCTGCGGGACTATACCAACCTGGATTTTATGAACTATTATGCCGACCAGGAGCGAAAAGGCGGGGTGGAAATGACCGATATCATCAAAAAAATGCCATCGACCCAAACAGCCAATTATATTTTCAGCAACAACCAGAATTTAACGTTCACCAATAAACAAAAAGAGTGGGGCTTTGAAAAACCGGTTATTTCGAATGGGGCAGTTTATGCCGATTTGGATAATGACGGCGATCTGGAAATCATCACCAATAATATTAACGAAGAGGCCTCTGTTTTTAAAAATCTCAGCCGCGAACATAAAACAGGCAATTACCTGGATATTCAATTGGATTCAGATAAAAAAACAGGTGCAAAATGCTATGTTTATTCAGGGCAATTGAAACAATACCAGCAATTTACACCCACCCATGGATACCAGAGCAGCATGATGACGCCGCTTCACTTCGGACTGGGCAAAAATGAAAAAATCGATAGTTTGATCATTGTATGGAGTGATGGAACGGTGCAGCGACAACAACAAGTCCCTGCGAACCAATTGTTGAAAATTGCGTATGCTCCCAATACAGGTTCCTTTGTCCAGCCTGTTAATAAAGCACTTTTCACAGAAGTGAATACGTTGAGTTTCGACCACCAGCAAATACCGGTGAATGACTTCAATATACAGGTATTGTTGCCGAAGATGTATTCTTACGCGGGGCCAAGAATGGCCAAAGGCGACGTTAACAAGGATGGTTTGGAAGATCTTTTTATTGGTGGTGGAAAAGGGCAGGCAGGGGAGTTGATGATGCAGCAAAAGGATGGAAAGTTTGTCGCTAAAAAACAACCAGCCTTCCTGCAAGATGAGCAATGTACCGATACTGATGCCGTGTTCTTCGATGCGGATGGCGATAATGACTTGGATTTATATGTCACCAGCGGAGGCTATGACTATTTATCCAATGACCCGTTGCTGCAAAACCGATTGTACCTGAATGATGGCCAGGGGGATTTCACGAAAACCATAGGTATCCAGGAGCAAGCCCTTTATTCTGACAGTGCTGTCGAAGCCATCGATTTTGACCGGGATGGCGATCTGGATTTGTTTGTGGGTGGCTCATTGATTCCGCATAATTACCCGTTATTTGGTCCAAGTCGGTTGTATCGGAACGACAAAGGCGTTTTTACGAAGGTCGACAACAATTTATTTAATGAATTGGGTATTTTGACGGATGCCGTCGCCATCGATTTCAATAAGGACGGCTGGCAGGATATTATAGTCGTTGGAGAGTTTTCAGGGGTTGT
Organism: Saprospiraceae bacterium; assembly: GCA_044350415.1. Lineage (GTDB taxonomy): Bacteria > Bacteroidota > Bacteroidia > Chitinophagales > Saprospiraceae > M3007. The sequence continues at coordinate 2,457 of JBILHQ010000356.1, read as the reverse complement.
TTGTTTACAGAACAACAATGGTGTTTTTAGTAAAAATAACAACAATTTGAGCCAGATGAATGGCTATTGGCAAAGAATCCTTGCGGATGATTTTGATAATGATGGCGATTTGGATTTGGTCGTGGGCAATTATGGATTAAATGTTCCTTTTAAGGCGTCACAAGAGCAACCGATGACCCTGGTTTACGATGACTTCGACAACAACAGCGTTCTTGACCCGATTTTGTCGTATTATATTCAGGGGAAAAGTTATCCAATTTACGGGCGGGATGATTTGTTGAGCCAATTGGTGCCGTTGAAGAAAAAATACACCTCGTATGATCTTTATTCCACGGCCACCACCGATGATATTTTGGCAGTGTTTAAAGAAAAACAGCCCCAAAAGTTAACGATAACAACATTAGAAACGGTTTATTTAGAGAACAATAATGGTAGTTTTCAAAAAAAGGAACTACCTGTGCAGGCCCAGTTTGCGCCAGTTTTTGCTATCCTTTCCACCGATATTAACAAAGATGGGTTCAAAGATTTAATTTTGGCAGGAAATCAATCACATGGGCGGGTGCGCACCGGAAATATTGATGCCAATTACGGGCAAATCTTCCTGAATGATCAAAAAGGTAATTTTAACTACCATTCGGATTTAGGGTTGCGGGGCGACGTTAAGGATTTGCAGGAAATTGGCAATCAGGTAATTGCCGGAGTAAACAATGGGAAAACGAGCGTTTTTAAATTGTCCAACAGGTAGATTCTACCCAATTAACTTCGCAATATGCTCGAAAACGGGACTTTCCCGGTCCCTGCGATACGCTAAGGCGTACTGAATAAAAAAATCCTGCATCGGTTGTCCATAGTTGTTGACAATAGTCTTAGCCACCAGATTGGTTTCCCGACTGAGGTCGAAAGATGTACTTACGAGGCCGATTCCTTTGCCAATGCCAGCGAGACTGCATAGCAGCTCATAATTAGAAACCTCCTGAACCACTTCCCTATTGACGCCTACCTTACTGAAGATGCGTTCAGTTTTTTCATAAATCGGGTTAATGGAGCGATGAATATCAATCCATTTCTCATTTTTCAGCATGGAGGGGGTGACGGCGGCAACAGCGGAGAGTGGGTGATTGGTATGCATTACTACTATTACCTGGATTTCTGAGAACGTTTTGACGATGAGGTCGGAGAACCGTGTTTCGGAATGCGTGAGTCCAATGTCAATACTATCTTCCATCAATGCGTCCTGAACTTGTTGAGCAGTTCCAAATTCCACGAGCCGAATTTCCATTTGGGGAAACGTGGAATCAAACAAGTGGAGCAGCTGATCGAGTCTTTCCCGCAGGAGCATTTTAAAGATGCCTAATTTGACTATACTATTTTTGATGCCAATCCTTCGTGCATTGTCGGCAGCCTTTTGACACAAGAATATGATCTTTCGGGCATCGATGAGCAGCGCACTTCCTGCTTCTGTTAACTCTACCTTATGATGATGGATGCGTTTGGAGCGGACAAACAAATCAATACCTAACTCGTTTTCCAAAGTTTGTATTTGCTGACTCAACGCCGACTGCGAAACAAATAACCCTTTGGCTGCATTTCCGAAATGCAATTCTTCTGCGACCCCAATGAAGTATTTAAGTTGCCGTAATTCCATTCAGGCAAAGGTAATAAGTTTTACTTATTACTTCATAAGAAATTAATATTTTAAGAGTCTTAATTCTGTATGACATTTACGCAAATTTTATTCCAAATTTTATTCTTTAATCCTCTATTTCTTCACCTTTTTATTTACTAACTAAATCGTTCTACGATGAAACGAAGCTTTTACAGATTTTTACCCTCGATGCTGGCAGTTGTAATGCTGTTCATCCTTGGGTCGGTCTCGCTTTCTGCGCAAAGAACAGTGCGCGGTAAAGTGAGCGATGAATTTGGCGGCGTTCCAGGCGCAACGGTAGTAGAAAAAGGCACGAACAACGGTACAGTTACCGATGTAAACGGCGATTTTTCACTCCGCTTGACTGGTACAGCTCCAGTTATTTCCATTTCTGCCACTGGTTATGCCAGTCAGGAACTGGATGCAGCCACTCAGAATGCGTTTAACGTCACTTTGGTGGCCAACGACAACGTTCTTGATGAGGCTGTTATTACCGGTTATACGGTGGATACGCGAAAGCAAACCACCAGTGCGGTAGCTACAGTTAAAACCAAAGACCTGACTGCGGTACCTACGGGTAACGTAGAGCAGCAACTGCAGGGCCGCGTGAGTGGTCTTACGGTGATCACTAACGGTCAGCCTGGTACTGCCAGTCTTGTCCGTATTCGTGGTTTTGGCTCTTTTAACAACAATGCACCGCTTTATGTAGTGGACGGAGTGCCAACGCAAAACGTCAATTTCCTCTCTCCTGAGGATATTGAGAATACCACTGTCATGAAAGATGCATCTTCTGCATCTTTGTACGGTGCCCG
>JBILHQ010000355.1:0-4042 GCA_044350415.1 Saprospiraceae bacterium | reverse complement strand
CGGAGGTCTTCATTCAGCAAATCAATGACTTCCGGCAAACCGAGCAGGTGTTCAAATGCCCCTTGAGCGGGAGCCGGATATCCGGCAATGAGCCGCTCGAAAGCACGTTGGGTCGTTTGGTTCAGCGTGTTGATTTGCACCAGCGTTGGCATTTGCCTGTCGACAATGCCGAACGCTTCACTGCGTTTGTTTTCCGGTAATACTTCCAGTGCTTTCCGAATGGTTACGGGGTCATTTTTTGCCTGAACAAGCGTCTCCGTAAGACCGGAATAGCGGTTGATATCATAAAAAAACGCCTGTGTGGTGCGCGGAAAATCTTCAACAAGCGTACGGAAAGCCGCGCTTGTTTTTTCCCGCAGATCCTGCATTTTAATTAAAATTTCGGGGTATTTTGTAGTTTCCAAAATGGCCATCCGTGTTTCGGAAGGATACAGCACCAACGCTTCCACAGATTTTTTGTTTTCTTCCGCCAAATCGCGGAGCAGCGCTTCATCGGTTTGCGCAAAAACAATAGCACCGTTGAATACAGTCAAAACTGCACCCAAAAGCAGTAATCGAAATATAAATTTCATAGTTGCATCAAATTGGTTAATGTATATTACAAGTGTCAAATGATCACTGGTATGCAGTACAAAATTGGAGGAACGGTAACTGGTACACAGCAATAAACATCATTGTCAACGGTGATTTTTTACCTGACCTGAACAGGCTGATATTCGTCACTCTCAAAGGCGACCTTCATCACTACGAATTATCTTTACAAATCCCACCTTTGTAGTACCTAATATAAAATTTTAGGCAACTATTTACTATTTCAGACAACCAAGCGGCCAATAAACAGCGCAGGTGGTCCACGTGGTAAATAATTAATTACATTTTTGTAACCATGATTGCACTCCCTGACGACCTAAAATCTTTTCTGAAGGAAACCGGTGAAATATCACGGTTCGCCTTTCGCTTTTTTAAGGAAGGATTTCGCCCCAGATATGAGGTGGAAGAATTTATTCACCAGTGTTTTGTCATTGGGTATAAATCCTTGCCCTTAGTGGGGCTTACTGCTTTCATCATTGGATTGGTGCTGACGATGCAATTGCGCCCAACGATGGTCAATTACGGTGTGGAAGTCCAGATCCCTGCGATGGTGGGCATTGCAATTATCCGGGAAATCGGTCCCATTGTAACGGCACTCATTTTTGCCGGAAAAATTGGCTCTAGTATCGGTGCTGAATTGGGCTCCATGAAGGTTACAGAGCAGATAGACGCGATGGAAGTGTCTGGAACGAATCCATTTAAATACCTGGTGGTAACGCGTACGTTGGCAGCGACCCTGATGCTGCCGATATTGGTGATAATTGCTGACGCAATTGCTTTATATGGTTCGTATTTGGGTGTCAATTTGTATGAAGATATCACCCTTAACTTATTTTTCAAAAAAGTGCTGGATTACCTGATGTACATAGATGTGATACCTGCTTTTATCAAAACCTACTTCTTTGGATTTGCAGTAGGTATAGTAGGCTGTTTTAAAGGATATTATTCCAATAAAGGAACAGAAGGAGTGGGGCATTCGGCCAATTCATCAGTCGTGGTATCATCAGTATTGATTTTTATCCTGGACCTCATCGCAGTACAGATTGCCGATTTATTTATGTAATAAATGCCTGAAGTGAATGCAACAACAACAAGAGACCGTTATTCGGATAGAAGGACTTTGTAAATCATTTGGAACCAACAAAGTACTGGACCAGTTTAACCTCTCGCTTTACAGGGGGGAGAATTTGGTGGTACTTGGCAAATCAGGTTCTGGAAAGTCTGTGCTGATTAAATGTATCATTGGCCTCATTCAGCCGGAAAAAGGCAAAATTCAGGTTTTGGGCCAGAATGTGCTGAACCTCAACCAAACTTCGCTGGACAAAATACGTGTAAAAGTGGCTTTTCTGTTTCAGAGCAATGCCTTGTATGACTCCATGACAGTGCGCGAAAACCTGTTATTTCCGTTGCGCAGACACTCCTTCCAACTCACCAACACCGAAGTGGACGATATGGTAATGGAAGCTCTCGCCAACGTAGGACTCGAGCACACCATCGATATGATGCCTGCCGAACTTTCCGGCGGCATGCGCAAACGAATCGCCCTGGCCAGAACGCTCATTCTTAAGCCCGAAATCATTTTATACGATGAGCCCACAACGGGACTCGACCCCATCACCAGTCTTGAAATCATTTCCCTGATCAATAAAATCAGAGAAAAATACCAGACATCTTCTATGATTATTTCCCATGACATGAAATGTGTGAAATTAGTCGCTCATCGCATTGCGATGCTGATTGATGGTAAGTGTTATGCCGTAGGTACTTATGATGAATTGAGTGCTTCCGGCGACGAAAAAATCAGACAGTTTTTTAATTAACACGATTATGAAAAAACAGGCCGCAAATACCCTAAAACTAGGCATTTTTGTACTAACTGGTTTAATTCTGGTTATTTATTTGCTTTATATATTAGGCAAGAGCAATAACATTTTCAGCAGCAGTCTGGAACTCAAAACGCAATTCAGAGATGTAAATGGCCTGCTGGTAGGCAATAATGTACTCTTCTCTGGCATTGATGTGGGCAGTGTCCGGAAGATTGTGATCCTCAACGATACGGTGATCGAGGTGACCATGAACTTGGACAATAAAATGAAGGAATATATCCGCAATAACGCCATTGCAAGTCTTGGTACAGACGGCCTGATCGGCAACCGCATTGTAAAAATTTCGCCCAAAGGCGGCAATGCGCCGTTCGTAACCGGCGGGGAGTTAATTCCCTCCCGGGAAGAAGTGAATACCCAGGAAATGCTGCAAACACTTTATTCCACCAACGAAAACGTGGCGAAAATAACGGAAGATGTGCGCAGTACGGTGCAACTCATCAAAAACAGTACGGTGTTGTCGAGCTTGTTGAATGATAAGAGCTTGACCGCCAACCTGAGCGCCACACTTGCACACCTGAATACCGCCTCCCACGATGCATCCATATTGATGAAAGATGCTGTCAATACGGTCCACCTTGCCTCCGAAGGCAATGGCACCCTGGCCACCTTGCTGACCGATACCACCCTGGCAATAGAATTGCGACAGGCAGTTCAACAAATCAAAGTACTGGAAACCAATGCAAACAACCTCGTAAAAGACCTGAATACCGTCACAACGTCGGTGGGAAAACAACTCGACCAGGGGCCGGGGTCGGTGAATGCCATGTTGAGCGATACGATAATGGCCAACAGGCTGCGGACGACCCTTGAAAATGTGGAAAAAGGCACGGAAGCCTTTGCGCAGGACATGGAAGCCCTGAAAAGTAATTTTTTGTTCCGGCGGCATTTTAAAAAGCTGGAGAAGAAAAAAAAGGAATAATGTAGTTTGTGGCTCAATAGCCTCTCTCCCTGCATCCTACTGGATTTTATTTTACGCAGCACGCTGTGTGTATTTCGCGCAGATTTTACACAGATTTTTTTGCACAGATTTTACACAGATTTTCGTCCAGTTGTATGGTCACTCAGACAAACCTTTACTTAAGAAAAAGAATGGACATCACTTATATCCAGAAAATAGGAGGTCAAAACGATTTGTATTTAAAATAGATGAGTAGTTTTATCGTACTTTTTGAATTGTTTTACCCGACAATACAAAAAGTACGATAAAATTTTCGTAAATTGGTGAGTTAGCGGTCATGCAATACAACCCTTGAATCATGAGTAAATATAACCTCTTGTGGAAACATATAAAGAAAAATGGTGGACAATCATTTAAATTATCTTTTGATGAAATTAAGAATATTGCAGGAATTGAAATAGACCATTCCTTCTTGAATTATAAAAAGGAATTGCTTGAGTATGGTTATGAGGTAAAAAAAATTTCATTGAAAGATAAAACAGTCTTTTTTCAAAGGATTAAATAACCTCTAACAAATCCGCAGCACTGAAGGCCAAAAAGAGCAACCAATCAATTAAATTCAGACATAATAAAATTGAAACAAAAAATGAATAAAATTAATTGGAAA
>JBILHQ010000191.1:0-12322 GCA_044350415.1 Saprospiraceae bacterium | reverse complement strand
TCCCGTCGGGATATTTAGGGAATTCCAGCAGTCCCGAGCCCGCCACCGGCTGATTCTGGTTGCTCACCTGGCCATAAAGTACTTTTAAAGTGGCATATTCCCGGAGTTTAAGTTTGCGAAGCAATGGAATTTTATTGGTAAAAAATCCATAAAACGAGTGCTCAATATTGGTCGCTACATACCGGTCGCTCACAAATTCCATGAAATTCATCATATTGTAAGCCATAAAGCGATAACTGAACGATTGGTTGGCGCGGTGTACCGACAACAACGGATAAGGCACTTTCCCAAAAATGCCACCTGCTTCCACATAAAAATAGTTGTACCCAAATGGCGGCGTATTGGAAAATTTATACGCGCTCGCAATCACTTCGTCAAATTTATACTGCCCACCTAAAAATCCGGTGACGCCCCTGGAATAACGCACCTGGGAAATAAAATTGAACCGGATGCGCTGGCGCCAGCCATTGGTCGTTTGGTAGTACTCTTCGCCCGGCGCAAAACGCAACTGCACAAATGGCTTGGCTGTGATTACCGGATCACCTTGTCCATTGACATCATCAGCAGGCGTGAATTTCAGACTGCCGACTGCTTCGAGCAAGCGGCGCTCAAAACCCACCATGATGGAGAACTTGTTGCTGAATTCCTTCTCGTACTGCGCATTGAATTTTTTCTGAAAATGGAAACGGTCGTTCGGCCCGCGGGTAAACGACGTGGTAATATTGGTCTTCGCAAATGTACCCACCGGAATCAGTCCGGGAACCATGAGGTCCTCCTGGTAATTGATGCGCAACAGGTTGTAAGGAAACAGGTTGTATGCCCTCCGGGAAAGGGAAATATTAGCCCCTAATCCGAATTTCCAGCGTTTATCTTTAAAACCGTAAGCGCCGAAACCTTCCAGGTTCACCTGTTTACTGAACTTCGGATTTGTGCGCCCGCCGAAGCGAACACGGTTGCCTTCCACATCGTTGAAAGAATAAAAGGTATGAATTGGGCCAATTTCGTACCCCGGATAAGGTTTCCAATAGCCGGTACTCAGGGTAAATACTGTTCGGGCAAGATTGATAAACAGTTTGGTGCGTTGCAGACTGTCGATATTTTTATACGTGGCCGCTTCTATGGCACTGAGTTCGGTATGCCTCGACTCCTCCCAATATGCAGCATTCTTTTTGTCCGCATTCGCTAGTAAAATGCGCGGGCCATCGCCGGTGCGAAACACAGAGTCGGGCACTATCGCATTGATGACGGGCGATTGGTGCGAAATAAACCGTTCGCCAAAAAAGCCCATACTTCGCTTGGAAGCACCGAAATCAAGGCTTAAAGATTCCTCATTCAAAACCCATTTGCCCGAAACCGGTAATTTTTGAAAAGATTGCTCCACTTCCAGGCTGCGCACCCAGTTGAGGTTGATATTCGGATTTAAATTGAATACAATACGAGTAACCGGATACGTGCTGTCCAACGCGATAAACAACTCGCCCTGCAGCAACATATCTGTTTTATTCCGCGGAAAAAACTGCAACCGGACAATTTTGCTGCCGTTTTGCTCTATGGTGTCTGCTGGGTAATACCGGTAGAACAAAGGGGCATTATCGGCAATTGGACTCAGAAAATGGTCGGTCAGTAGTACGATATAGTTGTCGTAGATATCCACATCCTGGTACATATACCGCAGGTATTTTTCAATACCATCGTCATCGAGCAAAGGGAAGCGCACTTTTTGGGTGGCCTTTATCAGCGTTTTTTTGCGTTTAGGATCGCCTGCGCTGTAAAAATCCTGGATAGATTCCTGCAGGTAAGCGGGGACGATGCCTGCACCCTGCATTTTGGTGGTATCCACATTGTCCATCACAAATTTCCAGGAGCGGAGCACCTTGCGGTTTTTGTTTTTCTCAGAAAGATTGCTCAGGCCCATCATGATCTTCTCATACTGTTCTTCCTGAAAAGTACCGAAGTTTTCCACCCGGTTGTTTTTCCGGTTCTCCACCACGAGTTTGATCAGTTCGACGGCAGGATTGTTCTTGTTGCGGTACTTTTTGGGTTTTACCACCACTTCCTTCAGAATCTCATTCTGCGGTTCCAGCAAAATATCCTTAATAATCCGGACAGAATCAGATTTATTCAGGAAGGTGAAGGTTTTGTACCCCACATAAGAGAATCGCAGCTCGCGGATAGGTTTGGAGGAGCGGATAGAATAGCGGCCATTTTCGTCGGTCTGTGTACCGGTGGCGTTGCCAGGGGCGGCAACCGTTGCGAATGCAAGCGCCTCTTTCGTGGAAGCGTCGTTGATATGACCGGTAATAATATAGGCCGTTTGCGCGGCAGACCGGGCAGCCACCGCAAGTAAAGCGAAGAAAAAAAAATATTTCAGATGACGAAGAATCTTCATAAAATTCAGTACCAAATTACTTAATTCAGGATTTACGAGATATTATCCTTTACGGATGTTATCAATAATAAAATCGGCGACATGCTCACGGCGTTGCTGCATCAGGGCAAGGTAGCCGGTGTCGTCTAATTGAAATAAATGGGATATCCAGGATTTGGCGACAAAAGGCATCATCACCAAAGAAAACAAATTCATCCACAGCATTTTAGGGTCGATGGGTTTAATCGTACCGTTTTCGATTTCCGATTCAATCAGTTGCCGGAACTGGTCGAACATCTTTTCCGAATGTTGCGCTTTCTGACCTGCGGGATCAATCAGACAAGGATTCCGGGCTATTTCATTCATAATAAAGAGGGGTAATCCCGGGTTTTTCAACAACACCACAAAATCACCTTCCACCAATTGCCTGATTTTTTCGAACACTGTCAACTGCGTATTGGACAGTACCGCGTTCATATTTTCGGTGAGTTCCATCATTTCCTCGTAAAAAACGGCTTCAAAGAGCCGGTCTTTGGTGCGGTAATAATAGTTCACCAATGCCTTGTTTACGCCCGCCTCCGCGGCAATATCCTCCGTGCGGGTGGCTGCAAGACCTTTGGTGGTAAATACCCGCCGGGCCGCCTCCTTAATTAATGCCTCGGTATTTGATGATGGTTCAACCATTTAAAATTGTTGTTTTAAACAAGCATTTAAACGCAAAGGTCAATATTTTGTTTCAGGTATTAAATATTTTTTTTCACTTTTTTTAATGATAATATTTGGAAGGGTGGTTGCCGATGCGGTCCAAAAGGAATATTGTTTTAAAACTGCCGGGGCAGGGAGAATTATTACAAAAGGGGATTTGTGTTAAGGGAAAGAAAAGTGGGGGGTTGTATTTACACGACAGTTGCTCAAAACGACACAACGGTTGGTTCAAACCGCAGAACCGTCACATTTAACAGTTGCGTTGTACAAAAACAGTTCAACTTTGTGTTTAGCAACGTTTCACCAGTAACTTTAAAAACCGGGAAGGGAATTTTAATAAAATTAATAGTAACTATTCAGGCACCCCTCCGGGGTTATGTTTTTTTTCACGGAGAACCACGGAGAAAAGAGCACGGAGAACCACGGAGGCGTAGAGAAATAAGATAAGTCCGTTTTTTACAAGAAGAATGCGATTAACACAACGATCCCCTCTTAACTCCGTGGTTCTCCGTGTAATAAAATGCCCCGGAGGGGCGCCTGAATAGTTGCAATTAATTTCATGTACGCAATTTCGTATTTTTCATATGGTAGAGCGTCAGTTCCTTCGGCCTGCCGCCTCAGGATGACAGTGCGTTCTTTTTTAGGGTATTCCCGGTTATTTCGCTTTGCTCAATAAGTCCGAAGCCCATATTGAGCGTAGCGAAATAACCGGGGAACTTCGCTCTGAGAAAACGGTGTGTCATCCTGAACGAAGTGAAGGAACTGAGAAAAGAAAAAGATAATGCTTAGGACAACTTCATCCCTTCACGGTTTTTAAAGTAACAAAGATAATTAAGTGAAGGACTTTCCCTCAACCTTTTTACCTTTGGCAGGAAAAAATCACCTTTATCCAATTCCTTTTCAGTTTAACCGGTTTCGTAATATGTTACTTCGCTGCTTTACGCCCTTCATCCTCGCATTCCTGCCACTCCTGCTTCCTGCCCAAATCAGCCTCTCCGAAATAGCACCTACAGGCACCACACTCCTGGACGAGGATGGCGACCAGTCCGACTGGATCGAACTGCATAATGCTGGCGGACAAACGGTCAATCTGCTCAATTATGCCATTACCGACGATGTGTCGGAGCCGTTCAAATGGCTGTTTCCCAGTACGCTCATCAGTGGCGGGGAGCGCCCCGTGGTATTCGCCTCCGGGAAAAACCGGCCGGAAGAACCCGGACAAGGTGGCGGACCGTCGATTGTCCACCATTGGGAAACGGCTGTTCAGGATGGACAAATCTGGACCTATACTGCCGGGAATGCAAGCGTTGCAAGCAATTGGTATACGCCTGCTTATAATCCATCGGGATGGAATCAGGGACCTGGCGGTATCGGTTATGGCGACAATGACGACCAAACAACCCTTCCGGCAGGAACGCTTAGTGTACTCGCCCGCTGCACATTTACAGTGCAGGACAAAGCCAAATTAACGGCTGTCCTCCTGAATATGGACTTCGACGATGGTTTTGTCGCCTGGCTCAACGGCACCGAAATTGCCCGGTCGGGCATCAGTGGGCAACCGCCAGTGTGGAATGAATTGGCCACAGAACACGAAGCAGCTGTGTATGGCGGCGGAACACCGGTGGCATTCCCATTGACTATCAATACGATACAGAATCTGCTTATGGATGGCGACAATCTGCTGGCTATTCAGGTAAACAATGTTGGAGCCAGTTCTTCCGATCTGACGATGCGGCCTTTCCTGCATTTTGGTATGGCCGATATCAATACGCAGTTCGGTGCAAATCCATCCTGGTTCGACCCGACTACCGGCGGCGCTCCCGACAACCTGCACACCAATTTCAAACTTAAACGCGGTAAAACGCTATTTTTATACCGCCCGGATGGCGTTTTAGCCGATTCCGTCACTATTCGCACTGATCTTCTGGCGGGACATGTAATGGCACGCCTCCCCAATAACTGGTGTGTGACAGATACTGAATCGCCGAATCAGGGAAACACTGGGGTTTGTTACACCGGCTATGCCACTACTCCGGTATTCAGTTTGGTCCCAGGGTTTTATTCCGGCGCTCAATCGCTGGGTATTACGGGCAGTGCAGTGCACGTCACGACCGATGGTGCGATGCCTGATCTGTCATCGCCTGTGTATTCGGGCCCGGTAGCACTCACCTCCAGCAGGGTAGTGCGCGCATTTGCCACCGCATCCGGGAAACTACCGAGCCCCACGACTTCCGGCAGTTTTATGATCAACGAACCGACTCAATTGCCGGTCGTGAGTATTTCGGCCGCACCGGAGGACCTATTCAATGTCGGAACCGGTCCGGCGATCTACGACAATTACAATTCAGGTGAGAAAGCTGCCTGTCACGTGGAATATTTTGATGCCCAGAAAAACCGCTTGTTTGAAAGTGAAGCAGCAGCCCGTATCGTCGGTAATTTCTCTGTGGCTTTCGCCCAAAAGTCCCTGCAGTTCACTTTCGAAGACGATTTCGGCGCAAAAAGTGAAATGCCCAATGTGATTTTTAATGCTGACAAACCGCAATTGGGCGACCTGTATGGTTTTCGGGTGCGCAATACCGACGACGATGCCGCACTCGCCCGTATGCGCGATGTGATCGCCAACCGTATCGCATTGCCAACCAAAGCAGCCACTACAGCCTCCCAAAATGTGGCGGTGTTCATCAATGGTGAATACTGGGGGCATTACGCCGCCCGGGAAATGCTGAATGAATATTTTGTACGCGACAATTTTGGTGGTGATCCCGACTCGGTGGATATTGTCAAAACCTATGTGTTCAATACTTACGCAGATGCCGGGAATATGGACAACTTTAACGCCCTAAATGATTTTTTGACCACCACCGACCTGTCACAACAAAATAATTTTACCCAGGCAGCACAATGGCTCGATCCCGAAAATTGGGCAGATTACTGGGCTACACAGGTATTTATTGCCAATGGCGATTGGTATTCGTCGGCGTACCAAAATAATACCCAATGCTTTCGGGCGTATACAGCACCAGATCCGCGGTGGAAATTTGTGCTGTGGGATTGCGGGTATTCACAGGATAATTACGGGGGCGAATCGGCGGCGAGTTTCAATTCACTGGATTTTGCGCTTGTCAACCCTGCCCAACCTAATCTCTACACCCCCATGTTCAACAGCCTTCTGGCTAATGGGGAGTTTCGCAGGTATTTCATCAACCGTTTTGCCGATTTGATGAATACCGTTTGGACAAAAGCAACAACACACGCTATCATCGACGCCAATGCGGCCAATATGGCCTCAGAAATTCCGCTCAACTATAACCGCTGGACACCTTTTTGCGACAATTATTTTTGTCCACCCAATGCAGGATACTGGGAAAGTGAAGTAGACCGGCTGAAAGCATTTTATTCGGAGCGGCCTGATTATCAGCGCGGGCATATTGTCTCCCATTTTGATTTGGATAAACCGGTGGAAATCACGCTGAATGTGGTCCCTGCCGGAGCCGGCATGGTTAAAATATCCACCGTGACGCCCGCCAATTATCCCTGGAAAGGATTGTATTTTGATGGAAATCCGGTGACGGTGACGGCTTTGGCCAATCTCGGGTATTCGTTCAGCAACTGGTCGGCAAATGCCTTCATTTCCAGCCTTTCCAGTCCCGAATTCACCGCGAATGTAACGGCTAATGCCACCACTTTTACCGCTAATTTCGGTCCCGCCGTCGCACCCGACATTACCTGTACAGAAATCAATTACAATTCTGACGCCAGCACTGCTTCCGGCAACTGGATTGAATTGCACAATTACGGCACAATTACGGCCAACCTGAGCGGATACCGCTTGCAGGAACAAGGCGTGGCCACTTTTTATACCCTGCCCAATACGGCATCCATCGCTCCGGGCGGATACCTGGTATTGGCCGACGACCTCGTACAGTTTCAACTGGCGCACCCTGGCATTACCAATGTTGTGGGTCCTACTGGTATTTCCTTGAGCAATAATGGCGATACGATCGAACTGCGCGATCCCTCCAACCTGCTCGCGCTCACGATCGGTTACGACGACAACGGTGACTGGCCGCAATGCGCCGACGGTTATGGTCGTACCCTTGAAAACGCCCTTCCCAACACGGCCAATGACCTGCTCAATCCCGCCAATTGGTTGGACGGCTGCATGGGCGGCTCACCGGGCCAGGCGTACACGCCCTGCAATGAAACGTTAATTTTCAACGAGATCAATTATAAATCAGCCGATAATGCAGATGCCGGTGATTGGGTGGAATTATGGAATAAATCCGGGCAATTGCTCAATTTGTCCGGGTGGCAGTTCCGTGATAGCCGCGATACTTTGCGGTTTACCTTCCCGGCGGGAACGACCCTTTTACCGGATAGTTTTGTAGTAATTTACAGTGATTTGTCCAAATTGCAGAATATCCACGGGAATGCAGCACTGAATAAAGTGGGCCCGTTCCTGTTTGCCCTCGATGGCAACGGAGAAATAATCCGGCTGTTTGATGCCAACGAAAAATTGCAATTGTCGATGTTTTACAACGACGCTGCGCCCTGGCCGCTTCCGCCTGATGGTGAAGGCCCGACGCTCGAACTCAAAAAGCCATTTACCGACCTGAACCAAGGACAAAGTTGGGCGGCCAGTTGTGATCATGGCACGCCCGGCCGGTTTAATTCGCCTTGCGCCACTTCCGGCAGTGCGGAGGCTTATCCACGGGAGATATTCCGGATCCTGCCGAATCCGAATCAGGGTGTTTTTGTGGTGGAATGTCCGGCAACAAGTTCGGGCGGATTCCAATGGCATATTCATCAAACTGATGGCAAAACTATTCGTTCGGGCATGATTTCTCCCGGACAAGTACAACAGACTATTCATTTGGGCGATGCCCCTGACGGCATTTATTTCCTTGAAATCCGGAGTGACAACGGGATTCACCATTCTTCATTGATCATTCAGCACTAAGCAAATGGACCGCAAAAAAATTATATTTATTATGACCGCGGTGGTCACCACCATCGTATTTTACTTCGGCGTCCAAAACGTGCTGCACCCGGCAGTGCCGTCTTTTGAAAAAGAGATGACAACCATCGCCCAAGGCATCAACATGCACTGCCCGATGATGATCGACCCGGCGACCCGGCTCGACAATGTGATGGCGATGCCTGGCAAAACATTTCAGTACAATTATACCCTGTTGAATGTTGATGCGGCCACGGCTAATCCAGAAGAAATGAAAAATTTTATCACACCGCGGATAATCAATAATATCAAAAGTAACCCGGATCTCGCGCCACAACGCCACAACAAGGTGATTATGAGTTATTTGTATAAAGACAAGATAGGCACAGCGTTGTTTAAACTGGTGGTGACGCCGGAAATGTATCAGTAGTGTTTAGTGGTGAGTGGTTGTGTACACCGGCGTGGTCGTGATATTTGAGGTGTTACCGTTTTCGCTTTTTTAAGCGAAAACGGTGACATCTCAAATATCACGACCCAATTTATTCATTCGATTTTACCGTTATCAAAAGGTCGCTGTCAAAAACTGCTGCGGGAGAAATGACAGGTTCGTCCATAGGAATGTTGTTGCCATAGCGTTCCTTCATTTTCTTTTTGACGGCTTCGGCCGACAGGTCGAAGCTGCTTAGTTTTTCGAGTTTCCCGAGTTCGATGCCAGTTGCGCGTTGGTACACTTTCCAGATTAATTCGGAGCAATAAATTTTATCATCTGACCACTCGAAAGTGAGGTCATAATTTTTGCCTATGAACTGATTGCCCACTTGTTTCATTTTTTGGAGTACTGTCGGAGTTAGCACTTCAGCGGCATTTTTAAGGCGTTTGATGACATATTTCCCCCCTTTTCCCCGGGCAATCCATTTGTTGAGCGGCGTGCGTTTTACAGGCTGAATGGCTTCAAAAACATAGAATTTATTGCCTTCCTTGTAAGTAATGCCACAGTGCGAATATTTGGATTTGGTAGCCAATTGAACGGCTTTACTTTGACTGGAAAGGGAAGTCTGGAAAATAAGGTCGCCATTTTGCAGATCGGTATTGATGGCCAGTTGGGCGGGGTGCTGGTTGGGATGTTGGGTGGCATTGTCCAATATCTTCCGCGCAGCGAGGCTGCCAGCAATGGTCAGTGTTAAAAAGCTTAAGAGGCTGCCTGTTTTTTTCATGGTTAATGTTTTTTTGTGCTGTATAATTGGTCTGTTTTTTGCTTTTTTCTCAAAACAAATCTCTGCAAATATAGTCTACAGTGTAGCAAGTCTTTTATACTAAACCCATTAAATACCTTTGCGTCAAATATTCACGGAAGACATGGGAAACACAGCACCAACGTATCCCACGCTTATTGAGCAGTCCACTGCCTCTCTGGTCTTCGCATCAAAACATGATCATCGGTGCACTGCTCTGCAAATCAACAATGATGCGGTAGTGAAAATTGCCCTGAGCAAGTAACTTTCACCAATTTTAGTCATTGCCGACGATACTCCCCCAACTTTCCATTAACAAACAGCAAAATATTGATTCTTTTACCGTTATTTACACAAAATTACCAAGCAGTACCAAACCTGAATCCTCTTGTAATGATGATAAAAGAATTGCTGCAACGCCTCGCGGAGCAAAACGATGGCGGCAACTGGCCTTTCAAAAAGAAGCGGCCCAGCATTACCTTGAAAATTATTTCAGCGGGAACATCATTATCCTTCACCAGTCAACATAAAAAAAATGAAATACCTATTACTTTTTATCATACCCGCTTTTTTTCCTTTTGCCACAAGTGCCCAGGAAACAGACTCTGCGTACACCGCAGCTATTGCCACGCACCGCGCCCATTACAAGCAGGAATTTCTCACCGAAACACGCTCGCCACTCACCGCCAAAGACACGGCCTATCTCGATTTTTTTCCCGCAAATCCAGGGTGGAATATCACCGCTACGTTTACCCGCACTGAAAATGCCGAACCGTTTGATATGCCCACTTACAGTGGACTTACCAAACGGTTCGTTACTTATGGTACTATTTCATTTGGGATAAATGGCGCGATACAAACCTTGTCTATTTACCGCAATTTGAAACCTTCCTCCGATCCGGCCTATAAAGACCACTTATTTCTCCCGTTTAAAGACGCCACGAATCCCAAAATCACTTATGGCGGCGGACGGTATATTGACCTGCAAACCGGTGATATTCAGGATGGCAAAGTCACCATTGATTTTAACAAATGTTACAACCCCTGGTGCGCGTATTCTGATGGGTTTAACTGCCCGGTGCCGCCGCGGGAGAATCACCTAAAAATTGGTGTGGAAGCCGGTGAACGGCTGTTTTTAGGGGAGAAGAAACATTGATCAAAAAACGACTAACTCATACGGCAACCGCGCCTGAATACCGCGTGCGTTCTTAATGTCGAGGAATGACCGGTACACCGGGTAGAGATCCCCAAGTTCTGATTTGAGAACAGCCGCGCTGACCGCTTCGTCGCGTTCGTTGGCATTGGTAAACTTATCTACCAGTTGCTCGAAGGCCGTTTTGGTGCGGGGGTATTCTTTGATTTTATATTTTTCAAGTCCTGCCAAACGTGCAGCGCAGGCAATAGCCTGGTTTAATCCGCCAATTTCATCCACCAGTCCGATATCTTTTGCGGTTAACCCCGGCCACACGCGGCCCTGCGCAATTTCATGAATTTGATCGCGCGTTTTGTGACGGCCTGAGGCTACTTTATTTAAAAAGTCCTCATAAGTAGCATCAATGCGCGACTGGATAATCTGACTTTCTTCCGGAGAAAAATCAAGCAGTGGTGTACCGAATGCCGAATGTTTCCCGGTTCGGACCGTATCAACCGTGATACCCAGGTTTTCTTTCATGGTTTTTTGCAAAATGGGTACAATCCCAAACACGCCGATGGAGCCGGTAATCGTGCCCGCCTCAGCAAAGATGCTGTCGGCCTGACAAGCAATATAATAGCCGCCGGAAGCAGCGAGGTCGCCCATACTGACCACGATGCGTTTGCCGGCTTGTTTGCACAGCAGTATTTCCCGGTAAATATTTTCGCTGGCCAAGACTGAACCACCGGGAGAATTGATGCGCAGCACAATGGCTTTCACCCGGTCGTCGGCCCGGAGACTGCGCAGTATTTTTACATAGTTGCCATCGGTGATCATACCGGGCTGGCTGCTTTTGCCATCTGTTATATTTCCTTCTGCATACACTACTGCGATTTTGTCCTTACTGGAAGACAGGTCAATATTTTTACCTTTCGACACGTAATAGTCGGAAATACTGATGCGGTTCAATTTGTCTTTTTCCGACAGACCGATTTTGTTTTTCATCAGGGTAAATACCTCGTCTTCATGTGCGATACGGTCGACTAAATGGTTTTTGAGTGCCAGTTCGGCACTGAAGCCTTCATACCGGTCAGCGATACCGCGGAGTACTTCCGGTGCCACGTGGCGGGTACGGGAAATGTCATTGATGAAGATATCATACAAGGCATTGATATATACGCGCGTTTGCAGGCGGTTTTGATCACTCATTTTATCTAAACGCAACGGCTCAGTGGCACTTTTAAACTGTCCGGCATAAAAAATCCGCATTTGCACGTCCAGTTTATCCAGCATTTCCTTATAAAAAGTAATCGTGGCGGCATATCCTTTAAACTCCACAGCGCCCACCGGATTGAGCAGAATGCTGTCGGCCACAGAAGCCATATAGTAAGCGCTTTGGGTATAAAAATCGGCATAAGCGACAATAAATTTGCCGGAGGTTTTAAAGTCCTCCAGGGCAGCGCGAATGGTTGCTGCGGATGCTTTTCCGGAAGAAAATACGGAAGGCGTAATATAAATACCTTTGATATCATCGTCGGTCTTGGCCGCCTGAATCATTTTTACCCAATCGGTTACCCCCAGAACATATTTGCCATCCGGATCGAAAGGGTCCAGTTCGGTGTTATTGGTTTTTTCCGGAACCTGGGTATCGAATTTTAGTTCGAGCACAGAATTCTCCGTCACTGATACCTTTTTGTCCTCGGACGCAGAACCTGCCAGTCCAACTAAAGCACTGAAACCAATAAAAGTGAGCAAACCGAGGGCAAGAGCGGTTCCCAGGCACGATGCGAGAAGGTATTTTAAAAATTGTGGCATAGATGCTATACTTTATTTACCTGTATGTTTACAGGTGCAAAACAAACAAATGAAAAGCGGTGACGTTTTGGGAATTAGATAAATAGGGTCATTTGAAGGATGAAACCAACGAT
>JBILHQ010000190.1:0-12340 GCA_044350415.1 Saprospiraceae bacterium | reverse complement strand
CATCGCCATCAACGGTTTCGGCCGTATCGGTCGCCTCACTTTCCGCAACCTCATGAAAAACCCGGATGTAGAAGTGGTAGGTATTAATGACCTCACCGACAATGCTACACTCGCTCACCTGCTTAAATACGACACGATGCACGGTCGTTTTGAAGGAACAGTGGAATCTGATGAGACTTCCATCACCGTGAACGGTCAAAAAATTGCATGTCTCGCGGTAAGAAATCCAGCAGAATTGCCCTGGAAAGACCTTGGCGTCGATGTTGTCCTCGAGTGTACTGGTATTTTTCTTGATAAAGAAAAAGCAGGTCTTCACCTCCAGGCTGGTGCAAAACGGGTCGTCCTGTCCGCTCCTCCAAAGGCTGATGACGTGCCAACATTCGTTATCGGTGCCAATGACCATGAGATTAAAGATACCGATCTTATTCTGTCTAATGCATCCTGCACCACGAACTGCCTTGTACCGATGATCATGATCCTCGACAAAGCATTCGGAGTTGAGCAGTTTTTCATGAATACGATCCACGCTTATACTGCCGATCAAAACTTGCAGGACGGGCCCCACAAGGACCTCCGCCGTGCACGTGCAGCAGCGCAAAATATTGTACCGACCAGCACCGGTGCTGCAAAAGCAGTATTGTTGGTGGTTCCTCACCTGAAAGGTAAAATTGCAGCACATTCCCTGCGTGTTCCAGTAGCAACTGGTTCAGTAACCGACGTAGTCGCTACCCTCAAAACGGCAGCCAGTGTGGAAGAAATCAACGCAGCCTTCAAAGCCGCCGCTGATTCAAACCTCAAAGGTATCCTCGAATACAATACTGACGAAATCGTTTCCAGCGATATCGTTCGCAATACACACTCGTGTATTTTTGATGCACCACTTACGCAGGCAAACGGTACGATGTGCCGCATTGTGGGTTGGTACGATAACGAAGCAGGTTACTCTGCCCGTTTGGCACAGCTGGCCGCGATGGTTTAATAGCTGTTATCAATTGATTAGTTACCAGTTATCAGGCGTAGTATTGATCATTATCATATACTTTTTTTTAATAATAGGCATACTTGTGGTCAATACTAAACCGGATAACTGATAACTGACAACTAACAACAGGTAACTTACTACTGATAACTAATCTACTGGTAACTGAAAAAATGAATATCAATTTTAAAGATAAAAAAGCGCTGGTACGGGTGGATTTTAACGTTCCTCTTGACAAAGCGTATAATATTACGGACGATACCCGTATTCGGGAGGCCATCCCAACCCTTCGCCACATCCTTGACCAGGGTGGCAGCGTAATTCTGATGTCACATCTTGGCCGTCCGCTCGAGAAATTGAATGCTGACGGATCGATCAACAAAGAGAAATTTACCCTGAATCATCTGGTAAAGGACCTGCGTAAAAAACTAAAAACAAAAATTCATTTTGCTGACGACTGCGTAGGAAAAAGTGCTGTTAAAAAAGCGGCTGCATTAAAACCAGGCGAGGTGTTATTGCTGGAGAATACCCGCTTCCATTCTGAAGAAGAAAAAGGGGGTGAGGCATTCGCAAAAATATTGGCCGGATTAGGTGACGTTTTTGTAAATGACGCTTTTGGTACCGCGCACCGCGCCCATGCCAGCACCACTATTGTCGCTCATTATTTCGATAAGGGCGCTAAGTGTTTCGGGATGCTGATGGATCGCGAAATTGCCAATGCCACTAAAGCCATGAAAGATCCAGCCAAACCAGTTACCTGTGTTACCGGCGGTTCAAAAGTGAGTGATAAAATTATGTTACTCGAAAAATTCCTCGACTACGCTGATAATATTCTGATCGGTGGTGCCATGGCCTACACTTTTTTCTTAGCGAAGAAAGGTGCAGTAGGCAATTCATTGGTAGAGGCTGATAAAATTAAAAATGCCCTGGATTTTTTGAAAAAAGCAAAAGCGGCTGGTGTAAAAGTGGTTCTTCCGAAAGATTCTGTTTGTGCAGACAAATTTGCAGCTGATGCAGCTACGCAGGTTACAGCCAGCAACCAGATTCCAACAGGCTGGATGGGACTCGATATCGGACCTGCTGCAGCACGCCAGTTCGCAGGGATCATCAAAAAAAGTATGACGATCATTTGGAATGGCCCAATGGGGGTATTCGAAATGCCTGCTTTTGCCGATGGCACCAAAGTAGTGGCGAAAGCATGTGCTGCTGCTACTAAAAAAGGCGCCTTTACCATGGTCGGTGGCGGAGATTCTGTCGCGGCTGTCAATCAGTTGAAACTCGCCAAAAAAGTTAGTTTTGTTTCCACCGGCGGCGGTGCAATGCTGGAATTTCTGGAAGGAAAAGAATTGCCGGGTATTAAGGCGATTCGGGGATAGTTTTTACACGGAGCGACACGGAGGCGAAGAGTGGATTTTGTGCCCTCATCCGTTCCTGAACACTCAAGCTTGATTACACATTAAAGCCCTCTATGTCTCCGTGTCTCTCCGTGCAAAAAAAAATCTCGCGGGGAGACTGATCTGCACTCGTGTTACTTTCAGGTGTTTTTGCTGAATATGCCGATATCTCCAAATAGCCTTTTTGTCTGCTCATACTGTCCCGTTTTTCCGCCAGCCATTATCGCCGGCACAATTCCCCTGATCGCATTCGTCAGCAAAATTTCGACCGCACGATCAAGTACTTCGGGCATAAAATCCTTTGTTTTTACAGAAATCCCTTGTTTTTGGGCGACCAGAATAATATGGTCCCGCATAATCCCCGCCACACAGCCTTCCGTTAATGCCGGTGTGCAAAGACAGCCATCAACATCCCACCAAAAAATATTGCTACTGGTCGCCTCGCAAATCCGGCCATATTGATTCAAAAGAATACCATCGTCCCAACCGTTTTGTTGCGCCGCTATCCCGGCCTGAATATACCTGGGCGCATTAAGCGTTTTGATATTAGAAAATGCATCCACGGGCAGTCTTACTTTTGGGCAAATACCAATAGTGACAGGTTTCTCCGGCCACTCATATTGCGATGAATAGAGTGGGGAAGTGGTAACCATAAATTGGGCTGCATTATTTTCGGGCCGGTAAAGACCTCCGGGACTGCGCCACACCATCCACCGGATGCGTGCATTGCCTGTTGCTACTTTTTGAATGGCCGTTTCAAAAAAGGCACGGTCCCAGTCTTCAGAAAACAGCATTCCGGTAAGTTCCATACCACTTTTCAGCCGATGAATATGGCGGTCCAGAAACGGCATTTCGGAATCGAACATCCGCATCGTTTCAAACAGCGTATCGCCGTACTGAACCGCCCGAAGTAATGCGTCCGTTTGTTCAGGTAGTTCCCGAATAATATTTCCGTTGAAGTTGAAGGCCATCTCCACTGATAACTACTTCACCGACAGCCGGTTAGCCAATTTCACATACGCTTCCCAGCCCAATTCCTCCGGTCGTTTCTGGAAAAATGGATCTTCCATCAAATCTACGTCAGTATCCTGGAAAAAGGGTTTAAGGGTATTGCGCAGCATTTTCCGGCGTTGATTAAAGACGGTTTTGACAAGATTTTTGAAAACCTTTTCATCACAGTCCAATTCAAATTTTTCCTTTCTGGTGAGCCGGATTACTGCTGAAAGTACTTTGGGCGGCGGGTCGAAGGCTTCCTGTTCGACAGTGAACAGGTATTCCGTATCATAAATGGCCTGAAGCAGAACGCTGGGAATGCCGTACACTTTATTGCCAGGCTTGGCCACTACGCGGTCTGCCACCTCTTTCTGGAACATGCCCACCAATTCTGGAATCTGTTGTCGGTAGTCTAATAATTTAAAGAGGATCTGACTGGAAATATTATATGGAAAATTACCAATAAGACTGAACTGGTCCGTGCCAAATACCGTCTCCGGTTTAAAGTCCAGAAAGTCTTCCAGGATCAGGCGGTCTGATAGGGCAGGGTAGTGCAGCTGGAGGTATTTGGTCATGTCAGGATCGGCCTCCACAGCCCATAAGGTATAGGGCTGGCCTTCTGCCATGAGTTGTTTGGTCAGCATCCCCATGCCGGGGCCCACTTCCAGTACTTTTCCTGTTTTACCAGCCTGCAGTAGACTGCCGGCAATACGCTCAGCGATGCTGTCGTGTTTTAAAAAATGTTGTCCGTAAGATTTTTTTGCGTGCACTATTCCTGGGCTTGTTTTAGCAGCTGATCGGTATCGCTCATCAGTTTGTCCAGTTCGCGCATGAGTTGTTCTTTTCGGCGTTGTTGATCGGTATTTTGGGAAGATTGTTGCTCCGGCACTTTGGCCACCCCTTTTTTGGGCGCGGGTGCGGGTACAAGTGCTGCATCTTCTGTTTCGATGCCATCCAATTCTTTTTCCAATTGCGCTTTCCGCTTTTCGAGATCGTCGAGGCGGTTAAGCACCTTTTTATCGATGTGTTCCGCTTGTTCGCGGATCGCCCGGTAAGCACCGCCTAATTTGTCTAATGCCTGGTCGTATTTCCCGGCATCAAATTTATTTCTTTCAGATTTCAAAAGGTCCCATGTAGAACTGAGCACAGAACCAGTTTTTTTAAAAACCTCTTTTGATTGTTCCTTTTCCTCCTGGTTGCCAAAGACGAAATTGTAGATCAGAATACCTACTACCAAAAGTAAACCCAGTTTAATCAGTGTTTTAACCATGTCTAAATTAATTTAATTCAGCTGCAAAATACGAACAAAATTACCACTTGAACAGATGTTTCCAAATCCAGTACATTTTTTCCATGTTCCAGCGCCAGTCAGCGCCATCCCATGGGCCTGGTAATTTTTGATAAAGAAAGGACATTTGAACGCCATAGTAAATGAAAAACAGGATAATCCCTATTCCGGCAAACTTCAAGATCCTGTTTTTTACCCCTAATAATTGCGCAACAATACCAGCAGTAGGGAAGGCCAAAAGGGCATATAATTCCACATAAGAGCGCGCTCCGAACGCACCTCCAAACCACCAGGCCCACCAACTGGCAAAAATATAGGTGGAAACGATAAAAATAACAGACAAGACGGGTCCATGAAAGCGTTTTTCCCGCCAGGTGGTCACGATACCTGCCAGCGACAACAGTACCAATGGAGAATACAAAAACAAGCCATTTTGTGGGTCAACCAGGACGGCGGCTATTTTAGGCTTGTCCCAAAAAGGAAATCCTTCCCCTTCATAGGAGTATTTTACCCATTGTCCGGTCATAGTTTTCCAATACAGCAATTGCGGAAAAAACACTAAAAAAGCAGATAACAGGGCAAAAATAGCGGCGGTATAGTGTTTTGTCCAAAATTTCACCCTTCCTTTAAGATCATTCAGCGAGTATATGTCATACAATAGCACCACTAATAAACCAACAATATTGGTTGGTCGGATCAAGGTAATCCAGCCTGTAATGATGCCTAACAGAATGGCGTTTTTCCAATTGGGCCGTTCATAAAACCGGGGAAGTAACCACATCAATACCGCAAAAAGACAGAAGGAATAAACATGCGACATGCCCATTTCCTTGGTGGCATAATGGAATAAATTGGTGCCTCCAAAAATGATTAGTAAAGTGAGTGCAGTAGCAGGCGGCGACATCCCCCGGCGGCGCAGGGCTTTTTGTAAAAAAAATAGCCCCAAAAAAGCAGCACAATAGCCTGCAAAAGCAATCGCTCTCGAATAATTGGTATTGTAAATATCAGTACCTGGATAGCCGTGTGTATCGCTGTATACTTTGGCTACTAAGAAAAAAGGCAATTGAAAATAGGCCACCCCACAAGTGTATTTCATCACTGTTTCTCCTTTCTCATTGGTGCGGGCATTCATACTGCCCGGTGGAACAGCATGCACATCCCCCAGACAAAAAACAGCGGGTAAATACACAAAATACCCTTCGGCGTCCGACCAGATGACGCCACGGAGATTAGGCTCCACCCGGTTTCGGGCAACAGGCAACAAAACAATAAAAAGGACTAAGAGATAATTGCGCCTAAGCCAGTTCAAAATGGGTTTCATGGCGCAAAACTACTATTTAACGATGATTTATGCGCTATGCGTGGTTAGTTTTTTAGTGGTGAGTGGTGAGTGGTGAGTGGTGAGTTTTGTAGGGTGTGCTATAGATTAGAGCGTGTGTCCTGCGATATTGAATTCCTTTAGCAACGTGTCACAAATAACTTTCCATTTGCTCAGGAACTTGATCAAATGTTTCAAAAAACAATACAAGGATTTAAAACCCAACGGGCTTTCTGGGAAAAAGTCCGACAGGTATTTGATCTCCTACCACCGGAGGCACGGCTACTTTTTCGGTGGAAAGCGGGAATAGTCCGTTTTGTTTTTTATAGAACAACCAGTCGACGGATAGTTTACTGATGGGGCTGAGTATTGGTACATATTCAGCGTTTTGCCATTGAACGGTGCTGAGCCTTTTCAATGGCATTGGGAAGATGGTACAACATTTCCGGCATTAACAGGACTTTCTTCGGGCGAATACAGAGGAACACTCACAGATGCCTTCGGGTGTGCCATTAATTGGGTGCTCCCATTGGAGGATACCGACAGTATCTATACGCAGATTCAGACTACTTCTGCCACAGGAGAACAAAACTCAGATGGAGCAATTACGTTGAGTTTGTCCGGCGGAACCGGCGTATTTGACGTTTCATGGTCAAATGGAAATACTGGATTGAGTTTAATTAATTTATTGCCAGGTACTTATTCTGCCACGATTACCGACGAGCGTGGTTGTGCAAAAGTCGTCACTGCCACTGTTCAATGATCAACGGAAACTGAAAATCCAGGCAATGTTCCCGTTTCCGTATGGCCAAATCCAGTGAACGAACACTTGTACGTTACCTCCAGCAACACAAATACAGGTTTACATATATCGCTCCAGGATATACATGGCCGTATGGTGGTCACAAAATTTGTTGTTGGAATGGCTATACGACCTTAGAAACCTGGCATTTACCGGCTGGCGCATATTGGTTGAGAGTAATTGATGAAAGTGGTGCCCAAGCTTGGCAGGTCCTTATTGGCCATCCTTAGCCAACGGAAAGTCATTTCTTTATCCGAAACGCATTCCCCATCATCCTCCTGCTCACCGCCCCGTCCTCCAGCACCTCCTCCAGCACCATTTCCTGGGCGGCGGGCATCTCCATGACTTCCTGCATATTCCGAATTCGGGCAGCGGGCACCCCGTTTTTTTTCAAAACCGGCAGGAGTTGCTCCAAAGAAAACAGAGCAATGGCTTTGGCTAATTCAGCAACTAAACGACTCCGGTGTTGCACGCGCAAACCGTTGTTTTGAAAATCAGGATCGTGGGTTAAAGCAGAAATATGCAGGACCGTACAAAGCCGTTCAAATTGCCGTTCTGTACCCACTGCCAGGACGATCGGTTGTCCGTCGGCGGTGGCAAAAACATCACCGTACGGGGCGATATTGGGGTGTTGTGTGCCCATGGGTTGCGGAATATGGCCAGTATTCAGGTAATTCGACGCTTGATTCACTAAAGATGCCAACGCGCTTTCCAGCAAAGATACACTTACTTCACAGCCCTTTCCGGTGCGTTCGCGCTGCAATAAACCGATCAGAATCGCTTCTTTTAATTGGTGGGCAGCCAATAAATCAATCAATGCCACCGGCATTTTTACCGGCGGACGACCTGGCTCTCCATTCATATATAAAAAGCCAGCCTCGGCTTGCAATATCATATCAAATGCCGGATTTTCATCCTCCGGATCGGCGAAAGAATGAATGGTGGCGTAAATTAACCGTGGGTTAACGGCCCGTAATGCGGCAGCATTAACGCCCATTTTAGCGGCAGAAGAAGGCTTGAAATTAGAAATCACCACATCTGCCTGTGCGGCAATATCCAGTGCCGTCTGCCGGTCTGCCGGTTGTTTTAAATCGAGGAAAAGGTGTTTTTTGCCCCAATTGACACTAAAAAAGTAGGCGGATGTGGGACTGGAAGCAAGTTCTTGCGGGAGTTTCCACCCACGGGTCATATCGCCTCCGGTGGCGCTGTTTTCAATTTTGATAACTTCGGCACCAAGTTCGGCGAAAAACATGCCTACGGCAGGACCAGCAAGCACAGCGGCAAATTCGACGACTTTGAGGTCTTTGAAAGGGAAATTGATATTTTGCATACAATGGAGATATTACGGCGCGAAGATCGGGAGAATGTTCCATGTTTCATTTTTAATGTTCGGGTGACAACCGAATATGGAACATTAATTCCCCATAAGCCCACATTGAAAATTGAACATTAAATATGGAACATTGAACATTATTCCCGATCTTTGCGCCCGAATTTTTAATAAATAGATTTTTTTGACAAGCACTCCCATGGAAGAATTATTTAAAAGATTAGTAGCGCACTGTAAGGAATATGGTTTTGTATATCCAAGTTCGGAAATTTATGACGGCTTAGGCGGCATTTATGATTACGGTCCGATGGGAGTAGAGTTGAAAAATAATATCAAAGAATATTGGTGGCGCGCGATGGTTCAGATGCACGAAAATATCGTGGGTCTCGATAGTTCTATTTTTATGCACCCGCTCATCTGGAAGGCATCCGGTCACGTGGATGCGTTCAATGATCCACTCGTGGACAACAAGGACTCTAAAAAGCGTTTCAGGGCCGACGTGTTGATCGAAGGCGAGATTGATAAAATGCGCGCCAAAGCCGAAAAAGAGGTAGAAAAAGCCGCTAAACGCTTCGGTGAAACGTTCGACGAAAAAATGTACCGGGAAACCAATCCCCGGGTAATGGAATATCTCCAAAAATCCGACGCTATTGAAAAACGCCTCGCCAATGCCTTGAAAGAAGGTGATATGGCTGATGTGAAAGCGATTATCGACGAATTGGAAATTGCCGATCCGGATTCCGGTTCCCGCAACTGGACAGAGGTGCGCCAGTTTAACCTGATGTTCTCCACGCAGTTGGGCAATATTTCCGGTGAAGAAGGTGTGCTTTACCTGCGTCCGGAAACGGCTCAGGGTATTTTTGTCAATTTCTTGAACGTTCAAAAAACAACCCGCCAGAAAATCCCGTTTGGAATTGCCCAAATCGGTAAAGCCTTCCGCAACGAGATCGTCGCCCGTCAGTTCATCTTCCGGATGCGCGAGTTCGAACAAATGGAGATGCAATTTTTCGTTCGCCCCGGCACTGAAATGCAATGGTACGAATATTGGAAAGAACGCCGTATGGCCTGGCACAAGGCCGTAACGCCAGCCAATAAACTGAAATTCAAAGACCACGATAATCTCGCCCACTATGCCAATGCAGCAGTGGACGTACAGTTTGATTTTCCTTTCGGATTCAAAGAATTAGAGGGTATTCACTCCCGTACAGACTTTGATCTGACCAGTCACTCCAACCTTTCAGGTAAAAAAATGACTTATTTTGATCCGGAACTCAATGAGCATTACGTGCCTTATGTTGTGGAAACGTCAGTGGGTTGTGACCGGATGTTCCTGTCTGTTCTGAGTAATGCCTTTGTGGAAGAGCAGGTGCCCGATGCTAAAGGAGAAGACAGTACCCGGATGGTATTGCGCCTGGCGCCAGCGTTAGCGCCTGTGAAATGCGCCATTTTGCCTTTAGTGAAAAACAATGACGAATTGGTGGGAAAAGCGCGGGAAGTATTTAACCTCCTGAAATTGCATTTCCTTTGCCAATACGACGAAAAAGACGCTATTGGCCGTCGCTATCGCCGCCAGGATGCTATTGGAACGCCTTATTGTGTGACGATTGACGGTGAAACGATTGAAAATGGTACTGTTACTATCAGGGAGCGCGATTCCATGAAACAGGAGCGCGTACTGGTGACTGATGTGGTGCGCATTGTTCGCGAGCGCACGGATATGGCAGCGTTGCTTATGGGGTAGGGAGTTATCAGGCGGCAAAAAATGGTTAGGTTTACTGGTAATCCTCATCAAAAATAAAAGACATAAATTGCCCAGGTTCGCATGATCGGATTCCCCCTTTGAAGGGGGTTAGGGAGATGATTCGCCCCATTTTTTGAAGTAAAGTATTCATTAACAACACTTTATTTTACTAATCATCCCCCTAGCCCCCTTCAAAGGGGGAACTCGTGACTGCGAACCTTGATGTTTATTGTCATTTATTTTCCAGACAGATTTTTACTTAAAATGACAAATTCCAATCCTTTGTACATCTCTAACAAAAAGGCCGGAAAACTCATAGTGAGCATTCCGGCCTTTATTAATTTGTCCTTTGAAATAATAATCCTCAAACCTATTTTTTAAGACTATCGGACGTGGATGCAATTACAAAATCACCACTGCTTGTAGCCTCTTTAATTAATTCGCCTCCGTAGTATATTTTTACAGTTATTTTGGCATTTTTGCTTTTAGCCTGCCCAGAAACAAAAACAATATCTCCTCTATTTCCCAAAATAGAATCTGACCATGAAGTGCTACTAACGTCTTGTTGTTCGGTTGAGCCATTTTTCTTAGTCTAAGTAACATTAAATCCCCCTGGATTACAGGAAACTTCATATTTCACTAAACTTATTTCCTCTTTAGCCGAATTAAAAATACGATTTAGCGTTCTTTCCGCCACTTTTTACCGTTTCGAGACGTGCTTTAAACTCCTTCATCAACTCCAGTTCCTCTTTGCGGGCAAAGATTTCGGCAAGAGCGATCAGTGTATTTTGGTCATTTGCGTCAAGGCTCTCTGCTTTTTTGAAATGCGGCAGTGCTTCGTCGAAAAGGGATTCAATTTTGCCTTTGGCATCATTGTATTTTTTCATGCCTGCCGTTGAAAAATCTTCCGGCATGGCATTCAGCTCCTGCGTGAGCAATGCTGCCTGGTTGTAATAATGGGCACCCATTGCATAGTGCGCATCGACATTTTTGGGATCGACTTTAACAGCATCCCGATAATATTGCAGCGAAAGGTCACCGAATTCTTTCGCTTTTACAGCGTTTTTCGCGGTATTTTCACGCTGGTAAAGGTTGTCGTACACGTTGCCAAGCGTAACGTAAAGCAATACGTTCGTGGGCTCTTTGGCAATTGCGGATTTCAAACTGCCCGTCAGATCATCCAATTTTCCTTTAGTTAAATAGGAATTGATTTCATCAAACAGCAGTTGGGCATCGTCCGGGAATTTTTTACGGCCTTCTTTCAGGATCACATCAGCTGCGGCAGTATCTTTCATCGCTAATTTTGCTTTGTATAGGCCACTGTAAATGTCCGATTTGTCGGTTCCTTTTTTATAAAGGCCTTCATAAATTGGAACAGCTGCAGCCGTATTACCATCAAGCATTGCTGCCAAACCCGTGATATACACCTGGTTTTCATATTGCGCTGCGTCGTCCAGCAGGCTTTTTTTCTCACCTGCTTTCAGTAATTCATGACTGGCTAATGCGGCGTTAAAAGAGATATACGCTTTTCCGTATTCGCCTTTTTCGTATTTATTTACCCCAATATTAATCAAAGAGCCCTGTACTTCAGCGATACCTTTGAGTGCATCCCCTTTCTGGTATTTTTTTACGTCGGCAGCATTGTAGGCCATTTTATAAGATTCAAAAGCCACTAAGGCATTGTTGTCGCCAGTAAGCACCGCATTTTTATCAACTGTCTGCTTGATAAGGTCATTTTGCAGAATGGTGTTATAAATATCACCTTTGGTCAGCCATGCACCGGCGGTAGCCTGAATTTCAGGAGACTTGAGCGCTTCCTCAATTTTGGTTTTGGCCTCTTCCAATTTTGCGCCGTTGTTTGCCGGGTCAATATTGTAACTGGTGAGTGCTTTGCCAGCACTTTTGGCTAGTTTTGCGGGATCGTCCTGCGCAGTTGCGAGATGGAATGAAAGGGAAAAAGCAACGAGTGCTAAAAGTGTTTTTTTCATGTTTGAAAAATAAAAAGAGATTGGTTGGATTGTTAAATTGTCCAAAATCAGGTTTGTTGAATAATTAGGAACGTATGATAAGATATTCTTCACACCTTTCTGAGATGAAAAACAGCGTGAATCAATTATTAACGGGTAGTTATTTAGTTTATTTTTTTACCCTATCTTTGTGTGGGTTTTTTGCCCTTTTTTAGGCATTTTCCCAATATCTTATCATTTGCGGCACTTACTGTCATTTTGTTGAATTTTAAAAGTGTACCAATAAATGTACTTGCTTCTTCCTAAAATTTCGATTATTTTAAAAGGCAAACCTGATCGAAATAATAAAAAATTGCTGTATATGAGGTATGCTATTGGTGGTAAAACAAGTTGGTTATCATTGAAGGTTTCTGTGGACGAATCCAGTTGGGATTCAAAAAAAAGAATGGTAAAGGGACGATCCACAGATGCTCCAAATATTAACCAGTACATTAACTCAATTAAATTTGAAGCAGATCAAATATGTTT
>JBILHQ010000354.1:0-4067 GCA_044350415.1 Saprospiraceae bacterium | reverse complement strand
ATGGAATTTCGAAAAAAAAATGGCGATATTGACACTATTCGGCAGATAGTTTATTTTAGGGATCACTTGTGGGATGGCGTTGACTTTAATGATGAACGGCTGATTCGTACACCGGTAATCGCCAATAAATTAAAACGGTACATAAAAGAACTCACGCCGCAACGTCCGGATTCCATCATTGCGGTCTCCGATGCCCTCATTCGCCGGGTAATGCCTTACAAGCCTTATTTTCAATTGTTTTGCAATTGGATTGCCCTGCAATATGAAAATACCAAAACAACGGTGATGGATGGCGAAGCAGTTTATGTTCATATAATTAATAATTTCTTTACACCGGAACTCGCCTTCTGGGATACCCCGGAAAATATCGAAAAACTTCGTAAACACGCCTGGGAAATGGAAGCCAGTTTGATGGGGCGTAAAGGACCGGATGTCAAGGCCAAAAATCAATATGGGTACGAAAAAAGCATTTATGAAATCACGGCACCCATCGTAGTGGTATTCATGTTTAGTCCCGATTGTGAGCATTGCCAGAAAGAGGCTGATGCTGTGGAGGCGCTTTATGAAAAATGGAAAGGGAAAGGCGTGGAATTTTACGGAATTGGCGTAAATACCAATGATAGTGACTGGCGGGTATTCATTGAAAAGCACAAATTTTCTTTTATCAATGTGTTTGATCCCACCAACCGCGCCATTTATGCCAAGTATTATGTGGACATAACGCCGGAACTTTATGTGCTTAATAAAGACCGTATTATCGTTGCTAAAAATCTTCACGCGGAACAATTAGAGCCAATTTTCGAACGGGAAATGGGTAAGTTATAAATCCCGGACAGGCTTTATAAGTCAGAGATGCGTTCTGTATCCCAAACTCATAACTCCTGGATTATAACTCATAACTAATTTTTTTTCGTACCTTTGCGCCCCGAAATTATGTTATCACTATCCAATATATACGTACAGTACGGCGACCGCATTTTGCTCGACGGAATCAGTTTGGTCATTAAGCCCGGTGAGCGGGTAGGCCTCGTCGGTCGCAATGGCGCCGGCAAATCCACTTTATTAAAAATTATTGCTGGCGAAATGGCCCCTCAGGAAGGGAATGTTGTGACTCCAACTGATTTTTCCATAGGTTATCTTCACCAGGATATGCTGATGCCCAAGGGCAAAACAGTACTGGATGAGGCTTTAACCGCCTTTAATGAAGTGCTCGCTTTAGATAAAAGGCTCCATGAAATTCAGCAGGAACTGGAGCAACGCGATGATTACGAAAGCATGGCCTACCATGATATTGTGGTCGAACTGTCGGAAACTACCGAAAGGTTAGCCCGTTTAGGGGGCGATACCATGCAGGCTGATACAGAAAAAGTATTAGGGGGGCTTGGTTTTGCACCTGCTGATATGACGCGCCTCACTGATGAATTCTCCGGCGGTTGGCAAATGCGCATTGAGCTCGCCAAAATGCTTTTGAGAAACCCCGATTTGCTGCTGCTTGACGAACCGACCAATCACCTCGATATTGAAAGTATCCTGTGGCTGGAAGACTGGCTCGACCGGTATCAGGGAATGGCGGTTGTCATTAGTCACGATAAACGATTCCTTGATAATGTCACCAACCGCACTGTAGAGGTAATTCTCGGCCGGATTAGTGACTATAAGGCTTCTTATTCCAGATATCTGGAACTGAGCGCCGATCGCAAAGAACAAATGCAATCTGCTTATGAGAACCAACAGCGTGTTATTGCCGACCGGGAACGCACCATCAACAGGTTTATGGCCAAAGCCACGAAAACTAAAATGGCCCAGTCTATGCAAAAACAGCTGGATAAAATGGAGCGGATTGCGGTGGAAGATGTAGATACTTCCACGATGATCATTCGTTTTCCTGAACCTCCCCGATCGGGTGAAGTGGTAGCTACAGCAGAGCGGGTTAATAAACGTTATGGCAACCTTAAAGTAATTGAAAGTGCTGATTTTCAAATACTTCGCGGCGAACGGGTAGCATTTGTGGGACAAAATGGGCAAGGTAAAACTACCCTGGCCAAAATATTGATCGGAAACGAAACTGCCACAGGTGGCGCCGCTTCCCTGGGACACAATATACACCTCGGATATTACGCCCAAAATCAGGCCGAAACCCTTGACCCTAAACTTACGCTGCTGGAAACGATGGAGCGCCAGGCTCCACCCGAAATGCGTACTAAACTGCGTTCTATTCTCGGTGCTTTTTTGTTTAGCGGACAGGATGTGGACAAAAAAGTGGCCGCGCTTTCCGGTGGCGAACGCGCCCGGCTTGCTTTAGCATGTATGTTGCTCCGGCCGATCAATTTCCTGGTACTCGATGAGCCGACCAATCACTTGGATATGCTTTCCAAAGAGGTGTTGAAACAGGCTATTCTTGACTTTGAAGGTACGCTCCTGGTGGTTAGCCACGACCGGGAATTTTTGTCTGATCTAACCACCAGGACGATAGAATTCCGCGATCACCATTTGAATGAATACCTCGGTGATGTCAATTATTTCCTTGAAAAAAGGCGTATGAATAATATGCGGGAAGTGGAAATGCGCACCAATAAACCCAATAGCGGCACTAAATCGGGCACCGATAATGCTAACAAAGGTGGTGTGTCCCTTTCTCCGGAAGTAAAAAAGAACTTGCAGCGCACCGTTCAAAAATCTGAAAAACGGATTGAAGAACTGGAATCAGCCATCAAAAAAATTGAAATTGATATGGCGGTGGAAGACTTTTATACCAAGCCCAACTCTTCCGCTACCATGCAACGGTACCAGGATCATAAAAGCGAATTATCTCAGGTAATGAACGATTGGGAGAATGCGGTAATGCAGTTGGAACAATGAGAATAATTGGCAATATAGAACACCCGATATTGAAAATTTCTGTTTTCAAAAATGATAACAGAATTAGTGTCAAGTTGGAGAACAGCGGCTACGAAGTTATTTTCAAATTGGGTGATGATGATCGGTTGAAATCAGTGGAGGATGTCAGCCGGTTAATTGATGCGGCTTTTATCGGGGCGGTCCAGACGCAACTGCAAAATATGCATGCCACCCGCCTTGCTGCCATGGCCCGTTTATTCCCGCCTGTGGCAGCAAATGAATTTGAGACGATTATTTAGTCGTTTTGTTGGAAAAATTCCGATAATGGTATTGATTTGTACTTACCATCGTATCATTGCATCATTATTTGATTATTAGTTTTTTCGATTATGAAAAATTTTTTTCTTGTGTTGTTGGCGATTTTGCCATGCTTAATGCAGGCTCAGACGCCCAAGAATACCGCGGATCGTCCACTTTTTGACAAAAAAAGTATTGGCGAAATTCGGATTACTTTACCTAATAACAATTGGGTTGATCAGTTGGATTCCATGCGTATCTATTCCGATAACACGATTACTGGTTCGGTAATGATTGATGGAACGTCTTACACGGATGCTGGTATCCGTTTCCGCGGTGATAAATCCTACCAAATGGGACTCAAAAGGAATCCTTTTGGCATTAAACTGAATGCGAAAGACAAAACCCAAAACCATCAGGGGTATACATCGCTCAAACTTTCCTCAGCACTCCGCGACCCCAGTATGGTGCGCGAGATGATGTTCTATGAAATTGCGGCTAAATACTTGCCAACACCACAAGCGTGTTACACCAAATTGTATGTCAATAATGAGTATATTGGAATTTTTGTAAATGTGGAAAGTGTTGACGGCCCATTTCTGCGCAAGAACTTTGGTTCCGACAACCGCCCGTTTTTTAAAGCTGGCGTTGATTATAAACCGCAGGTACCTTCTACCTGTAAAAATAACCTGAACGGTTCACTGGAGTTTGAAGAGAACCTGAATTGTTATAAAGCCAATTTTGAGATGAACTCCGCGCAAGGCTGGAATACCTTGCAGGAGCTTACCCGGGTATTAAATTTCGATGTAAAAAATATTGAGAAAGACCTGGATGTTGATCGCGTTTTGTGGATGCTTGCACTGAATAATGTAATGGTAAACCTGAATAGTTATTCCGGATCTGCTACTAATTATTACCTGTATCAGGATAAT
>JBILHQ010000189.1:0-12395 GCA_044350415.1 Saprospiraceae bacterium | reverse complement strand
CTCGCCAACAAGTAGCGCTGGAAGTAACCAACGCCAGGAAAGACTCTGAGGTGAAACGCACCGCATATGCCAAGGAGGTGGAGGAAGCCCGCCTCAGATCTGCTGCTGAAATAAATGCCTCGCAAAAGGAAGCAACAGACGCTATTTATCAGTCCAAAAAACAATCGGCTGAGGTGATTTCACAAACTAAAGCAGATGAGGCCATGATCATTGCAGCCGCTAAAAAGGTGACTGCCGCCAGCCTGGAAGAAGAAAAAAGTAAAGTGGACGCTCTTTATGCACAAAAAGCCCAGTTGGAGGCGCAAATTGAAAGCGCACAGGCGGAACTGAAAAAATTGCAGGAAGAAATAGAGAAAAAGAAAAAAGACTGATCAGGAATCGGGCAGCGTTTTTAAGCGACTGGCCCGAATTGCTTTACATACAAAATGGGGTTGTTTACTTTGATGTAAACAACCCCATTTTGTATGTAAATACTACAAAAAAACAATAAAAAAAGGCCATCGGACTGATGGCCTTTTGTACCTCGTACGGGAATCGAACCCGTGTTTCATCCGTGAAAGGGACGTGTCCTAACCCCTAGACGAACGAGGCTTCCTTGTTAAGCGGGGCAAAGGTAAAAGCATTGTGCGCGTTCCACCAAATGTTTTTTAAAAAAAAATAAAAAAAAATTAAAAGCTGTTAATTAGCCCCTAAAAATGGGCTTTTTTGTACTTTTGATGCTTGTTTTATGCATCTCGCACCACTATGACCAACCAGATATCAGTACCTATAGCTCCCAATTCTCCATTTGAAGCCATGTCGCGCATCTTTCAGATGCAATCGGCTCATCAGTATGTTGTGCGGCGGACCACTGCTAAAGAACGGATCAGGAAGCTGCGGCAATTTCACGATTGTGTGGCCCGGCATAAGACGGAAGCCGAAAAAGCAACGTGGGATGATTTTCGCAAAAACGAAACGGAAACGGCCATCACTGAATTGGGCGTGGTACTGGGAGAAACCAGGCAGGCTATCCGGCATTTAAAAGACTGGATGCGTACACAGTCTGTGGGTACTCCAATGGCAATTTTTGGCTCGTCCTCCGAAATTATGTACGAACCCAAAGGCGTTTGTTTGATAATCGCTCCCTGGAACTTTCCTATTAACCTGAGTTTTTCGCCGCTTATTTCGGCGGTAGCTGCAGGCAACTGTGTTATTATCAAACCTTCTGAGTTTACGGTACACTGTTCAGCCCTGATTAAAAAAATTGTGGAGCAGTGCTTCCCGCCGGAAGAGGTGGCGGTATTTGAAGGCGACGCCTCTGTGTCGGCCTATCTGCTGGAAATGCCGTTCAATCATATCTTTTTTACCGGGAGCCCTGTTGTGGGAAAAATTGTTATGACGGCTGCGGCTAAAAACTTAGCTTCTGTGACGCTCGAACTGGGCGGAAAAAGTCCGGTGATCGTTGACCAGTCTGCCGATTTGGATAATGCAGCCTCCAAAATTGCCTGGCTCAATGCGATCAATGCTGGTCAGATTTGTATCGCCCCCGATTATGTATTAGTACATGCTGCGGTAAGAGACGAACTTATTCAACGGATGGGTAAATATTATGAAAAGTTTTACGGCTCCGACGCGCCAACCAGGGAAGCGTCGCCCGATTACTGCAGAATGGTCAACGCCCGGCATTTCGAGCGGGTTAGCGAATTGCTGAAGGAGGCGGTTAGTTTGGGTGCTAAGGTCAATTTTGGTGGACAAATGAATGACGGCACTAATTATATTGCACCAACATTATTATCCGATGTGCCGGATAACGCCAAAATATGGTCGGAGGAAATATTTGGCCCTTTGCTGCCTTTCCGTACCTGGACCTTACCACAAGAGGCCATCGCTTATATCAATGCTGATCCCCAGCCATTGGCCATGTATATCTTTAGTAAAGATAACCGTTTTGTTAATATGATGCTCCGGGAGACCCGCTCTGGTGGTGTTACAGTGAATGATTGCGGCCCTCATTTTTATAATTCAGAACTGCCATTTGGTGGCGTTAATAACTCCGGTATTGGCAAATGTCACGGGCATTTTGGATTCCTGGAATTCAGTAATCAGCGCGGTGTGGTGCGCCAAACGCGCTTCTTTCCAACCACTGACCTGATGATGCCGCCCTACGGTGGTCGCTTAGCCAAATTGTTACTGAAAGGGATTCTGCGGTGGTTTTAATAACCGACTGATGGTGGGTGATGAGTTATAAGTGATGAGTTGTGTAGAGTGTACGGCGTATTTAACCACCCCATTGTGGGTAATAATTGCTCCAAAAAATGGCAATAAAGTAGCCGCACACTCACCACTAAATCATCCCTTCATCCGCAAAACTATAAAACCCGCGTTCGGAGACAATCAAGTGATCGAGTAACGGCACTTCAATCGTTTTGCCCGCCAAAACTAATTTTTGGGTCAATTGAATATCGGCCTGGCTGGGCTTCAGGTTGCCGGAAGGATGATTGTGAACTGCAATCACCGCAACAGCTTTGCCTTCAATGGCCATCCGGAAAAACTGGCGGGAGTCCACCACGGTAGCCGTCATACCTCCGCTGCTCACTTTTTTGCGGTCAATGACTTCATTGGCCTGATTGAGCAGCAATACCCAGAATTCTTCGTGGTACAAGTCGGTAATCAACGGGGCAATCACATTAAATGCGTCGCGACTACAGGTAATACGGGGGCGGTCGCGCAAGTCAGACAATTGTCTGCGGCGGCCTATTTCCAGGGCAGCAGCAATGGTGATGGCTTTCGCGGGCCCGATACCTTTAATGTGTTGCAATTCTTTCAGCGATTGCCGCGCTAATACGTGAAGGGAGTGATCGGATGCCTGTAAAATGTTTTGTGCTAAAGTAACAGCGCTTTCACCTACGGTACCTGATCCAATCAGGATAGCCAGTAGTTCAGCATTGGAAAGGGAAGCAATGCCCTTCAATAGCATTTTTTCTCTGGGGCGGTCTTCTTCAGCCCAAGCGGTAATGGAAGCCATGGTAGTAATTAATTGACGGTTAGAAATTGAAGCGTAAAGATAAGGAACGGTTTTAGAATTAAGGTGTTTTTTGAAACAAAAGGCAACAGTATATGTTTGAAAACAGTATTTTCTTTCTGCAAAGCAGTATTTTAATTAAAAAATTAAATTAATAAACTATTCATAATCAGTTGTTTATTGGAGTGATAATGCATTATGGAAGATTATTAATACCACGGACACATCAAAATTGCGTTTTTTGTTGTAAAAAATTGTACTTTTGCGGCCGTTTTTAAAAATAAGGAATTATTGCAAATATTCTGAATAATTCCAAATTGCTTAAAATAAATTTTATTAAACGACATTTCTTAGTGGCCTTGCCAAATAATTTATGTCTTTTTCACTTTTTTTGATATTATTTCGTTAGTTCCGGATACTACATATTTTTATGATTACAAACATTAGAAACATCGCTATCATCGCACACGTCGATCACGGGAAAACAACCCTCGTGGATAAAATTATTCATGCCTCCAGGGTTTTTAAAGAACATGAAGAGACGGGTGAGCTGATCCTTGATAATAACGATCTGGAACGCGAGCGGGGTATTACCATCCTGGCAAAAAACGTGTCTATTCAATTTAATGGCCACAAAATTAATATCATTGACACACCTGGTCACGCCGATTTCGGTGGTGAAGTAGAGCGTGTACTCAATATGGCCGACGGTGTACTCCTTTTGGTGGATGCTTTTGAAGGCCCGATGCCACAAACTCGTTTCGTATTGCAGAAAGCACTTGAAATGGGCAAAAAAGCAGTAGTGGTTATTAATAAGGTGGATAAGCCTAACTGTAACCCCGATTGGGCACATGAACAGGTTTTTGATCTGATGTGCTCTTTAGACGCTACAGAAGAGCAACTTGATTTTCCGGTTATCTACGGATCAGCTAAACAAGGCTGGATGGGACATGACTGGAAAAATCCTACTGATAATATCATCGAGTTACTTGAGGATATTCTGAAGTATATACCCCCTCCCCAGGTTAGCACAGGCAGTACCCAACTTTTGGTTACTTCTTTGGACTATTCCAATTTTATTGGTCGAATTGCTGTAGGCCGTTTGTCACGTGGGGTGATCAAAGCGGGCCAGCAAGTAGCTTTGATAAAAAAAGACGGGAGCATTCAGCGCAACAAAGTAAAACAGTTGTTTGTGTTTGAAGGTATGGGTAAAAAAGAAACCGATATGGTGGAAGCAGGCGACATCTGTGCTGTAGTTGGCGTGGAAGGTTTTGAAATTGGCGATACCATTGCAGATTTTGAAAATCCGGAAGCACTGCCATCCATCTCTATTGACGAGCCTACGATGAGCATGCTGTTCACTATCAACGACTCGCCATTCTTCGGTCAGGAAGGAAAATTCGTCACCAGCCGCCATGTACGGGAGCGTCTTGAAAAAGAGCTCGAAAAGAACCTGGCCATGCGGATGTCAGAAACTAATTCTGCAGATTCGTTTATTGTGTTTGGTCGCGGTGTATTGCACCTCAGTATTCTGATCGAAACTATGCGCCGGGAAGGATATGAATTACAAATTGGTCAGCCAAGGGTAATCATTAAAGAGGTTAACGGTAAAAAACACGAGCCAGTCGAAGAACTGACTATTGACGTGCCGGAAGAAAGCAGCGGTAAATGTATCGAGTTGGTAACCCGTCGCAAAGGGCAGATGAAAAGTATGGAACCGAAGAATGATCGCTTCCTGTTGCGTTTCGATATTCCTTCCCGTGGTATCATCGGACTGCGTTCTAATATCCTCACCGCAACACAGGGGGAAGCCATCATGACACACCGTTTTACCGGTTACGAACCATGGATGGGTGATATCGCAGGCCGCCAGAATGGTTCCCTCATCGTGATGGATACTGGTACTGCTATTGCATACTCATTAGACAACTTACAGGACCGCGGTACATTTTTTGTCAACGCAGGTGATGAAGTATATGAAGGACAAGTTATTGGAGAAAACAATCGCCCCGGCGATTTGGTGATCAACGTTACCAGAACAAAGAAACTAACCAATATGCGTGCTTCCGGTTCCGACGATAAAACATCGCTGACTCCGCCCCGCCTCTTCACCCTTGAAGAAGCGTTGGAGTACATCCAGGAAGATGAATACGTGGAAGTTACACCTAAAAACATACGTTTGCGTAAAGTCTACTTGAAAGAATTTGAACGCAAAAAATCACAAAAAGTGGTAAGTATGGTGTAAGTGATAAGACCTGATTAATGGATAAAATTATCGAAAGGTTTTGAGTCAGTATAAGGCATTTTTTTAAGGAATAGCAATGCTCTTGCTGAAAAAACACCTCCAACAGTGGCTCAAAACAATAAAAATGATTTTATCCATTAATCGGGTCTTAGTACTTCATCTGGCATTTTATTTCGCCAATTCGGATAAACCTGTTTTAAAAAATTAATAAATTTTTTTTTTCTTTCGAAGGAAAAACTACATTTGCGGTCGTTTATGAGTTCACGAACTAAATTATCGAATTTTAACTTCAATTTGCCAAAGGAACTGATCGCACAGTATCCTTCTCCGGAGCGCGACCAAAGCCGATTAATGGTGGTCCGTCGCGATACGGGTAAAATTGAGCATAAAACATTCAAAGACGTATTAAATTATTTCGGTGACGGCGATGTCATCATGTTCAACAATACGAAGGTTTTCCCTGCGCGCCTTTTTGGCCAAAAGGAAAAAACTGATGCAAAAATTGAAGTGTTTTTGCTCCGTGAATTGAATAAAGAAGCACGTCTTTGGGATGTATTGGTGGATCCAGCCCGCAAAATTAGGGTTGGAAACAAACTTTACTTTGCAGATGATAAAGGAAATGATATTCTTGTAGCTGAAGTAGTGGATAATACCACCAGCCGTGGTCGTACCATTCGCTTTATGTATGATGGCAGCGAAGAGGATTTCCAAAATGACCTGTTGCTGCTCGGTAATACGCCGCTGCCTAAGTATATCGACCGGGAGCCAGAAGAAATTGATCGCGAACGTTATCAAACCGTTTATGCGAAAGAAGTAGGTGCCGTGGCTGCTCCAACAGCTGGCTTACACTTCAGCCGCGAACTGATGAAACGCCTCGAAATAAAAGGGGTGAACTTCGCTGAAGTAACTTTACATATTGGTTTGGGAACTTTCCGTACCATTGAGGTGGAAGATCTGAGCAAGCATAAAATGGAAGCGGAATATTTTCGTATTTCGCCCAAAACCGCAGAAACCGTTAATAAAGGCCTCGCCGATAATAAACGGGTTTGTGCAGTAGGCACTACTGTTATGCGGTCTATTGAAACCTCTGTTTCTGCAGAAAGATTGATGAAGCCAGTAGAAGGTTGGACGAACAAGTTTATCTATCCACCTTTTGATTTCCATATCGCCAATTCGATGATTACCAACTTTCACCTGCCCAAATCAAGTGTTTTGATCTTGGTCGCGGCATTTGGAGGTACCGATCTTATTATGCATGCCTATAATGAAGCGGTTAAGGAAAAATACCGTTTCTTCAGTTACGGTGATGCGATGCTGATTTTGTAATTTTTTTGTTTTACAAAACAATGCAACCTTAATCACCGTTATTCGGTCAAATTGAACAATTAACTTTAAAAATTTAAATTGTACCTGTAATATATGTATTGGACCCTTGAACTTGCAGGCTATTTGGAAGAAGCTCCCTGGCCCGCCACAAAAGAAGAACTCATTGACTACGCTATCCGCTCCGGATCTCCGGGTGAGGTGATTGATAATCTGGAAGAATTAGAAGAAGATGGCGAATTGTATGAAAGCATTGAAGATATCTGGCCGGATTATCCGCGACACGAAGATTTTTTCTTTAACGAGGACGAATATTAACGCTGGTTAACTTCACTTCAGTAGTGCGTAGGTTAAGTCAATCAGTCTAAACAGCGAGCCATCCCGAACATTCGGTGATGGCTCGCTGTTTATTATCCAACTTGAGTCACGTTGCTTAAGGTGTCAATGGACAAATCCACAATATGACGAATCGATTAATGCAACTTCGTGCCCTTTGGCAGCCTGAAATGTACCATGGGTGGGGAGTTCAAAAGCAATATTTTGAAGGTTGGTACCTGAAATGTGTAACATCTGATGAAAAATACGCTATTTCATTTATTCCAGGGATTTCGATGGATGGGGAAGGCAATCAATTTGCTTTCGTTCAGGTGATGTTTGGTACGGAAGGCCGGTCTGCGTTTCATCGGTATGCCATAGCAGACTTTGAACCATCTGAATTCCGTTTTGACGTAAAAATTGGAGAAAATCGCTTTTCAGGCGAAAAAATTGACCTGAATTTACCGGGAATCAAAGGGGTATTGTCCTTTTCCGGCAATATTGAATGGCCCAAAATGCTTGGTGCTCCGGGGATTATGGGCTGGTTTTCTTATGTGCCGTTTATGGAATGTTTTCACGGAATTGTCAGCATGAATCATCAAATTAATGGTGTGCTGGAAATCGACGGCCAGTCTGTGGATTTTACAAATGGCAAAGGTTATATTGAAAAGGACTGGGGCCGATCTTTTCCCAAAGCATACGTTTGGATGCAATCCAATCATTTTGGCGATGCCGGAGCATCTTTGATTGCTTCTGTTGCACATATTCCGTTTTTGGGCAGTCATTTTATTGGATTCATTAGCGGATTTTGGCTGGAGGGTAAATTATTCCGGTTTGCCACCTACACAGGTGCCCGAAAGAAATTGACGATTCTTGAAAATCATATCGAACTCAGTTTTACCAATCCCAAAACTGCTATTCATATACGCGCGCACCGGGCACCGGGTACAGCATTGATTTCGCCACTTTCCGGGGCTATGACGGGCAAAATTAATGAAAGTTTGCAAGCCAGAATCGATGTGGAACTTACTCAAAATGGTAAAAGAATATTTGAAGGAACTGGCACCACAGCCGGTTTGGAGGTTTGTCTTCCGCCCGATGATGCCGAAGGGAAAGTTCTGACCCGGTAAAAATGAACGTTGAAACGATTAGTTGTGGCAATAAACCTGAATTTATAGTCAGTCAATAGGCCATTCACGTATCATTTGGCATATATTTGTCCTATTAATCAAATAAGGTTGTAAATTTGTGCGTTAAGCGGACCATCCGTTTCGTATATCTTCTTCTTCCGTATATTTCACAGACCTAACCTGTTAGCAACCATGCTCCTGTTTCGCCGCTGGGTCCCATCACATCTCCGCTTTATCCTCTCAGTTCACCTGATACTGATGGCGACCTTTTCCTTGTTTCGTTACGTAATGCTGGTGTACAATAAGCCTGCATATTTCTTTGATATGGAACGGTCCATATCGTTGCGAAAAGCTTTTCAAATCGGTTTATGGTTTGATGTTACCATAGCCAGTTACGCAATGATATTGCCATACCTTGCGCTAACCTATGCCTATATCAGAAAAAAGGACCTTCAGCATATTTATAAATAT
The DNA here is from genome assembly GCA_044350415.1 of Saprospiraceae bacterium. Taxonomy (GTDB): domain Bacteria; phylum Bacteroidota; class Bacteroidia; order Chitinophagales; family Saprospiraceae; genus M3007. Next base: position 3,910 of record JBILHQ010000189.1, on the reverse strand, counting down.
GTTCGCTGGTACAGTGCCACTGTCATTTTATTATCGTTGGTTATTTGTGCTGCAGATGTTCCTTATTTTAAATACTACAATTCCCGGCTTAACATTGCGACTGTTCACTTGAAAAATATGGCGCAGATCGGAGAGTTCATTTTTAAAGAAGTGAAATATTATCCGTTTATTCTGATCTTTCTGTTGGGCCTGTGGGGTATTCGCAAACTGGTTCGAAGGGTGTGGAACAATGCCTGGAAAACCGAAGAACACACTTCTTCCGGAATGCAAAAATGGACGGCCACAGCAATTGCATCCAGTATGCTGGTATATGGCCTTTTTGGCGGACCGCTTCCTAAAATGCCGGATATGAAATCTGCAACCTTCAGTAATGATGGTTTTATTAACCAATTAACGCTTAATCCCGTTCATACCTGGTTTGACTCCTATTTCGAATTCGATATTAATGTGCTTTCTGCAGCGGATGCTCAAAAAACAGTCCAGCAGGCTTTAGGTATTTCTTATAATACCGATACCCTTGAGTCGCCTGTTATTCGCAGACATGATTATCCCGGGGCTCCACGCAAAATGAATGTAGTGGTGATTTTAATGGAAAGTATGAGTGCCGACCGGATGGGGATTTTTGGGAGTCCGGATAAACTGACACCCGGATTGGATCGCATAGCCAAAAACAGCATGTTTTTTGACCAGTGTTATTCCAGTGGGATTCATACCAATTGCGGTATTTACAGTACTTTATACGGAATGCCGGTGATGATGATGCAGCATCCAATGCTGAATGGCGTCTCAGAGCAAACGGGCTTTACCGGACTGCCGGTAACCCTGAAAAAAGAAGGATACCGAACACGCTTCTTTTGTACTCACCCCAAGACCTTCGATAACTTAGATATCTTTTTGGAAAAAAATGGCTTCGATCAAATCTGTGACCAAAAGGATTATCCACCTGCCGATGTAGCCAATGCCTGGGGGGTTGGCGATGAAGCTTTGATGAATATGGCCCTACATCAGTTAGACAGTATGGATAATTCTGACAAAGAGCATCCGTTTTTGGCTACTTTACTGACCATCAGTACGCATCCGCCTTATACGTTGTCGGCAAAAACCAGGTTTAAACCGAAGAGTACAGACCCTATCCTGGCAACTTATGAGTATGCTGATTGGGCCATCAGTTCTTTTATGGATTCTTGCGCCACTAAATCGTGGTACAAGAACACTGTTTTTGTACTGCTGGGCGACCATGGTGTCAATTTGACCCATTACGTGAATGATGTGCCACTTTCCTATAACCACATTCCGCTGATTGTACATGCCCCGGGAATTTTTCAAAAACCAGAGGCTATGCATGGAATTGCTTCACAAACAGATGTTTTTCCCACAGTGATGGGTTTGCTGAACCTCGACTATACCCAAAATACAATGGGATATGACCTGTTCCGGGAAAAACGCCCAATGGCCTTTTTTTCTCAGGACCACCGACTATGTGCCATTGACGACCGGTACCTTTATGTCGCCCGTAAATCGGGACGCGAATCGCTTTACGAATACCATTCTGATTTGGGCAACGATCTGATCGAACGTTACCCGGATATTGCCGAAACAATGAAGTTTTTCTCCTGTGGCCACTTGAAAACAGCCCGGAGAATGATTGAGAAAGAGCAAACGAGATAGTTTAGTCAGTTAGTCCCAGGTCTACTCTACGGACCTGGGACTAACTGATTAACCAGCCAACCAACTGACTAACCGACTAAATATTAATCAATTACCGTAATTATAAATTTTTTAAAAAAAATGGAAAATGCCTATTTAGCGCTGAAGAAATACTTCGGCTATGATTTCTTCCGTCCCATGCAATCTGAGATTATTCAATCTGTGTATGCGGGCAAAGACACGGTTGTTCTTATGCCAACTGGTGGCGGAAAAAGTATTTGTTACCAAATACCAGCTCTGACGCTTCCCGGAATTACAGTGGTGGTCAGTCCCTTAATTGCACTGATGAAAGATCAGGTGGAAGGACTAATTGCCAATGGTGTTCCGGCTGCTTTTATTAACAGCAGCTCCAGTATGGCCAATATCGGCCAAACAGAAGGCGATGCTATTGATGGCAAGTTGAAAATTCTGTATGTAAGCCCTGAAAAAATTGTTTCTCAGGGGTTTCAACCTTTGCTCAAACGATTGAGAATCAGTTTGTTCGCTATCGATGAGGCGCATTGTATTTCCGCCTGGGGCCACGACTTTCGACCGGAATATACCCAGTTGAAATTCCTGAAAGCGCAGTTTGCCAATGTGCCCACCATGGCACTTACCGCGACTGCCGATAAACTTACCCGGAAGGATATCATTACCCAACTCGATCTGCATGGCCCGGAAGTGTTTATTTCTTCTTTCGACCGGCCTAATATTACCCTGACGGTTCGACCCGGCCAAAAACGGATTGAACAAATTATCGACTTTCTAAAAAAGCACCCCAAGGAATCGGGCATTATCTATTGCCTGAGCCGCCGGTCGTGTGAAGAATTGTCGAACAAACTCAACGATAAAGGATTCAAAACGGATTATTACCACGCTGATCTCCCCCAACAACGCCGGTCCAAAGTACAGGAGGATTTTATAAACGACCGCATTTCTGTAATTTGTGCGACGATTGCCTTTGGTATGGGGATCGATAAAAGCAATGTGCGCTTTGTGATCCATTATAACCTGCCCCGAAATGTAGAAGGATATTACCAGGAAATCGGGCGCGCCGGCCGGGACGGATTGCCTTCTGAAGCACTCTTGTTTTTCAGTTACGCCGATGTAATGACTTACACGGATATGATCCAGCAGAGCGAAGGCGATCAGGTGCAAAAGGACCTGAAAATCGCTAAATTAAAACGGATGTTTGAATTTGCGGAGGCACCAGTTTGCAGGAGAAAAACAGTCCTCAGTTATTTTGACGAAATCTACGAAACGCAATGTGGGAACTGCGACGTCTGCAAAAATCCACCTACCTATTTTGATGGGACTATTGCCGCTCAAAAAGCACTTTCTGCCATCAAACGCGCCAATGAAAAAGTGGGGATGAGTATGTTGGTCAATATCCTGCGCGGCAGTCGTAACCGGGAAATAATCGATAATAAATACGACCAGATCAAAACTTACGGAGCGGGCAAGGAATATAGTTTCGATGACTGGTTATTCCTGGTCATGCAGATGCTCCATAATGGCCTTATTGAAATCGCCTACGATGATGGTCACCGTTTGCGCGTGACGCCTTCCGGTATGGGAATACTGATGGAAGGGAAAACGGTGAATTTATCACTGCCGCTTACGCCGGCAGCTAAAGCCGAGAAGAAAGCCCCCGAACTCCGGCCTGTTTCGCAAACACAAAGTCTGCGCGAGGAATTGTTCGAGCGGTTGCGTGTCTTGCGCCGCACTATGGCCCAGCAACTTGGCGTGCCACCTTACCAGATATTCAGCGATGCAACGCTCACCGAAATGGTCGAAAAACGCCCGATTGCCGATGCAGATTTGTTGATGATCAGTGGGGTGGGAGAGCGAAAACTACAATTGTACGGTGATGCATTTATTGGTGAAATTCGCCGGTTTATGCTGGAAAAAGATACAGAAGGCGTGAAAGTACAGGGAAGTACGCACCTTATTTCCTGGGAACTGTTCAAAAAAGGCAATTCCTTAGAAGAAATAGCCCGTCAGCGGAATATTAGCCCCACGACTGTATTGAGTCATTTGTGTACGATGTATGAACGTGGGGAATCCGTCGATTATCGGTCCTGGCTGTCGGAAGAGGAAATGGATATCCTCAAAGGGGCTTTGTCGCTGTTTTCAGAGCCTTATGTGATGAAAGATATCTACGAGCATTTCCAACAAAAATATGCCTACGAAAAAATCAGGTGGGCGATTGCTGATGCCCGGC
>JBILHQ010000188.1:0-12423 GCA_044350415.1 Saprospiraceae bacterium | reverse complement strand
GTACCGGTTCCGTCGATCAATTGGTAAGGCAGCCGGCAATTCTGGGCACAGGAGCCGCGGTTGGCCGAACGTTCGCCGTTGGCAACGCTCATGTAACAATTGCCACTGAAGGAAACGCACAGCGCACCGGCGACAAAAAATTCCAGGTCTACATCGCTGGCTTCGTGAATCTCCCGCATCTGGTCAAGATTCAGTTCCCGGGCCAGTACCACGCGTTGGATGCCGGCATCGGCAAGGAACTTCACATGGCCTGCATCCCTGTTATTAGCCTGTGTGCTGGCATGGAGGGCGATGGGCGGGAGGTCCATTTCAAGTATTCCCATGTCCTGAATGATAAGGGCATCCACGCCGATATTGTACAAATCCCAGATGAGTTGCCGGCAGTTTTCCAATTCGTTGTCGTACAAAATGGTATTGACAGTCACCAACACCTTCGCTTTGAACAAATGGGCATACCTGACCATTTCGGCGATGTCTTCCATCGAGTTGGTGGCATTTGTCCGGGCGCCAAACATAGCCGCGCCGATGTACACAGCGTCTGCGCCGGCATTAATAGCAGCCATACCCTGGTACAAGTTTTTGGCCGGGGCCAGTATCTCAATTTTTTTTCTCATTCGATGCGATCAGTTTCTTTCTCCAAGTCAATCATATGAGGCGCAAAATTATGAATTTTATCTGTATTGCAATCCATGGAAAGGGTAGTGTTGCCGTCAATTAAAACGGAGCGCACTATTTGATTGATGTAAAAACCCTATGTATCGAAAAAAGATTAATCCACAATCATACTCACCGTATCCAATTCCTGCTGCCGCATTTTTACAGGCAATTCCCGGAATTCATATTGTTGCGTGCGTAACCGTGGCACATAACCTGCTTCTTTAATAGCTTGTTGAATGCCATCAGCAGTGAACCGGAACCGGGCACCTGCGGCCGACACCACATTTTCTTCGATCATGATCGAACCAAAATCGTTGGCCCCTGAGTGCAGGCATACCTGTGCGACTTGTTTGCCTACAGTCAGCCAGGATGCCTGGATATTGGTGATATTTGGCAGCATGATTCGGCTCAGGGCAATCATGCGCACATATTCGTCGCCCGTGACGGCGTTGCGGGCGCGTTTTATTTTTTTAAGAATGGTGTCTTCATCCTGGAAAGGCCAGGGGATAAAGGCGATAAAACCTTTGGCATCGGCGGGTTTTTCCGACTGTACCTGCCGCATAGCAGCCAAGTGTTCAAACCGCTCAAGATTGGTTTCAATATGCCCAAACATCATGGTAGCCGAAGTGGTGAGGTGCAATTGGTGGGCTGCACGCATCACATTGAGCCATTCCTCGCCGCCACATTTGCCTTTGGAAATCAGGCGGCGTACCCGGTCGCTCAATATTTCCGCACCTGCACCAGGCAATGAGTCCAAACCACTTTCTTTCAGCGCTTTCAACACATCATAATGGCTCATTTTTTCTAATTTGGAAATATGCGCCACTTCCGGCGGCCCTAAGGCGTGTAGTTTCAGACTGGGATAAATAGCCTTTAATTGCCGGAACAGGTCTGTGTAAAACGATAACCCTAAATCAGGATGATGCCCGCCTTGCAGCAATAATTGCTCGCCTCCCAGTTCAAACATCTCGTCTATCTTCTGGCGATACTCATCAATGGAAGTGGTATAGGATTCGCCGTGACCTGGGCGGCGGTAAAAATTGCAAAACTTGCAATTGGCAATACATACATTAGTCGTATTAGAATTGCGGTCGATAATCCAGGTAACATTATTTCCCGGCACCTGTTGCTGGCGTAAACTATTGCCCACGAACATCAACTCCGAAGTCGGGGCATTTTCAAACAGGAATACACCCTCCTCCGGAGAAAGCCATTCCAAACGAAGCGCACGTTGTAATAAATCCTGAATTTGCATTTTCACAGTTTTCAATTTTATTTGAAACAAGAACAAAGATACGGCGACTTGGTTGTAAATTAGCTAATTAGTCCCAGGTCGGTTAGTCCCAAGTCCCAGGTCCGTAGAGTAAACCCGTATCAGGCAAATAAAACAAGCCCCAGGCCCGAAGGGTACTACGTAGAGTGAACCCATATCCAGTAAATAAAAAAGTCCCAGGTCTGTAGATGACAACCCAAGCACACCGTTTTTTAATCAAACGACCTGCTTGTGGTATCCTCTACGGACCTGGGACTTGGGACTAATTAAGGCTTGGTACTATGACTAAGACCTATTGAACGATCAATTTCTGAGCCTGTCCTTCCAATTTGATGAAGTAGATACCGGCAGTGAGGCCTTCGACGTTAGCGTGGTCGGTGTCGAGACCGAAACGAACGAGTGAACCATTCATGTCAAATATACCGAAAGACAATACCTGGCGACCGAAGTTAACGATACCACCACGCGTTGGGTTCGGATAAACCGGGCTCATTTTGGCAGCAAGAATCTCCTCGGTAGAAGAGGTAAGATTCACCAGAATCGGGTTGCAGTTGAATTCAGCACCACCAAGTGCAGGCGAACCGGCTACTGGTTTGAAATCAGGTGTGGTGCTGGACGCTAAAGGATTTACGAGAACTGTACCAGTAGTAAATGCAACCGGGTTAATGTTATTAGATAAGCATGGAACCAGTGTTTGGCGAACCCATGCATCAGCAGCCAGTTTTTTGTTATTGCAACCTGCAGCACGGGCTACCTCCACCAAACCATTGGCAGTAGTGTCGGTAGTGCTGTTGGAAGAAGCAGCAGTATTAACAATCAAGTTGTTCGCAAAGAAAATTTGCTTTTTCTGAATGTCAACTGGTGTGCTTGGATTAACCAACGCTAATACTGCAGGGAAGTTGGTGTTGTGCAATGAACTGTCGCCATCGATCATGACGAAGTTGCGGTATCCCATAAATACGCTGTTCACGATACGAAGGCTGGAATTACGACGGATACGGGCACCACGACGGAAAGCAGATTTGGTGGTGCTGTTCATCTGGGAGTAAGTCGCACCTACAGGAACTGGTCCAACCATAGTGAAGTTGGAAAATATTGCATTGGTATATGGTGTAACAGCAGCAGTACCAGTTGCTTCATTGTCGCTTTCAAAACCTTCTGAAGTAGAAGCACCTGAAGGCAAGGCATAAGTTTGGTCATAATATGCGCTGTCGCGGATACCAATACCATATTGATTGAGGCCGGAATAGCCATTATCTGTATCGAAATCGTCGTCTGTTCCTTTGAATGCAACTAAGTACTTCGCATTAACAGAACCACCGAACCACTCATAAGAGTCATCATTCGAATAAGAAACCTGTACGTGGTTTACAGTAGTACCTGAACCAACAGCGCCTAAAGTAAGGCCATTGATTTCTTTGTTGGATTCGAATGCCAAACCACCGAACTCGAGGCGTAGGAAAGAAACAGTACCCGAATTGTCAGCAAGGTCGTTACCACCAAATTTAGCCAGCGATGGATCAAAAGAAACGTTGTTAAAACCTTCCATCTGCACATTATCGAAAGCTGCATTAGAAAGATTGTGCTTGGCACGGCCAGCGATCAACAAACCGCCCCAGTCACCACGCTCGCGCGCACCCACTGCTTTGGCAGAAGTAATCACAACCGGATTGGTAGCGGTACCATTTACTTCGATTTTACCACCGCGTTCAATGATGATAGAAGCATAGTTCTTTGGTGTGGAATTCAGATCAGCTTGTGCACGGATGATAGTGCCTGCAGGAATCACTAATTTACCTCCATCTGCCACCACCACAAAACCTTTCAAAAGGTATACTTTAGTAGCATCCAAAGTAAGTGTGTTAGTGATTTTTTTTACACCCGGAACAGCGAGTCCAGACGATGTCCCATCTAATGTTGACAAATCTGTTGGAGCCGGGTAATTTGTATTTTTGGGATCCCAGTTGGTCCAGCCTTGAGTCCAGTCAGCCGAAGCATCATCACTCAACGCACCAACAAAGGTTGTTTTATCAAAATAGAACTGTGCATTCACTTTTGCAGCAGTTAAAAAAAGAGAACAAAGGAGCAGAATGTAAGTGTTCTTAGTCATTGTTTGTTGCTAGTTTAAATTATGTAGCAAAGTTCTATGACTAATATTACCCTAATGTAAAGTTGGCGTTATGGTAGTATTAAGTTTGGGCTTTGGGTTTTTTATCACATAGGCCACATAGCAGTTTCCACATAGATCACATAGGTGTGGTGTAGGCTAAGCATACGCTTTATTCTATGTGATCTATGGGATAAAAAAAACGCAGATCCTGACACAAAACGGTCAAAATCTGCGTGTTAGACAGCCATTATACGTATGAATAATTAAAGCATATTTGATATTCTTTCCTCCTGAAATCCAGGCATACGCTTAGAAATTATACCCGGCACTAAGGCTCATACTGGTACCATTTTTAAATTTAAACATCAATCGATCACCACCTTCAGCATTGTATTTGCCATTGGCATTTGCATCCTGGTAATACACAAGGTCGTGCCGGAGCAAGTCGCCGATGGTGAATTTCAGATTGAGTTTTCCGATGGTTTTTCCTACCTGAAAATCCACCACTGTACGCGGTGCTTCGAAAATATCCTGGCGGGTATCGCCGAATTTAGGGTCAACACCCACATAAGCAATACGACGGCCGATACGGTTAGCAACAAGACTGGCGCTCCAGCCGAATTCTTCATTGTCAAACTGAATACCAGCATTCAGTACATAAGGTGACTGCCCTTGTAACGGACGATTGGCTTTTGACTGGGAACCTTCATCAAAGGCAAGTTTTGATTTAATCAACGCGAGGTTGGTGAATACCACCAGATCGTGCCACACTTGTCTTTCGCCGAGGAAATCAAAGTTTTTGCGGGCTTCAAACTCTAATCCGTAAATCTTCGCCGATTTTTCATTCTGGTAGGTGAACGTCGTGAATGGCTGGGTGATATCGATGCTGAACTCCACAGGATTCTTAATCGTTTTGTAAAAACCACCTACCGACAACACCTGGCTACCGGAAGGAAACAGTTCCCAACGAAGTTCATAGTTGTTCAAACGGGCAATCTGCAAGTCTTTGTTACCGCGAATCTCCGCATTTTTATCAAATACATAAAACGCGAATGGTGCCAATTCCCTGAATTCCGGACGGTTAACAGTCGCGTAATAAGCTGCACGTACATTCATTTTGGCAGAAATCGGATACGACAGATTGGCTGATGGCAAAACCGCACCTTCCTGAATACGCGCCACTTCCGAATTTACTTTTTCGTTGAAAACATGGATATCAGCATCTTCGTAACGAACCCCGTAAACTGCGCGGAGTTTTTCAAAAAACTTCTGGTCGATACAAGCGTAATAAGCCGTAAGGTTTTGTTTGCCGTTGTAATAAGCAATATCATCAGATGTTTTTTCAACCAGGTATAAGTGGCTGGCATTGATATTTTCTGCCGAAAGATCGTCGGCTGGATTGTAGGTGAGGCGTGGTTGTGAGCCGTTGTAAACAAAACTGCGGCTGCTGAAGGAGCGGTTGCGGTCCTGCAGGAAAAAACCTGCCTTAACTTCAGTTTTCACTAATTTGCCATCAAACTGCTTGGCTAATTCAAGTGTACCACCTGCCAGTCGTTCGTTGAGATTCGAAGCAAAACGGCCTGTGCTGGTATTGAAAAAATCGCCCAATGCCAAGCGGTATTGCTCGTCATCTGGTGTTTTGGTATAGTTCACAATGCGGTAATCCGGTACATCACGGCGAATATTGGCGTAATTTACTGAAGCATTCAGCGTAAACAAGTTGTCGCCAATAATCTGTTTCAGCGAAACGATACCATTGTACAAACGATTGTAATTCACTAAGTTAGCAGTGTTCTGCACCTCAGTGGCATCACCGATATTGCCCGTGCCAGTCCGCAGCACAGTATTGTTATCGGTATTCATGTTCAACAGGTTCCGCAGACTGATCTGAGTGTTCCGTCCTACAAAGTTCACGTTGAAAATACCGCCGCTGCTGATGTTTTGCAAAAAGATCTGGTCTGAAAACTTCGCTACCTGACCGGAACCGTCGAAGGTGTTGATTTTTCCTTCTGAGTAACGACGGGTATTAGCATAGTTAAGGGCGAGAATAACCCCCAATTTATTGTCATTTTGCAACTGGATCGGAAAACCTAGGGAGTATGCAAAACGCGCATTTGGCGTCGCTTTTACATTTTCATTCGACCAGTCGTTATTAAATGCTTTGGAATTTTCGGCTAACCGTGCTTTTTCTTCTGCATTAGGGAAAAGAGCGTTCGACCGCAATGCATCTGCCGAAAGTTCGGGCATATTGCGTTTGCTGCTGAGCAGATTAAAGCCTTCTCCTGAGTATTTTTTAAATTCCTGAAATCCCTTGAATGTTGTCAGCGAATGTGTTTGCGCTCCCAAGGTGATAGTTTGCGTCAGTTCTTCCGGAACTGACTTCGTATTGATTTTGATGATACCACCGCCAAAATCACCTACTAAATCTGGTGAACCGGCTTTTATAATTTGCAGATTGTCAATCAAGTTGGCTGGAACCACATCGAACGCAAATGCTTTGCGGTCGGCTTCTGTGGATGGCAACAATGCACCATCGAGGTAACCGGCGTTGTACCGGTCGTTCATGCCGCGAATAATGGCGAATTTGCCCTCCTGGATACTGGCTCCTGTGATGCGTTTCAATACATCGGAGGTCGTGCGATCGGGTGTGCGGCGAATAGATTCAGCAGAGATGCCATCGGAAACCACTGCTGCATTGCGACGTTCCGTCAGTAAGGAGAGCGAACTCGACTTTTGAATAGTATAAGCCACCACGACTTCCGCCAATGAGTTGCCCGCTTCTTCCATAACGACATCAACGAAAGTAACCTCGTTGGCCTTTACTTCTGCTTCTATTTTTTGTGTTTGATAGGAAATATAAGAAAAAACCACAGTATACTTGCCCGGTGCAATAGCCATGAGGTACTTTCCTTCGATATCAGTGGTACTCCCGCCTGTTCCGCCTTCGATGCGGATTACAGCACCAATCAATTCTTCTCCGGAAGCTTTATCGATAATTTTGCCGGAAATTTTGCCTTTTTCGTTTTGCGACCAGGCTGTTGAAGGGATAAAAGCAATCAGAAACAGGAAAAAGTAAAGCTTTGTAAATTTCATGTACGTAGATTTTCTGCAAAGGTCGGAGGAAAAAAAAGGGCGATCGAAAAACTTACTTTAAGTTAATATTAAGTTTGGACAAGAACATGTCTGAGGCGAATCACTCCAATGTCATAGAAATACCCCGTACCTTTGTTGGGTTATTATATTGTTGCGGTGTGAGCTGCTTGTACCCCAAAGTACTTAATCCGTTCGTTATTCGCCGATTCTCATGCTTCGTTTACAAAGACTTGCCCATTTTATAAAAAAAATTCGAATACAAATTCGATCCAATACGCCATTGAACCTGCTGATTAAATCAGGCGCAGCCATACTTTTATTGCTGCTTTTGTATTTTGATCTCACCAGTAATGACAAATTGGGCGACATCTGGATAGCATTTCAGCACCAATTAAAGACTGCCGATCTTCCGCTGCTGGTAGTCGTTCTGCTCCTGATGCCGCTCAACTGGATGGCTGAAGCGGAAAAGTGGCGGCAGTTTGTGCACCGGTATGAACATTTTCCACGGCGAAAGGCGCTGCTCGCCGTCATGACCGGCGTGAGTTTTTCGCTGTTTACCCCCAATCGTGTCGGCGAGTACGGCGGACGGATGTTGTACGTTCATCCACGTAATCAATGGCGGGCCATTGTAGCCAATCTGGTGGGCAATTTTTGTCAGTTCATGGTGCTGTTGGGCATCGGTGCTATCGGTAGCATGTATATTATCCACCGTTTTGAACTGGTGGATCCAACTCTGGGAAATTTGCTTATTGCGGCAGCGGTCACTGGTTCGGCAGCAATGTTATGGTGTTACTACCACATTGATCTTGTTATTGATATCATAAAAAGGTTGCAGGTTGTTCATCCGTTTTTACCCTGGCTGCGGCAGTTGAATCTTGGGGTGATCCGGCAATATTCTACTTCCGACCTGACAAATATTCTGCGCTGGGCCTTGATTCGATTTGTGATTTATTCGGTTCAATATTACTTGTTGTTGCGTTTTTTTGGGATTAATCCCGGAATAATACCTGGATTTGCGGGTATTGCAGCTCTTTTTTTATTACAAACGAGTATTCCGTTACCGCCGGTGGCCGGATTGGTTGCCCGCGGCAATATGGCCGTTTTATTGTGGGAGCAATTTGGGGCCAATGAAATAGCCGCTTTAGCTGCTACATTTTCACTTTGGGTAATAAACTTGGTTATCCCGGCGTTGATTGGTACTTTTTCGTTCTTTTACGTCAATATCAGCAAATCGTTGGGTTATGAAGAAGATACCATACAAGATGACATTGAAACTATTCCTTCTGGGCGCCATTGGGTGCCTGAGCCTCCACAATAGCACCGCGCAAACAGCGGGTACGCCACCGTTTTTGAGTGGTGAAGAGCTGACTTATAAAATCTATTACAACTGGAATTTTGTCTGGATGCCCGCTGGAGAAGTGACCTTTAAGATATGGGATGAAGATACGCAGTACCATTACCAGGCATTTGGGAAAACATATTCCTCTTACGAATGGTTTTTTGCCGTAGACGATACCTACGAGTCTTGGGTAGATAAGAACACCTTGCTGCCCAATTACTCTGAGCGCAGTGTGAACGAAGGCAAATACCATATTTTTGAAAAAATAGCCTTCAACCAAAGTACTAAAAAAATGACCGTCTGGCGGTCCACGAAGCGCGGCGACAAAGAGACCAAAACGGAACATACTGTCCAGAAAAAAGTACACGACGTGCTTTCTACCATGTTTTATCTCCGCACCATCGACTTTGCTGCGAAAGGAATCAGCTCGTCCGAGGATTTTTCTATTTTTATGGACCAGGCCGAATATCCCCTCCGGATGCGTTACCTAGGCCGAAATTCTAAAAAAAATGTCCACGGTATGGGCAAATACAAAACGCTCAAATTCCAACCCGACGTGATCGCCGGGAATGTTTTTACAGAGGATACCAAAATGTCGGTGTGGGTCGGCGACGATGAAAACCGTATCCCGGTGCTGATTGAATCGCCAGTGTCGGTAGGGACGGTAAAAGTGGTGCTGAAGTCTTATAAAGGACTGAAGTATAATTTTACGGCAAAAGTGGAGTAGACATCGATTTTTTCTCCTGAACCCGGCTGCATCCGGGCACTCCGGTATAATCCTTTCCCGGGTCGATATAAGGGTTGTGTACCTTATGAACGGGAACATGGCGTAACCCTACCCCTAAACCTTCCGCACCACCGTATAATACCGCTCATCATTGACCGCCGGACAAGCAGGGATCGCCTGTTGTCCGGCGGTTTTTATTTGGAGGGGTTCGAGAATGCCGTAAAAATAATTTTGTTCAGGGTATCAAGTATGTGAAACTGGCAACCTTCCATTCTGCAGAAAGATATTTCTGGTGCATAGGAACTGGCCTTCCGGATATTTATCTATTTTTGGGCGAAATATTTAACTAACGATAATAACGATGGTAAACACTCATTCACGTCGCTTTTTTCTGAAAGCGATTGGTGCTGCTGCGGTAGCGCCCTCCATTATTACCTCTCTGGGCAGCTGCCATACCAGTGCCGCTGCCGCCACAGGCGGTAAAGCGCCGTTTTTCAAGATTTCATTAGCAGAATGGTCTTTGCACAATGCGTTGTATGCAGGAAAAATGACGAATCTTGATTTTCCAATCGTGGCCAAACGCGACTACGGCATTGAGGCCGTGGAATACGTCAACCAATTTTTTAAAGACAAAGCCAAAGACCAGGCCTACCTCAAAGACCTGAAAATGCGTTGCGACGACAACGGTGTCAGGTCGGTGCTCATCATGTGTGACGGAGAAGGATACCTGGGCGACCTGGATAATGCCAAACGCACCCAGGCCGTTGAGAATCACTATAAATGGGTGGAAGCGGCCAAATTCCTTGGCTGTCACAGTATCCGGGTGAATGCCTATGGCGATGGGACCCGGGAGGAGGTGGCCAAAAAGGCGGTCGATGGATTGACGCGTTTGTCGCAGTTCGCTGAACCATTTGGCTTGAATGTAATCGTGGAAAACCATGGCAGTTATTCGAGCACCGATGGATGGCTCCCGGAAGTAATGAAAAATGTAAACCGTAAAAACTGCGGTATCCTGCCCGATTTTGGCAATTTTTGTAGTAAATATGAGGGTTCCGGAGACGCCAGAAAATGTGTGGAATGGGGCGACCGGTATAAAATTACGGAACAATTTATGCCTTATGCGCACGGTATGAGTGCCAAAAGCTATGATTTTGATGCCAATGGCGATTGTATCGAAACAGACTACCGTCGGATGTTAAAAATTGTAAAAGACGGCGGTTACCGCAGTTATATCGGCATTGAATACGAAGGCAGTAAACTCAGTGAACCCGATGGCATTAAAGCAACTTTGGCACTGCTCAAAAAAATTGGGGCAGAGATGGCTGGATAATGGTTTTGCCAGATGCTGTAATTTTTATTGAACACCGGGTCGTCAACCGCTTGAGCGTTTTTTTGATTTCAGATGTAAGATTTAGCCTTATGGTTGCTGGGCCTGTCGAAGTATGGTAATGCCCTTTCATTATTTTCATGCAAGGGAACAGCGTATTGTGGCGAAATCGGAAATTTGAAATTTGAAATCTGAAATTTGAAATCAAAACAACGCTCAAGCGGATGACGACCTGAAATCTGAAATCAAAACAACGCTTAAATGGTCACTGAGCCTGTCGAAGTGTGGTACCAATCCTCAGGAGGTGCTGTAAAATATCATTACCACAAGTGATTTGCATCACGTTGTTGCGGCGATTCCTCTCTGTAATTTTACAATATATAGCCGCGCCCCTTTTTCCAAAAAATAAATATTGCTTGAAATGGAATTCATAGATTATTATAAAATACTGGAAGTCCCCAAAACTGCAACTGAAAGCGAGATCAAGAGTGCTTATCGTAAATTAGCCAGAAAATACCATCCAGACCTCAATCCGAATGACGAAACACACAAAAAGAAATTTCAACAAATCAACGAAGCCAATGAAGTACTAAGCGATCCGGAGAAAAGAAAAAAATACGATAAATACGGAAAAGATTGGGAACATGGTGAGGAAATGGAAAACGCACAGCGACAAAATCAATCGCGCCGAAGTAGCGGCCGCCAACAAAGTGCACAGGATTTTTCAGGGGGCTTTTCAGGTGATTTTTCTGATTTTTTCGAGTCGATGTATGGAGATGAGTTTGGAAGAAGGAGTCGCCAGACAAAATTCAGGGGGCAGGATATTAACGCCGAATTGCAGCTCTCTTTGCGGGATGTTTACCAAACACAACAGCAGACGCTTACCGTGAACGGCAGAAATATTCGCCTGACCATTCCTGCCGGGGTGGAGAATGGACAAGTGATAAAAATTCCGGGTCACGGGTCACCCGGTGCCAATGGCGGACCAAACGGCGATTTATACCTCACTTTTTCCATCGCTACTGATCCTGAATTTAAAAGAGAAGGCAGCAATTTGTTTGCGACGGCAGAAGTAGACCTGTACACCGCCATTTTGGGGGGAGACATTTTAGTCAATACTTTTGATGGGAAAGTAAAACTAAAGGTGGCACCGGAAACCCTCAGTGGTACCCAAGTGAAGTTAAAAGGCAAAGGATTTCCTGTTTACAAATCGGAAGGGAAATTTGGTGATTTATTTATCACCTATTACGTAAAACTTCCCACCAACCTTTCGGAAAAAGAAAAAGAATTGTTCACAGAATTATCAAAAATCAGAAGCCATGGATAACCAGCATTTAATTCTCGTGGAACAAATTTGCACCTATCATCAGGCCGAGCCCACCTTTATCGGCTCCTTACAGGAGTTGGGATTAATTGAAGTAGTCGTCATCGACGACCAACAATACCTGCGGGATGAACAGTTGCAAGCCGTCGAAAAAATGATCCGGCTGCATTATGAACTCCATATCAATCCGGAAGGAATTGACGCGATTGCCCATCTTTTGCAGCGGATAGATGACCTGCAACAAGAACTCACTGCTGCCAAAAATAAGTTGCGGCTGTTGGAGTGAGCGTATTGCCCATTTCCTGGTTCTCTCAATTTCACCTATATTTGCCCACCATTCCAAAACATCCCTTCGGTGAGAGAGACAAAATTTATAGCACAAAATCAGCAAAAATGGTCGGAATATGAAAACATGCTCCAATCTGGCCAGCATGATCCCGAAAAACTGAACGACTTGTTTGTTCAGATTACCGATGATTTGTCCTACGCCCGCACATTTTATCCCAATCGATCGGTAAAAGTGTACCTCAACCACATGGGGCAGCGTATTTTTCACCATATTTATAAGGGGAA
>JBILHQ010000353.1:0-4090 GCA_044350415.1 Saprospiraceae bacterium | reverse complement strand
GGGGGCTTATTCCGGATGAAGTCAATATTATCTACCACTATCATGATCAAGCAAATCTCATTTCTCCTGGTGATTTTACTCCTCGCAGGAACTGCATGCATAAGCCTCAAAAAGAACCGGAATACTGTCATTGGCACCAGTGCTGGCGTAATTGTTGGCGGTGCGATCGGCGGCCTGCTGGGTAAAAAGAATAACAATACAGCTGGCGGCATCATTATCGGGGCTGCAGCAGGTGGTGTCACTGGCGGTGCCATTGGAAAATACATGGACAAACAAAAGCGCGAGCTGGAAGAAAAACTCGGCAATTCAGCAGACGTGGAACGCGTGGGTGAAGGAATCAAAGTAACCTTCGACTCCGGCTTGCTGTTTGCATTCAACTCCTCCGATCTTTCACCAGGAATGAAGGCACAATTGTCAGATTTTGCGGGCACGCTCAATGCTTATGATAAAACCAATATCCTCATTGATGGTCACACGGATTCAAAAGGCGCTACAGATTACAACATGAATCTTTCCGACCGGCGCGCCTCTTCAGTCAATGACTACCTCAAAACCCTGGGTGTAAGCAGCACCCGCCTGGGTACCCGCGGTTTCGGCGAATCACAACCCGTTGCCTCTAATAATACAGAAAATGGCCGCAAACAAAACCGTCGTGTGGAAGTGGTCATTTGGGCCAATGAAGACCTGAAAAAACAAGCACAGGAAGGCCAGATCCGCTAAGAGCTCTGGTGGTTGAGGTACTAAAGAGGTCTCCTATTGTCACTTGATCCCACAGATAACACATTTAATATTCAATGTATTAGTTTTACAAAGGCAACATTCATCTACAACTTCCATAGCGGAACACCGAATATCGAAGTAGTGTAGAGTCCACCTGGATTACTGATTGATATCAAGGAATGGCATTAAAAAGGCCCATTTACGGCCTGCTCTACGCTACTTCGGTGTTCGATATTCGGTGTTCGATATTGGGTGTTCCGCTTCTGAGGAGCCAAGGGTGATCGTTAGCCGCTTCGCCTCCGCGATCTTCCGTGCTCTTTTTTTCGTGGTTCTCCGTGAAAACGAATCGCTATAAGAAAGTGCCTCTCAATTATTGATTATGTTATCTATTATTTCATACGATGGCATAATACAAGGAATCAACCCCGTTTGAGCCGCATGCCAGATAAAAGGCAAAAAGCCTTCTCCACGTACTCTTCGATAATCAACTTTTCCGGTATTCGTAATCGTTGATGGATCATTATCTATATTATTCTCGCTTTTCAATACCAGATTAGCCGCTTTGGAGAGTACTTTTCGTACTTTGTCTGAATCATGATGCAGCACTTGTATTTCCAGATCGGTGTAATCCATTTTTACCATTCCACGTGCAACGCCATTCCTGATATTTGTAACCATTTTTACCATATTTATCATCCCTGACTTAACCTGAATATTGTTATGCCCGATTAAAGGATTAAGCTTGGCAAGCGGTAATGCGCCCAGACTCGCTACTATTTTACCTTCAAACGTTGCAGCAAGCAGTGGAAGGCCCAGATAAACCTTAAGCAATGATTGGTTCATAAACTGCATTTCTGTCCACATTTCCAGTGGATGATTATCACGCATCAAGCCTGAATCATTGGTAAGGTTAGCCGCCGTAATATAGGTATGATTGAAGGTCAGTATATTCTTCCCCCCTATATCATTAACAGCAAGTACTATTGCGCTGTTTTTGACGATCACCTCCGCTATATTAAACTGATTGCCAATTTTTTGAATTAATTCATGAGGAAATGCTTTATAATGGGGCAGTGGCCGCTTTTTATTGATTGAAACGTCAATTCTTGCTTCATCCAATTGCACTGACCGGACAAAAAGATAGTTCTCATTGATCAACCGGTTGATATCGGTCCCCGACATAGTAACTGCGGGACAAGCAAATGCAATAAAGGGCTTCCGGTACTTCTCCCGCCTGAAAAAGACCCGTTCACTTGTTAGTGGCAGCACCAATAAATGGTGCAACGCCAAAATACCTTCCTTTTTCGAGAAGGCAAGGTCTTCAAATGATACCGAATGAGTACCTGCCGTACGATGCTCAGCATAATTGGCTGCGTTGATTGCTATATCGCGGCAGAAGGTTATTTCACCACCCGTATCATTAATATCTATCCCTTCGAATGTCATTTTTACGCCGCTGCATTCCTGGAAAATACTGTCTTTTTTTACCAGGGTGAGCAAGGAAAATCTGGCATTATTGATGGAAAAATATTTAATCTCCAATGCTGTCGCAACAGGCGAAATACGGCCTGGCAGCTGTAGCAGGATATCTTTGAAGGAGGCGTTTGGGGGGGCGGTATCCCGGAGCAGGAACATCCGGATCCCGGGTCGGTCTACAACGACGCTGGAAATCGCTATTACATTCCTAGAAAAATACCCCATCCAACTAAAATCCCGAATCTGGATTGATTGAACAGACAGTTGAATAAAGGGTGGGAATGAATCAGGTGCTGCAATGCACATGGCAGCCCATGGTACAGAATCGGTGGTGATAGTGATATCATTAGCCTCCAGAGTGCCATTCATCACCGCCATCTTGATATTTCCTATCTTCAAATCATACAACCCATTGATTTTAGTAGAAGAAAGACTTTTGATCTCTTTAAGCAGCCTCCATTCAACATAATAATTGAACGCAACGATGATTATGCCGCACGCTATTGTCAGTACCACTAAAGTACCCGACAAAATAAGCAATCCTTTTTTCATATTCACTTCTTACTTATTTGTTCCTTGCCCATAGATGGAAACTAAGACTGGTTGCTGTGGGAGCGACCAGCCAAATTATTATCGCAACCTCCGTTCCATCTCTTTGCATCAATGGCGAAGGAACCCGGACGCTTTTTCTGTCATTTAATTCCCCAAATTGACTTGCTTTTCTTAGAAAAAATACTGGCATATACTTTTAATTAGTTTGGCATTCAATCATTTAGTAAAAATAAAAAAATGGATACTAACGCACTTATCATTATTATTCTGGTTGGCGCTGCTGCTGGCTGGCTGGCTGGAGAAATTCGCCGCGGATACGGTTTTGGCATTGGTGGTAATATCATCATCGGTATTGTCGGCGGTTTTCTGGGTCGATGGTTGTTTACACAACTAGGCATCAGCGTGGGCGGCGGCATACTTGGTGCCATCGTAGTCGCACTCGTAAGCGCATTGGTGCTCTTGTTTCTGGTCGGCCTGATCAGGAGATCTTAGTTCACAAAAATAGTTAATGAGGTGGGTAGCGAACTGAACAGAATTATGCTGATCGGGGTCTAGAGTTGACAACTTTTTTTTGCGCCTGGTTACAACTTATAATTTGACTGACAATTGATGCTTACTTACGTTTTGATTGTATAAATTTTCTTATATGAAAACATACCGCTGCAATTATATAAAAATACCATCCCTAAACTTCTTTAGAGACGGCATTAATTTTCACATCGTCAAAAATATGTCTGGGATCTTTTCTTTCTAAAATCCCGGACATGCTCTAAATCTTTCGTTATTCATTGCCATCAGGCCTCCTCATGCATCAACCATTACCTGCTATTGTTCCTGGAAAAAAAGAAAAATCCTCCTCCCACAATACCTGCCGCAGCTATGATATAATACATTTGGGTGTTCTTACCCGCTTTTTGGTTACCATTTTTTATTTTCAAATCACCAATTTCAACCAGTGTTTTCTCGTCTTCATGTTGGGAAAAAGCATAAATTCCAGAGATAATTCCAATAAGAATCAGAGCAATTCCAATAGATTTGTTCATAATATGATTGCGTTAGCGTTATTCCGTTGGGAGGCTGTCCCACGGTACAACACTGTTAGTTGAGTATAAACTACCTGTTAAGTACCTTTTTACCGGTTAGTAAGCTAATTACAAAGAGGATAACAAATAAATAAAATAGTAATTTTGCAATGGATGCAAAGCCGACAGCGATACCGGCGAAACCCAAAACGCCTGCGAGTATCGCAAGAATGATAAAAGTGACAGACCAGCGTAACATGGTATTGAAAAAATTTGCGAATGATGGAACGTTCAAAAAGGAGATTAGACCGGTGTGTCCG
>JBILHQ010000352.1:0-4095 GCA_044350415.1 Saprospiraceae bacterium | reverse complement strand
TTGTACGGTATTCAGGACTATCCAATGACAATACCGCATTGCTCCAGGGGTGCTTAGGGGGTAATCCGGCATTGGTGATTCCGAATATTTACAGCAACTGCGACCTGAACATGAATGGTAATGTCCGTTATTCCGGTCCTTCGAATGACAATACATTCCTGTTGCAGACCATATTGGGCAGCAATGCAGCATTGATTCTTTCACAGCATTTCTAAATGGAAAGATAACAGCGCCTGTAGATTCAGGAATATTTACAGGCGCTCTTTCATTTTCAGTCACTTCTTTCAGAAAAAATAAATTCATCTACAATGAAAAAAATCATAAAACTATCATCGCTCCTTCTTGTTCTGCTGGCTTTTCACTTGAATGCCCAGGAGAATATCCAGGGCACCATTGAAAAAGTGGGGAATATTGCAAGCGTTTCAGCACAGGCGGTTAATACGCCACTTATGTCGGACACAATTACGAATATGATAGTGCTGTTGAGTATTGACGATATTTATGGCCCTGTAACCGCTAC
Organism: Saprospiraceae bacterium; assembly: GCA_044350415.1. Lineage (GTDB taxonomy): Bacteria > Bacteroidota > Bacteroidia > Chitinophagales > Saprospiraceae > M3007. The sequence goes on along the minus strand of JBILHQ010000352.1, from coordinate 3,575 downwards.
TGTCTCCGTGAATTATATTAATAATTTATCATGGATGTCCGTCGCACCCTACACCATTAATGACCGCAAGTATTTTTTGTTTACTGGTATAAATAACACCCCGTCGACCCCGCAAACCTGGTCATTGAACACGCCACAAAAAATTATCGATGTAGCATTTACGGGTGGAAATATTTCACCTTATGAAGCCCCTGTCAGGTTAAACGATCTGGAGCACTCCGCCAGTGCATTGACCAACAATATTTGGTATGTGGAGGTCGGTGGTATGGATCAGACCAATTATGCGGCTCCTTTTTTCGCCACGCTGAACACCTCCCTGGTGACCACTGGTCCCCCTGAATGGTTTGTGGAAACTTCTGGTCTCGTGCCGCTGCCCATAGAGCTGACTACATTCACTGGCAAATGGGCCGACGATAAAAATGCATTACTGCAATGGAGTACGGCTTCAGAAAAAGACCTCGGTCATTTTGAGTTGGAGCGCGCCTTCGGCGAAAACTTGGATTACAACAAAGTCGGCGAAGTAAAAGCAGCAAATTCTTCCGCGCTGAAATCCTATTCCTTCACCGACAAATCTGTTGGGTTCGAACGGAGTGACCTGTTCTATTACCGCTTACGAATGGTGGAAAAAAACGGCCGCTTTACTTATTCACCGATCGTTTCTTTGGCCCGCACAGAAACCTACAGTTTCCAGGTATCCCCCAATCCGAATAACGGTTTGTTTAGCCTGTTGGTTACCAGCGACTTTGAAAAGTTAGAAAATCCCACTTATGTCCTGACCGATGTAGCAGGCAAAGTCATCCAAAATGGCCCTGTCAGCAGCACCAAAATGCAATTCGACCTGTCCCGATCCGCAAAAGGCATCTATTTTCTGAATATCAATAGCGCCGGGAAACAAGTGAAACAGTATAAGGTGGTGAAGGGGGAGGAGAAATAGGTCTAAGTGTGGATTGATTTACAAGTTACGATTACTTCGATTTACGATAGAGCGTTGTTACCCTGCTTGAAAATTGTTTTTGATTTTAAGCAACATATTATAAGTAACTTTCCGTGAAACTATCCAGGCGCCCTGTTCAGATTCCGAGGCCGCAGGCCGAGGGATATGAACAGGGCACCTGGATAGTTTCCTTTCCATAGGATGGGGGTTATTTTGACTGGCAGCTTCGCCAAGCGGTCACTGAGACGGTCGAAGTGTCGATGACAAACCTATTTATCCCATCAATCATTTTCTGGATATTAACGCCAGATTCCAAATAAACACGCCTTTTCGATATTGTACAAGAGGGAAATGAAGTTAATTTATATATATATTAACGCCAGATTCCAAATAAACACGCCTTTTCAGGTCATTCAAATGGCCTTCCAGCGAATATCCGTTCCTGTATAATCGCTTACCGCCGCCGCCATCACCTCCCGCAAATGCCGCTTCCCCAAAGATTTTTTTTCTATCCAACTATCCAACTCCCGTGACAACACAAACCTGCGTAGATACGGCAACCGCCGCAAACCGGGATCGGTAAAAATCCTATTGCGACTGGTTCAATAAAGCAAAATACGCTGTAAACCCTTCGCTAAACCAGGCGTAGGTCATGCCATTCGACGGACCGCCATTCCTGATTTTGCCGCCGATCCAATGGTGTGTTAATACATGGTGGAAGAAATAATGCATATCATCCAGGGCGAGATGTAAGGCAGCGCCTGTAAAGGTGGTGACGGTAGTTCACCGGTTTTGTAAAGGCATCGACACCACCCAAAAACCGGCTCGATCCCGGTCATCCCAGAAATGTTCCTGGCCAATCATTACCGGTTCCAGCAATCCCACCAAAGAGGTATCTGGAAATGCCCATTCTTTCCCCCGGCTAATGACCGATAATGGATGCCCGTGTACCACCACGGAGTAGGTCGCCCATGCGGTTCCGCCAGTAAATACCAATGGCAACCAGCGTAAATCGGGCGATTCCCAGGATTGCAGCCCTCCCCCATGCCCGTAGCTGTTTTGGATAGCCCAATGAACAGGAAAATCCACCCAATTAACGGTGACTGCATACTTGCTGTACTTCGTAAATTAATTTTACTGACTATCCGCATATTGGGTACTAAAATTATTTAGTAGGAAGGGTTTTTGCTTCTATAAATCACTAAAATACCCACTAATAACCTTCCGTAACTGGTCAACTTTTTCATCGTTAACTGAATTTCCGTTCATGTATAGCCGTTTGTTCACTTCAATCATAATGCCCTTAACCTTGTCGTTTTTCAAAAAATAAGGTTTGGGGATGATGCAGCCAGAATAAGGGTTATTTACTTCAACTGAATATCCAAGATTGGTGAAATAGTTAAGTGTGTAATTTAATAAGTAGTTAGGTGTGTGGAACGGGTCTGTCCCAATGCAAATGTCAGGAGACTTAGGTTGTTCAATAAAAGGGACTATTAGATTATCATTGAATGAATGGCAGTCAACGATATGGCAAACTCCATGTTTATCTAACCGTTCCCTTGCCTTACCATAAAACAGTTCATGGTGCTTCAAATAAAAGTCCTTGTAAATCAAGTTTTTAAAATCCTCGTTTGGCTTTCTTAACTCCGAACCATCATACCCGTTGGTGTAGTAAAATCCTCTGCCAACATTGACCATAGGTTCTGACTCATCTTCAAACCTTTCAACATCACAAAATAGCCTACTATACGGCGTAACAATCTTTTCAACATCACCAACGTCAAATATTTTGTCGGTAGCCCAATCAGTAAGGAGGTTGATATTTTCTTCCACCTTATCTAAAACGAACCCTTTACTGTTCGGGATATTAGTAGAAGCATGTGGTATGTGCAAGACAAACGAATCCAAAATGTCGCCCTTAAACAAGGACATCCCAGATTCCGTCTCGTATTTTATATTCATCACTTGCAGTTTTTATATTTGCGACAGAGAACATCCGATTCGCCATATTTGTTCCTAAAACTGCCGTCTTGGTCGTACTTTGCGTCAAATTCATCCCTGTCAATCTCTTCAAACCCCAAACTGTCGTAGAACGAAGACAAGTAACCGTCAAAATGGTCTAAATAACAACCTCTGTTTTTGATAGCCGCTTTCATCAATTCCTTGCCCACGTTTTTAACATCCGGTTCGTTATTGTGGACAGCTACTATTTCCTTATACCCGCCGTTCTTTTTCTTCAAGGCAAACCCGATGTTTGTGCCAATAACGGCGTTGATAAAACTATACACACCACAGGCAATACCTGCCGCCATCGCTGCAAAAATGAAGGAAATATTGCGCGGACTAAACAATTGTGTCCCGAATCGAAGAATCGCCAACGCCCCGAAAATACCAAAACCCCGGGCCAGACTGTCGCCAATCGACTGCATAATCGTGGTGGTCACTAACGACATTAATATCAGCGATTGCAAAAAATGATCAGGCGTGGCCACATCACGCGACGCCTTTTCATAGGTGAACACAATTAAACTCGACAACAAAAAAGACAGCAGCACTGAAAACGCGATCAGTGCTACTGACTGGTTATCTATATTGGATAACGTCGCAAATACCTCCATTATTGAACGATCAATTTACGAAC
>JBILHQ010000351.1:0-4102 GCA_044350415.1 Saprospiraceae bacterium | reverse complement strand
AAGGTGGCTGTGTCGAAGCCGATTCCACCGGCGCCGATCACGGCCACCTTCTGTCCTATAGGTTTGGTGCCCATAATCGCATCGATATACGACACGGCCTTTGGGTGATCAATCCCTTCTATTCCGGGAATACGGGGAATAACACCCGTTGCTAAAACCACTTCAGTGAATTGGTTCGCCATTATTTCGGTTGCGCTGACTTTATGGTTAAGGTGGAGATGGACGCCTTTTTCCACAATTAAATTGCCAAAATAACGCAAGGTTTCATGAAACTCTTCTTTTCCCGGGATTCGTTTCGCATAGTTAAACTGTCCGCCAATTTCTCCGGCGGCATCGAATAAATGAACTTCATGGCCACGTCCTGCCAATTCTGTCGCGGCGGATAATCCTGCAGGTCCTGCGCCAACTACTGCCACCTTTTTTTTCTGGATAGCGGGATGGTTTTCTGGCGGGAAAATAGTTTCCCGGCAGGCCCGAGGGTTTACCAGACAAGATGCTTCTTTCCTTTCAAACACATGGTCCAGACACGCTTGATTACAGCCGATACAAGTATTAATCAGATGAGCCTTTCCGGTGCGTGCTTTTTCCGGAAAAAAGGGATCTGCCAGAAACGGTCGTGCCATACTCACCATATTGGCCATTCCGGCAGCCAGAATTTCCTCTGCTTTTTCAGGAGTATTAATCCGGTTGGTGGCAATCAGGGGAATTTTGACTTCGCCCATCAGTTTTTCCGTCACCCAGGCATAAGCGCCTCTGGGCACCAGGGTAGCGATGGTGGGCACCCGTGCTTCGTGCCAGCCAATACCCGTATTGATCATTGTTGCTCCCGCTTGCTCGACAGCCTTCGCCAAGGCTACGACTTCCTCCCAAGTGCTTCCATTTTCCACTAAATCGAGCATCGAGACGCGGAAAATGATGATAAAATCGGGGCCCACCCGTTCCCGAACGGCCCGCATGACACTGACGGGAAACCGCATTCTGTGCTCAAAACTGCCGCCCCATTCGTCGGTACGGTGGTTGGTACGGGGAGCGATAAACTGATTAATCAGGTAGCCTTCGCTGCCCATGATTTCCACTCCGTCGTATCCGGCCATGCGCGCACAGGCCGCACAGGCCGCATAATCACTGATCGTTGATTTGATTAGTCTGGGCGACATCTCCCAGGGCCGGAACGGTGAAATCGGTGCCCGCAGCGGACTGGGGGCTACCAGAAATGGATGTGCTCCATACCGGCCTGCATGCAGGATTTGCATACAAATTTTTCCATCGGCATCATGGACTGCCTGAGTGACTTCCTTATGGCGGTCAGCCTCAGCAGACGACGTCATTTTTGCAGAAAAAGGCATCAGCCAACCTTGCCGGTTAGGCGCAATGCCGCCTGTTACGATGAGTCCGGCACCGCCTTTGGCACGTTCGGCAAAATAAGCAGACAATCGCTTCATGCCCCCTTTTTCTTCTTCGAGGCCCGTGTGCATGGAGCCCATCAGAATGCGGTTTTTGAGGGAGGTAAAACCCAGATCAAGGGGCTGGAACAGGTGTGGATACTGCATAAGATGATTAAATGTTGGGCAATATGATATGAGGTAAGATGTCACCGTTTTTTTTCGCTTGCGCTGAAAAAAAAGGTAACACCTTACCTCATATCAAACGACTAAAATGATTATACCGGTGCATATCACACGGCCAGGCATAAAGGTATTGGAAAATGCAAATAGGGTGCATGGAATATTTTCCACCATGCACCCTCCGATCTGAAACCGTTCCTTATGCTTCTGTTACCTTGTTTTTTCCGTCTTTCTGGAATTGATCAAGCAGTTTTATACCAAGCAGATCGACGATAGAACTACCGCTTTCGCCGCCGGCAATCAGCACATCTGGGATAATTTTAACGCCTTCTTTACCAATCACTTCCATAATTTTCATCCGGGTGAACTGGTCGCCGCCCATGGCTTTTACCTGGAGTTCGTACGATTCGGCATTGGATTTACCGATAGCCAGGATTTTACCCGCTTCGGCATCACCAGTAGCGCGGGTCCGTTCGGCTTCTGCATTACCCATGAGTCTGATTTTGGCTGCATCGGCACCGGCGAGCATTTTCACCTTTTCGGAATCTGCTTCTGCCTGTATTTTTACCGATTGGGCTTCACCACTGGCTTTTTTCACAGCAGCATCGGCGATTCTTTCGGCGATTTGAACACCTTGTTGTGCCTGAACGATTTCTTTTTGCATATCTGCCACTGCAGTTTCTTTTTCCAGGTTTTGGCGGGTTTCCTGTGCCAGCCGTTGGGTTTCGTACGTGGATTTTTGCTCTTCGGCCAGTTTACGGTCGGTGAGCGTTTTCATCAAACTTTCAGGCGGCACAATATCACCGATCAGGGTGTCTACGCCTTGTACATTGTATTCCATCAATACTGCACTGATATGCTGCCGGGCAGAATCCTGGCGCTCCTTACGCTGGGTGAGGAACGAAATGACATCGGCATCCTGGGCGGAGTTCCGGAAATAGTTACCAATAGTGGGTTCCAATACCTGGCTGACGAGGTTCATCATGGTGCCGAAACGGGCAATTACTTTGGGGGCTTCCGAAGAAGGTACGTGAATAATCTGACTCACATCGAGGTTGAACGGGAAACCATCTTTCGACCGCACGGTAATGGTGCTCAGGTGCCGGTCAAGGTTGTGGCTTTCGGTGCGGGCATTGGCCCAGTTTAGTACGAGGTTGGTGGTGGGCACAATTTCGACCTTCATCGTATAGGGATTAAGCGGATACCGGCCGGGTCCATAAGGTTCGGCCCAAACCCCTTTCTGGTTTTTGGATACGATATTTCCGTGTTTAAATTCAATACCACTCACGTCGACACCTTCGGCTCCTACATAAGAGTTGACCACGCCGACATAACCAATCGGAACGGTAACCATGTCAACATCTTCGACCTGAGCAAACCAGGGATTAAAGTTGTATAATCCCGCAAGTACAACTTGTTGTTGCAAGCCGCGCTGCCCGCCGCCGCGCAAAAAGGCATCTGCGTTTTGGAAATTGTTGTGGTTGTCGATGGGTTTACCTGCAATGTTTCCTGCATCAATTGGTTCGCCGTCGAGCGTAGTAATGATGCCCACTTTATTATCGCCGATTTGAGTCATATCGGCAAAACTGAGATCAAACAGAAAGGTGTTGATCCGGTAAGTACCTGCAGTTAAATACCCGGCTTGCCGCCCTTTTTGTCCGCCATTGGATAAAAAAGCCACGGCATCCTGAAAAGAGTCGCATTGAACGGCGGGAGCAAGTACCCGGCCGGCCTGCAATTCAGAGCCGTCTTTGGCGACCAAAAGTCCGATACGGCCATTGGGGATAATGATGAGCGGCTGAAGGGTTACGTCATACTGCCAGATCCATTTGTAAAAGTGGATACCCGGCGGGAGCGTTTGCGCCTGATAACCCGCTTCGCCTTTAATAGCGATAATCCGGCCATCGGGCAGGTCGCGGTTTTCACCCCACAACACGAATTTTTTGGTGATCAAACCAATTTTGTCCTCCGGGACGATTACAATACCCAGGAGTTGGAAAATGTACCGGTAAAGGAACAAGACAGAAAGTAGTGCTGCGCCCGCCAAGACGTAAGTCACTATTGATAATGGTGTCATTAATGATATAATTAAGTGAAATAATAGGGAAAAGGGAAGAGGAGTTAAGTTGATTTCCTGTTCTTCGATTTCTGCAGCAAAGGACGGGGGAGGCCATGCTGTTCCGCCACAATAGGCGACTTATACTAGGAAAAACACGACGGAGCAAGAACGATGAGCTATGAACGATGAACGATGCGCTTTGTGATGTGCGCTGTTGGCGGACTGTAGTGCGGACTTTTATGTCCGCTGTTATGTGGAGCGGACATAAAGCACTCACACTATTGGCGCCAAACAGGGTTTGATTCACGCTGTTGCCTGCTCTTATGTCACTCTAAAAGAGAAATAACAGCAGACAAAAAGGTCAGTGCTATGATCCATGTAACAGTACACATCACAAAGCTCATCGTTCATCGTTAAAAACTCATCGTTAAAAATCCTACCTTTGCACCAATATGAAATTTGATGATTATCGCATTGC
>JBILHQ010000187.1:0-12512 GCA_044350415.1 Saprospiraceae bacterium | reverse complement strand
ATACTTCATACCTAATACTTCATCCCTCATCGCCATCTTTTTTCCACTTTTTCATTTGTTGCTGCATTTCCTCCGGAAGCGTGTTTTCGTCGTACTCGAGTGTGGACAGAATATCGAGCAAGGTATTGATACGCGATTCGGTATCAAAAAATTTATTCACCACTGCCATCCGGCGGTTTTCCACCAGACAATAGCCGCTATGAAAGTTACCTTTTTCGTACCGGATGGTATAATCAAGTTCGATAAAAACGGCTTCTATTTTCTTTAATGTAGTTTGCGTGTAACGCATATTCCCAGCTGGAGCTTAGTATCTTTGCAAATAAATTAATTCAAACAGTGTCAATCCATGATGATTATGCCACAAAAGTACCTAAAACATTTGCTGTTTAGTGTGTTATTTTTCTTCTTTATCTGTGGCATACAAGCCCAGCAACGGTTTTCTGCCAAACTCATTGCAGGCCTCACGACATCCCAAATTGATGGCGATGCATCCGCTGGCTACCATAAAGTGGGTTTACAGGGTGGATTGGGGGTTGCAGCAAGACTCAAAGGTAAACAAGCCATGAGTATAGAAATGCTGTTTACGCAACGGGGCTGCACCAATCAACCACAGATTCCACCTTACTTTACCACTACCCTCAATTATGTGGAGGTTCCATTCCAATGGCACTTCTCTGATTGGCTAGTGGAAGGCGACGGACGATCAAGTGATTGGTACCGGATACAAGTCAATGGCGGTTTATCCTTCGGCCGTCTCATTGGATATACAGATAAATATCCTGATGGTTATGGAATCTCTTCAGCATTGCCTGATCTGAATAAGAACAGTGTGTGTTTAGTATTGGGAGCCAGTTTGTATCTTTCCCGGCACGTGGGCCTTACGTTTCGGTATAATCGGGCTCTAAATTTTTTATATAAACCGGGCAACGGGAATTATCAGCGTTCCTTATACGAACATTTCCTGGCTTTTCAGTTAAATTATCGCATTTAGCACCGTGTAAATCAAATGCAACTCACTGCTATTCATATCTACCCCGTTAAATCATTAGCAGGTATTTCCCTCACCGAATCGGTGGTGGAAAGCCGCGGCCTTCGGTATGACCGCCGCTGGATGTTGGTGACACCGGAAGGTAAATTCCTAACACAACGGGAATACCCAGCTATGGCCCTAATCGGTACGGCTATAGAACCACCATTTTTGGTATTATTTGACCGTTCCAATCCAGACGATCGCATCGGTGTTCCTTTGGAAATAGCATCGCCCGGATCATTAAGGCTGGATGTCGCGGTCTGGGATGATCGTTGCGGGGCCGTTTTAGTGAGTACTGATGCCGATTTGTGGCTCAGTAGGAAATTGAATGCAGCCGTGCAATTGGTTGGTATGCCCGATACCGCTTTCCGTGCAGCCGACAGGCGTTATGCCCCGGAGGGCCAAATGGTGAGTTTTGCCGATGGATATCCTTTTTTGGTGATCGGAGAAGCATCATTGGCTGATTTGAACAGCCGCTTAGATATTCCGATACCCATGAATCGCTTCCGCCCAAACCTGGTTTTCTCCGGTGGAACTCCTTTTTGCGAAGACGATTGGCGCGATTTTACTATCGGTGATCAACCATTCCGTGCCGTTAAACCTTGCGCACGATGTATTATGACTACCATCGACCAACAAACCACCACCAAAAATGCCGAACCACTCCGTACACTCGCCATCTATCGTAAACAAGAAAACAAGGTGCTTTTCGGGCAAAATGTAATTTGGATGGGCAAAGAAAATGAGGCAACAATTAAAGTTAGTTATGAGTTATAAGCTATGAGTTTCGTGATGTAGACCGTAGATTATTTTTAGGAATTATGAGTTATAAACTATGAGTTATAAGTTTTGTGGTAAATTGTTGAGAGGTTGGTGAGCATCTCTTTGGGGAGTGTTCAAAAAAGAAATCTAGACTATACTTGACATCATTAAAAGTATACGTAACTAAACTTAACGGTATACATCCGAAGAGACTTAACAGTATACGTAACGAAACTCATAACCTATAACTCATAACCTATAACTCATAACTAAAAAGAATTACCGTTCGGTCATCACTACGCCTATTATGGCATCTCGTTGTACTGTTGTTAGCGTTCATAACTAAAAAGAATTACCGTTCGGTCATCACTACAGGAAATCAAATAGTTTTCCGTCCAGAGTAAACGATTGACGGAATTCAGGTGGCCATTATCCCTGATGGTTTCCAGAACTTTCACTAATGCTAATGTAGCAGCATCCCATATCTTGATCGTTTTATCGCGGCTTGCAGTGGCAAAATAGGCGCCATTGGGAGAAAAGGAAATATGGTTGATCGTAAACCAGTGTGCGGATTGGCTACTTAGATTGTCGCCCGAAATATCCCATACCTTCAAGTGCGCATCGCGGCCTCCGGAAAATAAACGCTTTCCATCGGGCGACCATGCAAGGGTAAATACAGAATTATCATGTGCGGAAATCGTGCGTTCCAGCGTGAAATCCCTGCGATGCAGCAGATAAATGTTGCCATCACTGGCACCTGCAGCAAGCAAGTCTTCTGAAGGCGAATATGCAAGCGCCCGAATCGATCGATTGCTGAGTTGAAAACTTTCCACAGGCTTTTTTCGGGTAGCCTCCCAGCGGGTAACCTGACCATCGCCGCCCGCAGTGAATACCTCTTCACCCAACCAAAGAATATCATAGATACTTTTTTGATGGTGTAAAATATTGCGCGTCTCCTCAGGATGCTGACGGTCGACCCAATGCAATCCACCCAACATATTGCCCGCAAGAATACACGCATCGGACCATTCTGGTGGCGAAACGGCCAATGAAAATACCTGCGACTCAACATTAATGACTACACGGCCGGTTTCGGGTTGGTCGATGTTCCATTCAGTAATCCAACCATCGCCACCCGCAGATAGAAAATGGCGGGAAGTGTGACTTGACGATAAACTATAAAGTGCCGAACGATGGCCCGTACAAAGGTGTTGGCGATGAAACATACTAACGTTATTTAACAACCTACTGCCGGAACAGTTTACCCGAATAAGTAATTTCACCTAAAGAAAGGCGCCAGAAGTACCAACCATTAGCAGGGAATGATATTCCATCTAACATCAGGGATTGAAACCCAGGAACAAGATTGAAGAATTGATCAAGAACCAATCGACCCGAAACATCGTGCACCGCTAATTGCGCGATCGTTGAAGCACTAACTGTTATTGGCCATTCAACATGGTCTGCAAATGGATTGGGAACTGGTGGAAAAACCTGCTCATTGACCGTAGCGGAAGGTTGATCATCAGAAAATCGGAATACCAGCGGGTGCTTGTACGCATCAGCCGTAACAGCTTCGAGTGGATCAGCTGTGAGTATTTGAGATAATTTAGCAGGCTGTACAACTTTTATTTTAACGAATAATATAGCGTCATTTTTACTAAAATGTCGTGCTGCGCCCACATTGTCATCCAACCAGATTACCTTGATTTCACCATCGGGCAAAACAGCATAGTTCTCTGCAGATATACCCTCTACCGCCAGCAACGATGCAAAGCGGTTGTCGAGCCAAAATGAACTTTGCCAGGCTGTCAAATCGGCAACACCCGAGAGGTGAATGGGCACAGAGAATTCAGTACCCGCTTCCAACCATTTGTCAGCAGTGGTGAGTACAAAAGGTTCACCATTGCGTTCTTCCAGTTCATCGCCAGTGAATGATGTGGTGCGGTCAATATCACCCGATTTTACACCTATAAAATTAAAGCCCGTTGCGGAGGTTTCACCCACCAAATTACTATAATTAAGCAAAAAAGTGTCTTTCAAAAATGGGAAAGCAATCAGATCAGAAGGGTCGGGAACCGGTCGGAGGAACTGCCACACCGGGACCGCCGGAAAAGTATCCACAATACCCAACAGGGTTTTACGAATTTCCACAATATCAAATGTAGTGATCGTGTGAGAACGATTCACATCGGCTGCCAGGGTTTGATAAAAAGAGGTAAATGGTTCAAAATTCAATATATGCCGACTGATCAACACCAAATCATAAGGCGTAACGCCGGCGGTGATATCATCGATTCTTGAAGCCCTGATCGTAACACTCGCATTTAGATTCAGCGGCAGCGCATCAAATTTGAGCGTAAAGCAGGAGTCAGTGCTGTTCACCGTTTTTTGGGTCGATACCGGCTGCCCACTTGCAGTACCCAGTATTTTTGCATTCACCCGGTATGAATTCAATTTTACGTCGCCAGCCCTGCGGGCGCAACCCGTCAAATTAATTTTACTTTCCTCAATACATGGACACAGTCCTGCATTATTCTGGACCAGTACATAATTGGCGCATTGATTAATATTGCCTTTGGCATCTTTTACAAATACCTCCACAATATTGGTACCCTGATCGCAGCTGTAATAATTAATGGTATCGTGCGGCGGAAATCCCGTACCCGTACCTGCCTTTCGTATGCCGTACACCAAATTAGGAACTGGCGTACAATTGTCAGAAACGCTGAGGACAAACTGTTGCGCGTTTATATTAATAGAACAATTATTGTCCAGACTTTGGGTAACGCCATTTCTGCAAATAAAATTTGGCGACTGACAATCCTGTACAGTGAGCACTTGTGTACAGGTTGCTGCTTGACCGCATGCATTGGTGACGCGCCATGTAATTTTACTTAGCCCGGGAGGAAAATCGGTGTTAATAGTAGCGCCGGCATCTTGTATATCTACCGAGCCATTGTTGCCAAAATCAATTTTATAGGTAAAGTTCAGTGTTGGACTGCCACAGGTAGTTGTAGCCTCCGCGGTAATATTGACATTGGTCTGGCCACATTGATTAAATGGGAAACAGATCGTTTTGTCACTGCAATCAGTATAAAAAATACCTTGTGCACCGACAACAAATGGCAAAGCCGCACAAACGAATAAGCAAAACACAATTGGAAAAAACGTACGCATACGATCGATTGTTGAGAAAACGGAGAGCGCTGGGATTAAAAAGTAGCGTTGGCTAAACAGTATACCCAATTTAGCCAACGCCACAAAGTTAAACAATCTACGGCAATTTTTGTGCCATAAGGCCACTTTACATCTTCAGGAAGCGTAAACTCTGTTCATTTATCCGAACAAAATAGGATCCGGAAGGCAATACAGCAACAGGAATATCGATGTTGTTTTCGCCTTTGACGCCTTCGCCTTTTTGAACCAGTTGCCTTTTACCCAAAAAATCAAAAACTTCAATCTGGTAGGAATCGTCGCTACCCAATCCGAACACTACTTTCAATTCACCAGTAGTTGGATTGGGGTAGAGATAAGTATAGTCGGCAATCGTCAAAAACCCAATCGAAATAACCGGGCTATAAGCAGATTGACCATCTCTATCCACCGTTTGCAGGCGGTAATAATTCATACCCTCCTTGGGTGCTTTATCTTCCAAATGGTATTGATTGGGTCGAAGCGTCGTACCTGCACCTTTCTGTTCGCCAATAGATTCAAAGTCGCTGCCATTTTCCGACCGTTCAACGATAAACTTTCCATTGTTCTTTTCTGATGCCGTAGCCCAATGTAACATCACTGAAGTACCCAATTTTTCAGCATTAAAACGGGTAAGTTCCACGGGTAACACATTATTTAGAGTGATATTACAACCCGTCCAGCCATATTGCTGGCTACTTTGGTTGACATTCGCCAACTCTAATAATGGACTGGTTGCGCCTGCCGGAATGGTAATAATTACTTTCCAATTCGCACCAACAACGGTCACATCATCAAACAAACCAGTCTGAAAACCTGTATACGTTGTAGCTCCTCCGCCACTTGGCGTATAACACATCTGGCCAACAAGGCCCTCCCCAAATGCTGTATCGCTGTTGATATAAATAGTATATGTGGTGCCAAAAATATAATGACCGATATAGGTTCGGTACGTGGCAGCCTGGACCCCAACAGCGGCCAGAAGCAAAAAGAATAATGTAAACTTTTTTTTCATAATAAACCAATTAAAATTATTTGTAACTATCCAGCCGCCTTTGGCGGCATAGGTATATCGAGTAATGCATCGATGGCCATAAAGACGGATTGACCATTTTTGATGGCAGAATCAATAACGGAACGTAAAACAGCAAAATCGTGCTGTAAAGATTTGAATTGGCCGGATATTTTAGTTTTGACTTTGACCATTCTAAAAGCCCTTTCGGAACCATTGTTGTCAAAAGGCACATGCTTATGATACAAGAAAGGGAACAGAGTGTTTCGGAGGGTAGTCATGCTGTTGAAGAATGTGATGCTTTGTTTGTGCAATAAAGGCTCGGAGGATAGGTATTGCACTATTTGAGGATTTAGGAGTTGATCTGCCCGTTGCTCTATAAGTTTTGTATCAGGATTGTTATAATCATAAGCTGGTCGTTGTTGTTTGAGATGGATGGCATCCTGAAGCAATGCTTTGAATTCGGTTGCCCAGGCGGTCCGTTCAACGTCGATCAGATAATTTAAGTCACGCAGCAAGTGAGGGAGGCAAATTTGTTTGCCGTTGGATTTAGTGGAAAGTTGAGCGGCCAGACGATCAGAACCAAGTATAGCATTGGGTAGCCCGTTAGGGAATTGTTCGCCAATGATGTCCTTGGAACGGGACGTAGTAGCCACAAGGTATGTCAAGGTGGCATTTTGCCACACCCACAACCAGTTCTTTGAACCTTTAGATTTGAAGGAGGTTTCATCTGAGCCTACATAAGCAGACTCAAATATGGCCTGTTTCAATGTCTCGTATGTTCCTTGAGCCTTCTGTGCTGTTCGACGTAGTATGTTCTCGATAGTACCTTTGCTCACAGAAACATTACACACTTTTTGGAAAAAATCCTGAAGGCGGGCAAAGGGCAAAAACTGGTAATAACTTTGGTAAATCACCAAACTTTGTATGTTTTTGCCATATTGAACATGGTTGGTAACGCCCGGAGGGAAATGGCCGCACTGAAAATGGCCACAGGTGCATGCTGTCCCAAAACTTTGATACTCCGTCATGATGGGTATGATTGGCGGAATATCGAGAACCTGACGGCGACCAACCAATTCAAAAGTGGACTCCTCAAGCGATTGGCCACAACGGTTACAATAGTTCGGATAGATTTTTTCTGTCACATCAGGTGTATCGCTCATTTTCAGCGTCTTGCCCTCGTGACCTTTCTGTCCCCCAACTGGTTTGCCGCTTTTCTCCCGAAGGCTTTGGTTCTTGCGAAATTTATCGCTTGAGGGTGGATTATGGCTATTTTTGCTCGTTTTGACAGTCGCTAATTTCATAACCAAAGCCTCTAACTCGGCGATCCGGGTCAAAGCCTGTGATAATTGACCTTGAAGGTCTGCTATTTGCTCTTTATCTGTCATTTGAAAACCTAAAAATATGATTATTTTATCTTTTCACATGATTATTCTTGCCGCCAGGGCGGCTGGATAGTTACCCACTATTCGAAAGTTTAAAGGGGAGAAAAAGGATACGAAAGACCAAAGTGACCCCGACAATATTCAACACTAATTCATTATATCAAAATTTTACACACGCTATGAAATTCAAATTCGCACACCTTGCCCCGATTGCCAGAATGGTATTCGTATTTTTCTTCACCCTCACCCTCCTGTCTACCAATATGTTCGCGCAGGACACTATTAGTATTGGGAACCCAGGGACTTACGTGGGCGATGGCAACTTCAACCTGCTGCAGGTAGGGCTTACCATCCTCCTGTCTTATCTCACCTCACTGTTCCCGGCCGCTGCAAAACTGAAACCATATATCCGCGCGGCAACCGTTGCGCTACTGGTTACCGGGTCCTTTATCATCTTCAAAGTTGGGGCAATTAATGGTGAAACATTTGCACTTATCCTGGCCACATTCCTTCCAAATTTTGCCTATTCCGGTATTCTTTGGGAAGGTTTGAAATTTCTTTTAGGGCTGGTTGGGGTCAAACTAAAATCACCTGAAACGGTTCCTGTTGGCTCCAAATAAAGACATACAAGTCGTAATCGGTTTTTAGAGCGTGGGCATCGGTTTGCAAAATCCGGTGCCCACAAATTGAATTCAACCATGTCAAAAATAAATACCTCCAACATGAAGTCGCTTTTCTTGTACGCAGTTGCATTTGTACTTGTTTTGGTACTTAACAATGCTAAATCCTGTACTGGAACGACGGTTCCCGCCCCGGCGCCGGAAGGAGAAATAGTGTATAAGTATATTCCGGAATACCACACGATCGAAAAAATAGTACTCCGCAAGGTGGTGATTCGCGATACGGTATTGTCCAGGGAATTTATTTTAAAGGATACTACAATTATCCTTTTTACCGATGGTGATACAGTCATCCGATATCCAGACGATATGCGAATCTATGAAGGATTTTCGGAGTCTGATAAATGTAAGTACAACTATCTCACCGGTATTTGGCATGATAGTATCCAGTTCCTGAATATACAAACCCAGTGCGTGCAGGAAGAACCGATAGTGATTGTACGGCCAGGCGGACCACCAAAATTTGAATGGGGAGTTAAAGCCGCATGGTCATGGTTACGTTGCCTATGTGTCAAATCCAGATAAGGGCCAAGCGGCTGGCCAATCCTGACTATCCGCTTACATGAATACCCTGGCGACCATCTACGTAAGGTACGGCTGGATTCTGGGGTGTCACAACCTCAAGTAGCAGCGATACTGAATGTCTCTCCTAGTATTGGTAACGATGTGGAAGCTCAATCAAAATACCTCTACCCGAAGTTTGCCAAGGCAATTATTAATTTCATGGGGTACTTCCCTTTCCAAAGTACTTCTCTAGGGGAACAACTGTACTACACCAGGCTCATTACTGGTAAGACGCAAAAGGAGGTGGCTGATTTGATCGGCTGTGATGAATCAAATTTAAGGTGGATTGAACGGGATCAAAGAAAGCCGCAACTGAAGATTATGCAAAGAATTCAGGATTTTATCAATTCTGCGAGGTTAGATTTGTCTACTTCTCAGTAGGAAATTTCTGTATACTATATTACATCAAATCCTCAATGAGCTTAAAAAGCTTTTCCAATTTCGATACAACACTCAAAGGAAACTTGTCGAGAATGAAGGATTCTTCAGACTCATGAATTTGGAATTTGGCACAGAATAGTCAATTTGTGCCAATGCCTATCGGTAAATTGCTATTCCTGACATTTATAATCTGATTTATGTTAAAGTTTGCACTTGCACTTGAATGTGTAGAAAAATGTCTACATCTTTGTATCATATCCAAATACATTTTTTTAATCCATTTCCTATAGTTCAAATATTCCAACAACCATGTCAGAAAGGACAACTCTTCACTTTCCTGTTTTTCAGCAATACGACCATTCGCTGATTCGTTTTCCTGATTTGTTCAAAAAAAGTAATTCATGTTAGCCTTCCAATAACATGATGATTCGGTTCGTAATCATTGTTTGCTGCCGCTTCCAATGAAGCTATTTATTTTGCTTTGGGTTGCCCGGTAATATTACCCCATTTCTTCAATTACAGCCTCTATGATTTTGCAGACAGATACGCTTGCATCCTTATCTGTTTCATTTACTGACCTTTCATCTTATGAACCCGCTTCCTGGTACTGGACTTTTGGTGATGGAACAATAAGTCAGGATACAAGCCCAATTCACGCCTTCTCCGCTGCCGGGACTTATCCTGTATGTTTAATTGTAAGTAATTCCAATAGTTCAGATACGGTTTGTTATAACGTAACAGTAGTAGCGCCTGTGGTTGAAACTGAAGAACCAAGTATTTCTTCAACAACACTGCAAATAGTGGCATATCCAAATCCCGTTAGCCTTCTCTTAACTTTTGAAATAAATGGCCTTCTGCCAAATGAACAGGTAACTGCAACTTTTAATGACATGTTAGGGCGCGCAATATTAAACACTTCCTGGAATGGGCATTTTGGCCAAGTAGATGTATCATCTATGCAAGAAGGGATATATTCTGTGCGTTTGAATACAAAAAGTAAGGCAAGCACAGTGTTGAAAATCTTAAAAATTGATTAACTGGGAATGACCATTTGAACTGTAAAACGCTATATATTACATCACTACAACTCTATTTAATATGAACTATTAGGAAGGTCTATTTCCCACAGACGATTATTTTATCATAAAATATCTTATCACCATCAAAAAGGTAAACAAAATATATGCCGCTGTTAAATCCGGAAAGGTCAATTTTGTTAATTATTTTGTCCGTATTAAAATTTTGAGTCAATACTCTTTGACCGCTTCCATTATAAATCGTGAGCAATTTATTTTGGTTAGAGGTATTTCCCTGTGGTAACTCAATTATAACTTCACTATTTGTTACAGGGTTGGGGTAACATTTTAAAGAAGAAGGGGTCAGTGATAATGGTATTGCAGATATACTGTCGTTTAAAGAAAACTTAAAAATAACCATATTATTATTACCTAGTAGCCGGTAATAGCCACTTAAATAAATACTGTTATTATTTTCGGATATCGATATGTTATTTAAATAATAAAAAAATGTCTGATATAGTGAATAAGATGAAAATACACCATTGTTAACAGTATTACCGAAATTTGCCATTAATTGCCCTTCTGCTGTTAAAGAAACCATCCCAAAGATCACAGCATTAGGCTTGTCCTTGGCTAATAAGACATAGCCTTCATTTAGGCTAGTTATAGCAACAGGCTCTAAATATAAAGACTGGCCAGGAATAAATTTCATAAAACTGCCGTTCTCTGCAAATGTCGTATCTGGTAGGCCGTTAGGTAATAATCTGGCAATATAAACATATGAAGGAGGTGTTAGAAAGTCGCTAATTACACCTGAAACCAGTATTTTACCATCACTTTGAAGGTAAAGCGCATTTCCCCGGCCTTCAGTGTTGGTCAATCGAACAATACCTTTATCGCCAAATGTGGAGTCTGTAGTACCATTGCTATTAAACCTGAAAAGAATAATTTCGTGGGAGCATAATATATTGAAGCCATAGCTTCCTACAAGTTGGTCATAGGATGACCCAGTAACAACAATTCTCCCATTTTCGTCCAAAATCATTTCTCCAATCACAGTTGATAAACATTCATACTCGAATCGCCTGAAAATGAATCCATTTTCTCCAAAAGTGCTGTCAATCTGGCCATTCCCAAGAATTCGGCCTACAAAAACTACAGTTGAATCAGGGTAAAAATACTGTTCACCATAAAAAGCAGTGCCACCTATCAAAACTTTACCATTGCTTTGTGGAATTATCTCAGAAATCATTTCAAAATCAGCGGGTAAATCAATTTGTACCTTTCCTCCATCTCCGAAATTATCATCAAAATTGCCATCCGTATCCGTTTTTGCCAGCAGGCAGACATACCCTTGCACGGCATTCGGCGAGCCACATCCGCCCATAATAATTTTACTGTCTTCATAAAGAACTGCAACCAAACAACTATCATTTTGACAACCCCAATCAATTTTTACCCAGCCATTTGCCCCTAAAGTCTGATCGAATTTACCATCCGGAAGTAGGCGCGCCAACGCAAAATCAGCACCGGCACTATCTTTTGTGTACCCTGCCAAAATAATTTTACCATCGTTTAAATGCAATACTGAAAATGCCTGGTCATCATGACCATTAAAATCAACAGCAGTTACTCCGGGAGCATAATAATTCGGATTTCCATAGAATGAATAAGGTTCGCCAAATGTTGAATCAGGAACTTGTGATACAATTTGTTTGGTACCTATGAAAATAAGAATGCAGACTAATAGTTTCAAGTTCATTTTTAAAAAATTGAGATTGCAGGTCAATCAACAATTAACCTGCAATCCAGTAAATTAGTTTTATCAATTTATATTTTAATAAATGGCTTAACTATGTTAATTTTTCCATCTAACAATATTTCCATAAAATAGGTGCCTTGGGTAAGTTGATCAGTATTGATTTTTGTATTTTGATTAACTAATTTAGTTGAAAAAATTGACTCTCCCAAACTATTAAAAAAATTAACAAAACCCAGTGAAAACGGTTGACCAATTTCTATATTTAAAGTTCCATATACAGGGTTTGGGTAAATGTTAATTAAATTGGAGGCTTGTCCAATGTCGCTCCGTTGTTGAGAAGCACAATCTAAATCCTGTGGATATAAATTTTTGTATGCAAAAAAACCTCTGGCTAAAATAGCAGCATATCCATCACTATATCGACATTTTGAGGCAATTCCTTCCATTACAGAGACTTGCTGATCAGTAAGAGTATTATTTGCCAAGTGTGACTGAATAGCTACTGTTAATACGCTTTTCATATCGTTCTCATAATCGGATGAACAAGAAACCTGTCCTAATTCTGTCAGAACGGAAAGCATATTTATATTAATTAGTGTCTGTCCATAGAGTCGCCGGCACGGCGTTCCTTCGTCCCTTTCGCCAGCCAACGAAAAACAATTTTTTAAATTTTTCAATTTGATGCTACTTCTCAGGGTCAATTTCGCCAATTATTCGCA
>JBILHQ010000350.1:0-4114 GCA_044350415.1 Saprospiraceae bacterium | reverse complement strand
GTTTCTAAAATAGTGGATTTCACCACCAATGCGAACTTTTTCAACTCTGTGGTCAATGCAGAAAACATTGAAGCATCTTTGAAAGCAGAACAGTTCAGTTGGAGCCTGAAGGAAAACTTAAGTATAAGATTACCCAAAGAATGGGTGATACAGATCAACGGAGAATATTCGAGTCGTACATCCCTGGCCAATTTTAGTAGTGGCGGTGGCAGTCGGGGTGGTCACGGTGGCGGATGGCGCGATTCACCCACGAGTACAGCACAGGGGTATCGTACTCCTGTATGGTCAACAGACTTTTCTATCAGAAAATCATTTTTCAAAAAGAAAGCATCTGTTACCCTGAGTATCAGTGACTTATTCCGCAGTAATATTAATGGTGCTCATTCAGAAACGGCCTCCTTCATCCAGGATACCGAACGCCTCCGCGATCCGCAGTTTATCAGACTGAATTTTAGTTATCGTTTCGGAAAATTTGATACTTCACTCTTTAAAAGGAAAAATACCAGAGAGTCCGGTGACGGAATGGAATTTTAAGGAGCAATTATCATGGAACTTCATATCAAAATAAATACCAGTCAAAAACTGGCCATACGCGACCCGGAGGATACTACGCTGGGACGAAATATTGTACGAAAGGGACTATTGCTGATATACGAGTTAGGGCTTGAACAGTTCACATTCCGGAAGCTCGCCGCGGAGATAAACACGACAGAAGCAAGCATTTACCGGTATTTTGAAAACAAGCACCGGCTACTGCTGTACCTGCTTACCTGGTATTGGAGTTATTTGGAATATTTAGCCATATTCCACCTGCAGAATTTGACTGACCCTGCCTTAAAAATTAGGAAGATTATTGAATTACTGGTTAAAGATCTTCCGGAAAATCTGGCACAAACAGGAATTGACAATAAAGCACTCCACCAAATTGTCATCTCAGAAAGCAGCAAAGCCTATTTGACCCACGAAGTGGATGCAATCAATCAGGAAAAGTTGTTTAAACCCTATAAGGATCTTTGCGCCCGGATTGCAACCGTTTTTTCAGACTACAACCCGGATTACGCTAATCCCCGATCATTAAGCAGTACTTTATTGGAAATGGCGCATTTTCAATACTATTTTATGCTCCACCTCCCTTCCCTTACTGACTTTGGACAAAGCAAAAAAGAAGAAGATATTATTGCCTTTTTGGAGAATTTAGTGTTTGCTGCTCTTTACAAAAAAAAATAAGTACGACATCTGCGGTGCGGTCTCGTACTGATTAGTTATTGCGGTGCGAGCCACCGGACCGGTCCTCCAAGTGGGACTTGCACCGCAACAACACTATAGAATCCCTAACGCAACATGATCACATCTTCCGACCTGATCAATATCGTTCTGGTTTCGGTAGCACGTGCTCCAATTGCATCACTGCTGCCTTCGAGGCGCAAAACCCCTCGTGGACAAACGGCTGCACAAATGCCGCATCCAACGCAGGAAGCGCGAACTATATCTTGCCCCCTTTGTGCATAATGTCGTACATCAATGCCCATTTCACAATGAGTGGAGCAATTGCCGCAACTAATGCATTGTCCGCCATTGACAGTTATTCTGAACTTTGATACCGTTTTTTGCCAAAATCCGAGCCAGGCAGCCATCGGACAACCAAAACGGCACCAAACCCTGCTCCCCATAATTGGATAAAATCCGACTCCTATCACCCCGGAAAAAACGGAACCGATCAGAAAAGAATACGTCTTGTAAAAACCTTCTGACGCGCCCGCCAAAATCGAACGGCCTGTAAGGACATTGATCCATAATAATGCGGTCATTCCTAGTGCAAAAACTAGTACGCTGTAAATCATCCAGCGTTCCACCTTCCAAGCAGTCAATGATTTATCTGACAAATGCCGGAATGGGTCGCCAGCAGTTTCTGCCAGTCCACCACATCCACACACCCATGAACAATACCACCGTTTACCAAAAAAATAGGTAAGAATTGGAGTGCCGATAAAAAACATCAATAATCCAAAGATAAAAAAATAGGTGCCTAATGAGGTTTGCGATTGCCATGACCAGGTGTTGGGAGACGCATTGCTGTAAGATAACGGCCAGAAATAGGTAAAATATAGCTCAGGCTGTTGAAGTCTTAGCATAATTCCGGGAATCAAAAAGGAAAACCCTAATTGGAAAAACATTACCGATATGGTACGTACCAGTTGATATTGGTTGTGGCGGTACTTATAAATAAATTTAATACCCATTAAAAGTACCGAAATGGTGTAAAATGAACCGTAAACAAACCAGGAGTCTGCAGGTTTATGCCGGAATGCCTGGCTAAAAGGGTCGAAGATGGCAATCAGACCGTTCAGGCATGCTGGCCACCAATACAAGCAAATATAAAAAAGTGTGATTAATACACCGATAAACCATCCCCAAAGCCCTCGTGCACTTAAACTGCGGAACCAGACTCCGTTGTTTTTGATACCTTCCGGATAGCGCAGGTATTCTTCCCGAATAAAAATAAAGCAACTCAGGGCCAACAATACAATTGCTGTAGTCAATGTAATTACGGGATTGAGGACTACCCTACCCGACCATGTAATAAGAAAAATAAGTACTGCAACGGCAGCCAGTGCCAGTGCGGCCTTGGTTCTGGCGGAAGTTAATATTGGATTGGGGCGTGCAATTGAAAGACTTTCCATATTTTTTTAGCGCTATTGAGATACCAAAGGATTGGATATTGGTATTTTTTATTTTGTTTAAGATTATCTGATGAGAAAATTTTGGGAAAGTAAAATAAAAAAATATTATTTCAAGAAGGCCAATACCTTACTCAAGCCTCTTTTCGATTGTGAGGCAAGGGCTTTCCCAGTCATTTTATGGTATTGAGCGATCATTGCAGGTTCATGTTCCGGGTAAAATTCCGGATCAAAATTGGCTAGTCCGAGATGAGAGAGCACCGTTTCTACCGATGTTTGAGTGCGTATCCATTTTTCACACACTTCATGCCGGTACCGAATCCCCATCAGGTTGAATCCCGAAACCGCCCCTGATTCCCGGTGGTAGTTGATCCGGATACTTTTTTTACCTGCAGGATGTTCCCAATAAACAGTCGCCTGTTCCTCAGGCAAGCTAGTTCGGATATCGCCATAAACCTGATATTCAATATCAAAAAACTTAGCAGAATTAAACCAAATTCCTGGTTGATAAGCGACTGGATTCTCTGTAATTGTATGTGCCACCGTCTCGCCCATCATTCGACCGCAATACCAAACGGCTTCAATCGACCGTCTTCCTGGGTCAGGTTCGCGAAGTTCAGCGCAATCGCCAATTGCATAAACATCTGGCATATTGGTTTTCAAGTACTTATCCACCAGGATACCTCGATTGATATCGATCCCGGAGTTTTTAAGAAAGCCAATATTCGGACTCACACCAGCAGTGAGCCCGACAAATCCACAGGGGATATTTTCTCCATCAGAAGTGCGGACAGTACCACAACGGCCAGTTCCGTCATCCTGAATTTCCTGCAGACTAACACCCAGTTGGAGATCGACTCCGTGTTCCCGTATATGTCGGGTTACCATCGCAGATTCTTCCAAAGGCAATACAGCATCCCAGAAGCTGCGCTCGCGCACCAGAAATGTTACCGGAATATGGCGGGAATGAAACATTTCTGCCATTTCAATACCGATGAGCCCCCCGCCCACGATGACCGCACGCTTAAGGCCTTTACTGTAGTGTTCCATTTTTTCCAGGTCCTGCAAATGGTATAACCCTCCTACCCCATCAAGGTCCTGGCCCGGCCAACCAAACCTGTTAGATACCGATCCCGTAGCAATGATCAACACATCATAATTGATTTTCTGCTGTTCGGCAGTTGCCAGTGATTTAGATTGATAATCAATACTATGTACACGATTTCGCAACCGGTTTATTCTATTTTTTTCCCAAAACCAGGGTTCATAAGGCCGGATATCCATTTCGCGCATGTGCCCCATATAGACGTACATAAGGGCCGTTCGGCTAAAGAACTCCTCCGATTCATCTGAGATAAGCAGAATTTCATGATCGCTTCGCTTTCTGATAAATCTGGCAGCAGTTACACCAGCAATTCCATTACCTATAATTACAA
>JBILHQ010000186.1:0-12523 GCA_044350415.1 Saprospiraceae bacterium | reverse complement strand
AAAATACCTTTTTTTTCATCCTGATTTGCCAACTCCATGGTCAGGTCTTTTTGGCCGGCATTAATCAGTTCCAGGTCGCAGGAAATAGTCACTTCGTCGCCTACCATAAAACCTCCGGATTCGAGTGTGGTATTCCAAACCAGCCCCCAATCACTTCGGTTGATGACTCCGGTAACCGTAAATCCTACTTTTTCATTTCCCCACGGATCAATAATGGTACCACCAAACTGAACATCCAGTTTCAGGTTTCTAGTGACACCTTTCATAGTGAGTTCACCCCACAGTTCCTGGTTGCCACTTTTGTCGGGCTTACCCATTGTACTGGCGGTAAAAGTGATTTGATGGTGACTTCCGGCATCAAAAAAGTCGGCACCTTTCAAATGCTCATCGCGTTTGGCGTCACCAGTGTTAATAGACAAAACATCAATCCACAAATCAATTTCAGCTGTTGTAAAATCTTTATCGGTGGTATAAATACTCGCATCAAATATCTTAAATGCACCTTTTACGTGGGCAATCATCAAGTGCCTGACTTTAAAAGCGATTTCACTGTGGGCCAAGTCCACTGACCATTTTGTTTCTTTTTTCATTGTAAAAAATTAAATGTAAATAGTAAATATTATTGTGTTCCCGGGGGGCCTAGGTTGTGCCGAACAGTAGGTCAATCCTTGCGGATTCCGTAAATGAAGCGACTAGAGATACCGCAGGGCCATTACCCGGCGGATGAGTCGCCAAATTTAACGTATTGAAAATCAATAATTAATTGAGTAAGGCCCGAATCCCAGGCAGTTAGAACAGAAATGACAGCCCAACATATATAGCGTTGGTCTTGACATGTGTGCGGTCGAGAATAAAGTAGGAATCGGTGGCAAGCGTATTGCTATTGTCACTAATATCAAGCAGGCCCAAGACACCCCGAAAACCTACATCAAAACGGATGTTCCGCATGGAATTGATTCCAAAGTCCAGGCCTGCACCGTAAGCAAAACCCAGGTCTCCTTTTTTCACCGCGAGAATGGCAGCGGGAGATGACACTTCGCCGCCCGATATTTTGAGGCTGCTTCCGGCACTGACGCCTATCTGCGGTCCAGCCACGATATTCAGGTTCACCATTTTGGATTTGCCGGTATTGAGCGATACTAAAAGGGGAATATTAAAATATCTCAGGTTGACCTGGCGTTCAACATTTTGTTCCGTATACTTCTGTGACACAGCACTGTAAATCAGTTCGCCCTGCACGCCAACGTGTTTGGTAATATTTACCCCGATCAGTCCCCCAATGCCGTAACCGAGTTTAGCTTCTCCGCTTACGGTACCACCTGACGATGTTTTTAAATCAAATGCAGAAAGGGTAGGCATAAACCGGAAACCTATGGTTGCTCTTTGGGCGCCAATCTGGGGTGCACTCATCAAAAATGCAATGGCAATAAGCGTATTGATAATAATGAGGTTGTTAAAGTTTTTCATGACTAATAATTAAGAATGATTAAGACTGCAAAGGTGCGGGACTCCATTACCGGAAGCGTTACATAATTACCGGAATAAGTTACATCATTCACACTTTTCCTGTTATCGTTTGCAGCGCAAATACTATGTGTGAATGATGTAACTTATTGGAAGAATTGTGTAAAGCAGTTAATACCGAATGCCGGCACCTTTGCGTCATTATCATTTACTAAATATTCAGACACTATGAGTAATCTGCTTTATATCATCTCCGCAATCATGTCAGCAGGCTGGGCAATCGGATTTCTTAATTATCATGCAGGCGGCCCCATTCACGTATTATTAGTGATCGCAATGGTGGCCCTGATTCTACGGGTAATAGAGGGCAAGAACAGGGAAGATACGACATCCTTCCTGCAAACAGGTGCTCCGGACCAGACAGCACACCGAATTTGAATACTTGTTGCAGGGGCGTCCTCCGGGAGACCCACCGCAACAAGGACTGTGAGCAACAAACCAGCCCCCCCGCTATTTTTAGCTGGGGTGCGGCAGAGGCACTATGCCGGTCACTTTCAGTGATTCAGGCATCCACAGAAGGCTGTTGTGATTTGGTAAAAGCCCCCTCCAGAAGTGTTTTTACTTTCAGCAGCAGCTGTTCGGAAGTAAAAGGTTTAGGAAGGACATCATCTGCGAGGTGAGTGGTCATTTTCAAAATGCCTACATCCATACCTGTAACCATCAAAACAGGAATGTGGGTATATTCCGGATCAGCTTTGATCTCATCGATCAGTTCGAACCCGCCCATTTCAGGGATCATAATATCGCAGGTTATTAAATCGAAAGTGGCGTCTTCTGCCAGCATTTTGACGGCATTTCTCAAATTTCCTGTCGTGAGAACAAAGTAACCGGCCGAAGTAAGTATCCTTTTGATATTGTCCCTGATGTCTTGTTCATCGTCAATAACGAGTATTTTTTTCTGAATCATGGTATGTAGAGATGAGTAATATATCATTTTGGGAGGATGAAAGTGAGGTAAAAAGTGGTCCCCGAACCTTGTACAGATTCCACATCCACACTTCCTCCGTGCGACTGGACAATATTGAGTACAGCGGCGAGTCCTAAGCCCATTCCGCCCGGTTTGGAGGTAAAGTAAGGTTCAAACAACCTGTTAAGGTGGTCGGGACTAATCCCGGAGCCATTGTCGCTGATCGAAACGATCAGTTGTTGGCCAACCCTTTTACTGTTCATTTGCAGTACACCGGTTTCTTCGGGCATTGCTTCTATAGCATTCACCACAATATTGGTAAAGGCGATTTTTATCTTTCCGATATCAAGTATAACCGTATCATTGCCGGCCGAAAAATGGGTAAGGACTTTTATTTTTTTAAGGGCAAGCCGGTCATGCGCCTCTTCGAGGGTCTGCTCCAGCACCGTCCGTAGCGAAACGGGTTCAGGTTTAAGTTCAGTGGGTCTGGATGAATCCAGCAATTGTGTAATCAGATTATCGATCCTTTGGGCGTTCCGTTTAATAATTTCCACATATTCCTGCTGGTCACTGCCTGAAGGCAGCTCCCCGGCGAAACCTTCCACTGCCAATCCGATGTTCGTCAGAGGGTTGCGCACTTCGTGTGCCAACATACGCATCAGGCGGCCGGTAGCTTCCATTTTTTCGGAGAGTACCGTGGCCCGTCGTTCCCTTATTTTGGCGGTAAGGTCGTGCAGCACACCCTGGCAATACTTTTTACCATAGCGGTCGGGCTGCATCGTGGCGTAAATAGTACAAATTCGTTTTTCCTTATTTTGGGTAAGCAACTCAAATTGGCAATCAGATATTTCTCCTGTGTCTCCGAGTATATATTGAACATTTTTCGCTTTCACATTGTCTGCAAATAAGTCGTAGATGGTCATTCGCAGCAATTCCTGAATTTCAAATCCTGTGAGCGTCGCCGCTGAATTACTCACGCTCATCAGTTGGCCGGAGGCATCTGTGATAAAGACCATGTCGCGTGATTTTTCGAAGACCGTGCGGAATTTTGCTTCATTTTCCTTCACTGCTTTGATCATGGCAGACTGGGCCAATGAGTAGCGAATACTGCGTTGAAGACGGTCGGTGGTGAGACTATTCTTGACTAAATAGTCGAAAGCACCCAACTCGGCAGCAGCCTCATCCACTTCGGGATTGTTCACACCAGTCAGCAAAATCATGGGGCCATCGCACTGTGCTTTAATAGTTTCCCTGATCAGTTCCAGTCCAGTGTGAGCACCAAGGTAATAGTCAATAATATATACATCGTGCGTACATTCCATCATTCGTTCAAGACCTTTGCGGTAACTGGGAGCCCAATCAGTATTGAACTGTACGCCCTTAATCCCTTTGAGGTGATCAGCAGTTAGCAGAAAATCGTCCTCGTCATCATCGACAATTAGTATCCGGATCGGGTTCAGTTTGCTCATTATTAGTCGTTCGTTTTGGATATAATGTCTGGATTGACCAAAGGAAGTACGATATGCAAAGCAGCGCCATCTCCAGGACTGGAGACTGCCCAAATCAAGCCCTTGTGATTTTGTACTACTTTTTTGCAAATAGCCAGGCCGATGCCTGTTCCCTGGTATTCCGAACGCCCATGCAGGCGCTTGAAAGGCATGAAAATAGCATCGGCGAACTCCATTTCGAATCCGATACCATTGTCCTCCAGGAGGAGATGTACATATTCCTGATGTAAGTCTAAACCATACTCGTTTTTTTGTAACCCGGTTAGGAGTTCGCTGCTGACGTAGATGACTGCATTCGTATCCGCCTTTGCAAATTTAAGTGAATTGGACAAAATATTGAGCAATAACTGGTGCATTTGAGTTGGAATTGCATCAATAACCGGCAATAGAGAATGATTGATAACAGCCACTTTTTCGGTAATCGCATCTTCCAGGTCGGTGATTACTTCCGCTATTATTTCGTTGAGATCGGTGGATCTAAAATAGTCCGTTTTGTGTTTTGTCTGCGAAAGTGTGAGCAAATTTTCAATCAAAGTCTGCATTCTGCCAGCTCCATCCAGCATCCTGTCGAGGTAAAGGGCGCAGTCCGGCTGAAGGATTGTCCCGCATTGGTCTTTGAGCCGCCTGCCAAAGGCGCTGATTTTGCGGAGTGGTTCCTGGAGGTCGTGCGATGCCACGTAAGAAAATTGCTCCACCTCTTCGTATGCTTTGGCAAGCTCGGCAACCTTCACTTCCAGTTTTTTCTGTACATTTTCCATTTCCAGCGCACAGTCCCCGAGCACTATGGAGCGGGCGGGAGGAGGAGCCAGGAAAAACCAGGAAGCCGGCGTGCCGTCCGTGTTGCGCTTAAATACCGAAATTGATGCAGTTACAGGCACAACAAGGCCATATTTCATCTGAAGATTAATCACCAGCTTCAGAATACGCTTGTCGTCAGAGAACTGTTTTTGCTGATTATCATTTAATATTTCGGCAATGTGTCCAGCCTCTGCCCTATTCAATATTTGTTGGTTCATTCCCTGCAGATCACCCACCCCATATCCTAAAACCTCAAACACTATTTGATTGGCAAACAAAAGCGCCAGGTCGCCCCCCCCTAAGATGAAAATCATATAAGGCATGTGCATGTTCAGTTTCCCCAGAACATCCATTCCGGTAATCTCCGCGTTATCAAATGAAGTATAATAATAGTCTTTTAAATACATCACATTTATAAATTATCAGCACCTAAATATTATAGTATTTTATTTTATTGTATAATGTTTTTCTGTCAATATTGAGGAGTTCTGCTGCTTTACTTTTATTAAAATTTGTTTGTCTCAATGCATTGAGGATCACCTCACTTTCCGCCTCCATAGCAGCATTTTTCAAACTCACCTGCGGTTTAACCATCACTGCTGTTGGAGGAACAGTGGCTTCACGGGGTTCTGGATGGGACATTTCATTCAATTCAGTGAATAAGAGTTTTTGATGATTCGCCATCTCAAAGGGCAAGTGTTTGACTTGTATCTCATTGGTATCACAAAGAAGCGTGGCACGTTTCAGTACGTTTTTCATTTCTCTTAAATTTCCGTACCAGGGATACAGGTGAAATAAGTCCTGGACTTCGAGGGAAAATCCCACCACATTTTTACCCAATTCGGTATTAATCTGTTTTAAAAAGAATTCAGCAAACAGCATGATATCGCTTCCCCGCTCGCGTAGTGGCGGCACGTCAATACTAAATTCATTGAAGCGGTGGAAAAGATCTTCCCTGAATTTTCCAGTCCGGCTGGCGTCCCATAGCCGCTCGTTACTGGCAATAATAATACGCACATCAATATCCACTTGTTTAGTACCACCGATACGGCGCAACTGTCGTTCCTGGATCACCCGCAACAACGAAACCTGCACTTCATACGAGAGATTGGATACCTCATCGAGAAAAAGAGTTCCCCCGTTGGCGATCTCAAAATGACCGATTTTTTGGTCGATAGCGCCTGTAAACGCTCCTTTTTCATGCCCGAACAGCTCACTGCCCGCCAGCTGCGGCGAAATGGCACCACAATCCATAGCCACAAAAGGTTTACCGGCCCGATGGCTCAGGTGGTGAATTTCACTCGCCACAGCTTCTTTACCCGACCCACTTTCGCCGTAAATGATCACGCTGTAATTGGTGGGTGCCACGAGTTGGATCTGCTTGACCAGGTTGCGCGAAATAGCACTATTGCCAAAGATATAGCCCGGTTGTGCGCCTCCTTTTCGGCGCATTGGCGGACGAGGGGTTCCTGGTCCTGCGACTTCCGTTGGTGCGCCTTCGTCCGAATCGTCAGAAGTTGCCGCAAGTGCGCGCTGGATGGTAAGCAATATTTCTTCCGGGAAAAGTGGTTTGGTGAGGTAATCAAATGCGCCTAATTTCATTACTTTGACAGCCACTTTAATATCTGAGTAGCCCGTCATTATAATCACTGGGATAGCAGGATATTTTTCTTTAATCAAGGTCAGAATTTGTGCACCGTCCATTTTTCCCATCCGAAAATCACATAATATCAAATCGGGTTTGAAACTGTCCAGGAGTTCGAGTCCCCTGACAGGATCCGTTTCATACTCCGCCTCAAATCCTTTTTTAGATAGAAAGCGTTTGAGCAGCAAACAAATATCGGCTTCATCGTCAATGATGAGTATTTTTTGCATAATAGCGGCGTTTTTTTCAGGTAATACGTAATTCTTCATACATTTCTTCTAAGTGGGGCGATGGGAATATTCCGTTGCTCTCTGTATTTTGCTACTGTGCGGCGAGCCACCGGAAAGCCCCTTTCGGCGAGTTGGCTACAGATTTCTGTATCGTTCAATGGACTCGACTTATTTTCGTTACTGATGATTTCGGTGAGACAATCCTGTACATCCTGGTTATTGATTTCTTTGCCGTCCTGCCCGGTAAAAGTGTGTGTAAAAAGGGCTTTCAGGCCAATAATACCAAAAGGACTTTGAGCATATTTTGAACTGGTTACCCGGGAAACAGTACTGATATCAAGCCCTACATACTCGGCTACATCGCGAAGAATCATGGGCTGGAGGGCTTTAATATTGCCGGAAAGGAAAAAATCACGTTGTAACAAAACAATGACCCGTATTACCCGCAACATCGTATCATCGCGTTGACGAAGTGCTTCAATCAGCCAATTAGCATCCTCCATTTTTTTTCGGATAAACTGTTCCGCTTTTTTGTCATTGGTCTTTTTAATGAGGGCATCAAATCCTTCACTGAGTCGAAGTATTTCAGCTCTGCCGTTGGCCAATGTGACAAAAATATCATTACCTTCTATCTCAATTACGTATTCCGGCGTGATAGTATTGTTAAAGTTGCCAGCCTCTGAAAACCCCCGAAGCGGTCTCGGGTTAAGATCTTTAATAGATGCAACAGCCTGCCGGAGTGCCTCATCACTTACTCTTAGTTGGCGCTTGATCACTTCATATTCATGCGTCCCCAGCACATCCATAAAATCGGTCACCAGCAGCACGGGCAAAGCCACCTCAATCCCATTTGACTCATGGCGTTCCATCTGGAGCAAGAGGCATTCCCGGAGATTTCGGGCACCAATACCGGGAGGGTCAAGGCGCTGAACAATATGCAACGCGCCTTCCATTTCCTGGTCGGTATAAAATATATTTTTGGAAAATGAAATATCATCCGCAAGAACATCAAGGCTGGTGGGCAGAAGGCCAGAATCGTCGAGCGAATCAATAATGTACGAACAAAGCGACTGCGTACGCTCATCGATGAGCAGGAAATTGCACTGGTTTTTTAATTCCTCGCGAATGTCGGTTGGCTGAACAGCCGGAGACTGCCAGGGTTCGTCCGATTCATAGCCATTCTCAATTTTGGTATTATAATCGGGCAGTTCGTCGTCGAGGCTTCGAAATTCAAACTGATCGTCCATATTGTCGTCATCTTTGAACTGCTCTTCCTGCACTGAATCCTGATCGGCAGGTGATACCTGAAATTCTGTTTCCGTATTCACCTCCAGAAAAGGATTTTCTTCCAATTCCTTTTGGATATAGTCTTCCAGCTCCAATACATTGAGATGCAACAGATTCAGAAACTGAATTTGTTGCGGCAAAATTTTAATCGTTTGGTGCTGCGAGTACTTCTGAATATTTGACTGGTGTTGCATGCTTCGAATTGTATACTTTTGTGACTAACCTAATCAGATTCATGCATTGGACGCGACAATTGATTGTGTACCTGACGGTATTAACCCTCTTGTTTTTATCAGTTTATTCCTTCTTTCTTTTTTCTGAATATAGGAAATACACACAATACACACAACACACATATAAAGTATTAACTATAACAGAGCGCTTAAAAGGCAGTATTTTCAAGTTAATGGTATTAAAACAGCGTCACTTGGTCCGCCAGGAAAATGTCCTGAAAAACCAAACTTTGGAGGAACGTACACATATTATCGCCATTACTGACTCGCTTAAAACATTGGTCAAAAACAATGTTGTTCAGGTTGTCAGCGTAAACCGGCTGCGTTATTTATACATTTCATCCGGTCTTTTCTCCGACAATTGGCTTACGCCCTCCCAAAATGTGACATCTGCTGATGTAATAAATTTGGATATTGCCACCGCCAAACCAGTAACAGACAGTATTTTTCAAGAGGTAGCCGAGATACAAAAAATTGAAGAGCAATTACTCGAAGTCCGATCCGCGGCTCAAAAAGAAAGCGGCGATATCGTTCCGCTAATGTTACTGATTACCGGACTCACCGCCATCAGCACACTGGCCTATGCCTTTATTATTATTGCTGCTGAGCTGAGGGCGCGCCTTAAAGCCAGACAGGATCTTGAAAAAAATGTGCACCAGCTCAACTTAGCCAATGAAGATCTGGAACGTCTTACTTTTATAGCCGCGCACAACCTGAAAGAGCCGCTGCGTAAGTCCCGCACTTTTATCAGCCGCATTTTGCCCGATGTCCAGCCCTCCAATACCATTTTTCCTAACCTTCAAAAAGTAGCGCTCTCTCTTACCAACCTTCAGGAGATGCTGGACGACTTGTTGGTTTTTACCAAATTCCTTCACCACAACGAAGCCCCAACAAATATTAATCTTTCCGCAATCATCCAGGATGTTATCAGGCCATTTAAAGAGCAGATCACAGAGACCAGAGCGATAATAACGGCTGCAACACTTCCAACGATTAAGGGGTTTGCCAATCAGATGACCCTGGTCTTCCACCATTTATTATCCAATTCCCTTAAATTTCACCAACCTGATCGACCATTATTAATCGGCATCTCATCCTGGGCCGACCCTAAATCAGGGTACCAGATAATTTCCTTTTCTGACAATGGTATCGGTTTCGATATGGCTTTTCATCAGAAAATATTTGAGATATTCGGTCAGCTGCATGACAAAGAATTGTTCGAAGGTACAGGAATTGGACTACCTATTTGTCGTCGTGCCATGTTTAATCACGATGGCTATATTTTGGTGGAGTCTTCTCCTGGAAATGGAGCCCGTTTCAATTTGTATTTTCCACTACAATCAGTTCAATTCCCCGATCCGCCGTCTCCACTGGAAATATAAAATTATATGCCGATGTCTTTAAAAAAAAATTGGGCAATAGTGGGGCTAAAAAGCCTCATTATTGCCCAAATACGGAACTTAAAAAATTGCCGCCAACACCAAATTACTTCAGATTGGCAGCAGATCACTGTTTTATATCAAAACGATTCTAAATTCACAAACTGTTGGCTATTGGGAGCATGTCTGGGATTTTTTTAAAAAAACAGGATTCCCGTAACTACGAGGTCCATATTTATGTCACCGTTTGCTGTGAGGTTTAAGCCCAGCAGGTTGAGGGTGGAACTAATTACATTAAGTTGTAGTTCGCCTTTTGCCTGTAGTTTGCCATCAATACCTTGTTTATAAGAAATGAAGCGCAGTTCGTAGGTACCCGCCTCAAGAAAGGGAAGCGTAAAATTGCCATCGCTGGATAAGACCGAACTGGTGATCGCATTTTTGAATTGAATTTGTGAGGTGCCCTGTGGGAACTTTTCCATATTCGCATCAAAACTACCCTTCTTATAGGCGTAGACAATCACTTTATCACTTCCTGAGACGCCATCAGTGCAGTCACCGGCAATGACGCCCGTCTGTGCCTTATTCACAAGGCGTACCGCGGTTTGCAGTTCCGGGTCTGTCACAAACTGGAATTCTGTACTGGAACCCGATTGAAAGATGATAGATTTTCGCAGGTTTAGATCAACGATACCCTCCGTGGTCTCTCCGGCCTTGGTAGCCATGCTACCTTTTGCCTTGACGATCATTTGCGGTCCCCCGCTGAGTTTTCTTTTGTTGTCCTGAGCATCTTTCACGTAACAACCTGGGGACGTCCCATCAGCATCGGTGTCGGTGTCGAGGACAAGTATGATCTCTGTATATGTTTTGGCGTTGAGTTCCCCTTCTCCAAGTAGTTTAGTCTGTCCTTTTTGGAAGGTGAGCAAATCGAAGGTCGTTTTCCCGTCAAAGCCAGGCCACGATATGCCGTCAACTTTAATATCCACAACCGTGATAAATACCCCTTTTACATTGGCATCATCAATAGGAGCGTCCGTTATTTCGATACGGGCACGCGCAGGATCAGGCGTGGAGGGCGGATTTGACGGGTCTTTGAGGCAAGAGGTCATGGCCAGGGCGGGTACAATAAAAATAAATAAAACCTTAAGGCTATTGATTGCATAATGCAGCATAATTTTTTAATTTTGAAGTTCAGAACGTGCACGACGCTCTTAGAAAGTGCCTATCAATTATTGGCGGTTGAGGTATATGTGCATGCCCAGCACGAAATCCCAGGCAGTAGTGGTAGTTCTGACGGTTTGGTTGTTGCCGTCTACTTTGAATATATTGCGACTGGCACCGTAGTTGTACTTTCCCTGCACCTCCAGCGAAACGCGGCGATTAGAAAAAATGGAGTAGCCCGGGCCTGCGCCTAAAGTGGTAAGCGTCGTGTTGACATTCTGGGTTTGCCCGTCGGTCGTGATCTGTGTTTCTGACCTGCCATAACCGTATGTTGCTCCAAAGAAAAATGCCTGATCGCCAGCGAATGGGAAGTAAATCCGGGAGTAGGGGCCAAAAAGCAGCTTGGTGTCGGAAGTTTGTTGTGATCCGGATGCGATGTCGCGATTGTTGTCCCGCGACGAACTTACCAAGTAATCCATCCCCAAGCCTACCACAAAATTGTTCGCCAGGAAATAACCTATCGATGGCGTAAGGTGCAGTTGGAACACCTTGTTCCCACCTTGGTGTATGGTACCGGCATTGTCTATTTGAATGTCTGTGACCGAGTTAGTGTAACCAATTCCGGACCCTATCGCGAAATTTCCCCTTTGGACTGCTTCATTTTGAGCATTTACGTTGGATTTAGAGAGTAAGAAAATTACAGTTCCTATCAATAATATGCGAAGTGAGCATTTCATAATTATATTAAGTTGGATAATAAGGAATAAATAAATATTATTGTTTCATAGAAAATGGCATGCCAGAAAAAACACTACCTTATTTTATATTTTCAGTGTATTTAATTCCCCAATTTCTAAACAAGGGGCATTTTTTTCCTCAAATTATTCATGGAATACTGTTTTAACAGACCCTGTATCATTCTATCTTTTAAAAATTAAGAGCAGATTACTGACTTCTTAAACATACCCTTATTATTATGAAAAATTTATTTTTAGCACTGACATTCGGCGCATTAGCGGCCACTGCGGCCACCGCTCAGGTAGGCATTAAAGCAGGTGCCAATATTTCAACCATGGCGGAGGAAGGTCAAGGTATTACTCAAGATGACGTCCAGAACCATGCTGTAACTGGTGCCGTAGTGGGCCTTACGTTCAATATGAATATCGCCGACATAATCAGTATCCAGCCGGAATTGCTGTTTTCTCAAAGTGGAGGCAGCAACACGTACAATTTACTGGGTACTGTTACCAAAAATCAATACAAAATCAATTACCTAGAACTACCGGTATTGGCGAAAGTCAAATTTGGCAATTCCAACAACCAGGGAATTGGGGTCCATATTGCTGCGGGCCCATGGATTGGCTACGCCTTGAGCGGCAATTATAACAGCAAAACAACCTTCAATGAAAATGTCATATCGGAAGTCGACCGGAATTACACTTTCGATGACCAGGACAACACCCAACGCCTCAACTACGGCTTAATTGGTGCTGC
Organism: Saprospiraceae bacterium; assembly: GCA_044350415.1. Classification (GTDB taxonomy): domain Bacteria; phylum Bacteroidota; class Bacteroidia; order Chitinophagales; family Saprospiraceae; genus M3007. Next base: position 360 of record JBILHQ010000186.1, on the reverse strand, counting down.
TGGCATAAGCTTCGGCCACCTGACTATTGATGCGCGGTACAACTACGGTCTCAATAATCTGTTGGACAAGGATGCCAACAATAACAATGACAACAAACCTGTGTTGCAAACACGCGGCGTGGCCCTTACGCTGGGTTATTGCTTCTAGTTTTAAAATAAAACAAATCACGCAATTAACCCGGGGCCTGTCAAGATTCGTTTTGCCAGGCCCTTTTTCTTTCATTACGACTGTCGGGGGCTTATTCCGGATGAAGTCAATATTATCTACCACTATCATGATCAAGCAAATCTCATTTCTCCTGGTGATTTTACTCCTCGCAGGAACTGCATGCATAAGCCTCAAAAAGAACCGGAATACTG
>JBILHQ010000349.1:0-4117 GCA_044350415.1 Saprospiraceae bacterium | reverse complement strand
CGATCAGTAAGGGTTGATCAAGGTAACTGGTCAGCGGATCAATACCGGAGCTTTTTCCGTGAAAACAGCTTTCCATTTTTCCGAGAATTCCTTTTAAGACCAACAAATCTGTTTCCGGTGCCCCCTGCACATAACGGCTGTAAATGGCTGCGCACAATGCACCGGAACTGCCCAGCCCATACCCCTGCGGAATATTGGACCAAAAATAGACCCCCACTGAAATATCAGCTCTTAATCGCTGAAAATCAAGGGGTAGTGTAGGAGCGAGCTGGTCGGAAACCAACTTCAACTGCTTCCATTCCGCCGGTGGGGATGGCATATCACAGACCCTCCATTCGCCATAAAATGCAGGGACAGGAACAGCCAGGGCTTGCGCGCCCTTCAGCAACACATGCTCTCCAAATAACAGAATTTTTGCCGGAAATTTTCTGTGTGAATGACTCAAATTGAAGTATTTAGGGCAAATGTAAAGACTAATCCGGAGGGCACTGTAAAAAATAAAAAGGCTGCCACTATTTCAAGTGGCAGCCTCTGAAAGGTGAAGAAACCCATTGCAGCAGCCTCCTGCCGTAACAAGTTCCTGTTATGGTTTATTTCTTTACTTCCGCTACGATACTGTTGTCAGGGCGATCAACAATTACATTTTTAGGCACATGAACAAGGAAAGCAATATTTTCCTTTAATTCCTGACCCTGCACTTTAATTTGCCGTTTCAAATTGGGTGCGTCAATAGTAGTCGCAGCACCAATCGTGCTCAGGGAAAGATTGTAACGTCCCACATTGGCCAGTTCATTCACCATAGATGGATTGGAGCCCGCAGGCAACTGCACGGTGATTTCAAAGCGAATAGTTTCGTTGTCCCAGGTTTTTAATTCAACATTGCCCGGCAAGTCCAATTGAATATGGTCAATACCGCTAAGATTGAACGCTTTTGAAAACGTTTTTGAAACAACCTGCGCGGATGCATCCACTAAACTGAAGGTGAGGAGGGCGATTAGTCCGTAAGAATTCAGCATCTTTTTCATAGTATCCTCCTTTTTTTATTTGTTACAAAATACAGGTTTTTTTTTGAGATTGTCAAGGGGCAACGAATATAATTTTTAAAATAAAATAAAAAACGCGATAAATAGTCGAAATGAAGAAAGGATGTAGTGGCTTAACAATCTCATAACTTCCAGACTTGACGACTAAATTATTACCTTCGCCCTATTGTTGATCAAAATATCCGGATTATGCATCGATTAATACTAGTAACGTTAATTTTAATTCCAGCGTTGGCTGCAGCACAAAATAAATTATTGCGCAACGGACCAATGCTGGGGTACGTCGATATGAAAGAAGCATTGCTTTGGGCTCAAACCACCCAACCTGCCAAGGTTTCCTTTGAATACTGGCCGACCAATAATCCTCAAGAAAAACATACTACGGAGACCGTCAATACAAAAAAAAGTACAGGTTTTACGGCAAAATGTATCGCCGACGAACTGGAACCCGGCATTGCTTACACCTACCAGTTACTCATTAATAAAAAGAAGCAACTTTTTGCTTACCCAACTACTTTTACTGCCCCAACACTTTGGCAGTACCGTACCAATCCACCTGCATTTTCAGTAGCAACGGGTAGTTGTAACTACGTAAATGAGGCAGTTTATGACCGTCCGGGAAAACCATACGGCAGCGACCACCATATCTTTTCAGCCATTACCGCTCAAAAGCCCGATGCCATGATTTGGTTGGGCGATAATACCTACTTGCGGGAGCCTGACTGGAATACGATGACGGGCATGGTTCACCGGTATACCCAAACCCGCGCTCTTCCGGAGATCCAGCCTCTTTTGGCGTCGACTCCACAGTATGCCACCTGGGATGATCACGATTATGGTCCTAACGACAGCGATGGAACATGGGTGCATAAGCAACAATCGCTGGATGTTTTTAAAATGTTCTGGGGCAATCCCACCTTTGGTGTGGAGGGAGCGCCAGGAGTGGCCACCGCATTTAAACTCAACGATATCGACTTTTTTTTGCTGGACAACCGCTATTACCGCACGCCTGATTATTGTAAATCGTGTCCCGATAAAACGCAGGTGGGGGCAACACAATTGTCCTGGTTTTTACAATCACTGGTATCGAGTACTGCACCGTTTAAAGTGGTATCTATCGGCGGTCAGTTCTTGACAACTAACGAAAATAATGAAACATACCAGCATTTTTACCAGGCAGAACACGATTCCATTCTTGCGTTCATTGAAAGAGAAAATATAAAAAACGTTATTTTCCTTACTGGCGACCGGCATTTTACTGAACTGAGTAAAGTGACCAATCAAAAAGGAAATGTCTTGTACGACCTCACGACTTCTTCGCTGACAGCAGGGATTTATGCTGAGGCACAGAAAGAGCAAAATACTTACCGGGTGGATGGGACTTTGGTAGCAGTCCATAATTTTGCCTCTTTAAATTTCTCCGGCCCCAGAAAAGAAAGGGTGCTGGAAATAAAGGTTTTCAATGCCGATGGAAAAGAAGCCTGGGCACACAAAATAAAAAGTCAGCAATAAATGATGACCGGAGTAATAGGAGCAGGCAGTTTTGGTACAGCCATTGCCAATTTAATCGCTGTAAATACGGATGTACTCATTTTCAGCCGCAGGGCCGATTTTGTAGACGAAGTGAATACCCGCTCACAGGTCAATGGGGTTAAACTCCTGCCAAGGGTACGGGCTACTTCCGATCCGGAAGAAATGGCCAGGCTTTGTACGCTTATTTTTCCCATTGTCCCCTCCAATACTTTCAGGGAGGTGATGCAGCGTTTTGGCCCTTTTCTCCGGCCTCACCATATTGTAATTCATGGGACAAAAGGTTTGGACTTGCGCGGGTATACCGAGGAGGATCTTTTGAAAAAGGATATTTCACTCAGCAGGCAGGAGGTTCGCACGATGAGTGAAGTGGTATTGGAAGAAACCAGTGTGGTGCGGGTTGGCTGCCTTTCGGGCCCCAATCTGGCTGCTGAAATTGTAAGCGGACAACCAGCCGCCACCTTAATTGGCTCCAGTTACAGGGAAGTTATTCAGGCGGGCCAAACCGCTTTGAACAGTAAATTGTTCCACGTATTCGGCTCTTATGATATGCTGGGAGCCGAACTCGCGGGTGCGCTCAAAAATATTGTGGCATTGGGTTCCGGTATTCTCGGCGGTTTGGGTATGGGCCGCAATATCCAGGGCTTGCTCATCGCTAAAGGGTTAGGAGAAATGGTGCATTTTGGCACTGCTCTTGGCGCATCTAGCCAGGCATTTGTGGGAGTAGCGGGCATAGGCGACCTGGTAGCTACTGCCACGAGTCCCAATAGCCGCAATTACTCGTTCGGAGTGTTGTTGGCCAAAGGCGGAACGGTAGAAGAAATCAGGAAAACAATGCCTGAACTGGCTGAAGGCGTCCGAACGTTAAGAATTGCACATGCATTGGCAAAACACTATAAACTGCACGTTCCTATTACCGACATGCTGTATGCAGTGGTGTTTGAAAGCCTGCCAGTGGAACGCGCACTGGACTACCTGATGGCGTATCCTTATGCCGTGGATGTAGATTATTTGTAGAATACGATGTTTGGGTGGGCCGGATGTCGATAGCGTGCGATATCGCAGGAACACTCTCCTCCATTGCGACATCTCGCTCGGAAAAATCCGTGTCTAATTCCTCTAATCCATGTTCCTGCGACATCACGCCCACCAAAATCACCCCCTTGCTACGACAAACGGAACGTGGAGGAGCCTAACAGCCCTTTATCGCAATAAATAGCGATGACATAGTTGCCGGCTTTCAGTTTATCTTCCAGTTTGTGGTTGAAGCTCAGGCGTTGCGTATTGCCGAGTTCTGTTTGTCTGCTTTGAATGGCCATTATTTCAACGGAGCCAGCTGGTGCATTAATTACTTTTTTGGCGGGATTGACAGAGGCAATTGGTCTGCCATTTTCATCGGTGATCACCAGGTAAAGTGTTTGATTTCCCTGGAATGGTTGTGGCACATCTACCAGATCAAAGCTGACCTGAAGATCGCGGGCACGGCGTGCGCGGCCGGTAGTTTTATTTTTCCGAAGGAGTTCCACCTTAAAGGAGGAGGCTTT
>JBILHQ010000185.1:0-12585 GCA_044350415.1 Saprospiraceae bacterium | reverse complement strand
AAGGCCCGTTTCGCCAGTGTCGCCTGTTTTGGTATATATTTTCATGGATTTATTTTCCGCCTCCGTCTGGCTTCGCGTCGGCATCGGAAGCAGGTTTAACAGGCGGTGCCGGTTGGTTTTCAGTGCCCGGTTTTTTCATATTCTGTTGGCTGGGATCAGAAATTTTCAGGTCAGGACTAGGAACAGCTGTTGCCACATTATTCAATGCAGCCCAAGTCATTGGGGCCCATTCTTTGAGTGGCTTACGGAGTGCTTCTTTTTTAGTACTGCCTTGTGCAGACGCCAGGCGGTCGGCAATTACTTTGCGCAACGCAGGCTTTGCCATGACACATGCCAGAGAAAATTTGGCATCGGTGGCATAAGGTATTAATTCAAGGCAGGTAACACCATGACTAAGGCCTTCAATACCATCAACATATTTATGGAAATGAAGAAAATCAAAAATGGACTGTACATCGCCTGTTTTGGCTTTTGTGAGCACCTCCATATATTTAAAATCGAACGTTTTGGCGGTATTCAATACGGCCTCGGAAATTTCCACTTCCGGCACAACATTCACATTTTGACAACCGGCATTAAAAACAGGAACCAGGGCACAAATGGAAAAAACAAACAACAAACTTTTTAACATGGGCAACAAAAATTTAAAATTAATGGATTTTTCAGACCCGTGAACCAGGAATTATTCAAGTACTCAACTTCCGGAACGCGTCAAAACCATGCAAAGGTCACGTTTTTTTGGGAATATGGCGATGGTTTTACCGAATGTTTTTTTCAGGTATGGTAATCACTTGCTGAATTGTATCGTACATTTGCACCACGAAAAAAATAAGTCATTCAGTAATCAAAATTCATTTATGGGACGCGCGTTTGAATTCAGAAAGGAACGTAAAATGAAACGGTGGGCCGGCATGGCCAAAACATTTACCCGTATCGGAAGGGAAATTGCCCTCGCGGTTAAATCAGGCGGTGAAAACCCCGATTATAACCCACGCCTCCGCAGCGCTATTCAGAATGCTAAAGCGGCTAATATGCCTAAGCATAACGTGGAGAACGCTATCAAAAAAGCGGCTGGCAAGGATGCAGAGAACTTCCAGGAAATCACGTACGAAGGATATGCAGCACATGGTATTGCGGTGTTGGTGGAAACCGCCACCGACAATCCCACCCGTACCGTTGCTAATGTTCGGATGTACTTCGACCGTTGCGGCGGAGCATTGGGCACTTCCAGCAGCGTAGGCTTCATGTTTAATCACAGGGGTGTTTTTAAAGTGAATACACCCGGACATAACTGGGATGACCTCGAATTGGAATTGATCGATTCCGGCCTTGAAGAAATCAAGTCGGAGGAAGATGAAACTGTACTTTACACTGCTTTTCAGGACTTCGGCATGATGCAGAAGGCCCTGGAAGATCGCGGTATTGAAACCATCAGTGCGCAGTTGGAATGGATTCCAACCACCACCAAAACACTCGGCGACACCGAAGTAGAACAAGTAATCAAACTCATCGACCGCCTTGAAGAGGACGATGATGTATTGTATGTGTTCCATACTATGGATATGTCTGAATAATATATGAATATCACTTCAGCAGATTTTGTTTGCAGCTATCCCAGAGAGAGCCTTTGTCCAAAAGACGGTAAATCCGAATTTGCTTTTATCGGCAGGTCTAACGTAGGAAAATCCTCGCTGATTAATATGCTGACCAGTCGAAAAGGACTGGCCAAAGTATCCTCAACACCAGGAAAAACACAGTTGATTAATTATTTTTTGATTAATCAGCAATGGCACTTGGTCGATCTGCCGGGGTACGGCTATGCAAAGGTGTCGAAATCCATGCAGGTCTCCCTTTCCAAAATGATCAATGGATATCTATTGAGCAGAAAGGAAATTTCCATGATCTTTGTCCTGGTGGATGCCAATATTAATCCGCCATCAAAGGTTGATCTTGCTTTTCTGGGAACATTAGCCGAAAAAGGGGTTGAATACACGATCATTTTTACAAAATGTGACCGGATCGGAGGGACAACCCTGGATAAAAATATCGGCGCATTTATGGAAGAACTGTCTAAGCACCAGGAAAAACCACCACATTATTTCCTGACCTCTTCCGAAAGAACGCGTGGAAGGGATGAAGTGCTCGATTATATTCATAAAATCATCAAAAGTCATTGAGCTATAAAGGACAAACTTATCCGCGGGTTATCCCGGACTCGGCTGATTGGCCCATATACCGGTTAAGCCAGGACCGCGAAAATTTCGTCAAGGAAATTGACGAATTTACCACAGAAAAGCTGATTTCCAAACACCGCAAAGACCTTGCAGATGTCTTGGTGAAAACACTCTATCACGAGCGTATTCGGATTAAAGAATCACCGTGGAAAGTTGATCCGCCCAATGAACGCGTGTTCTGGAGCAGAATCAGTAAGCAATTGATCAAAAAATCGCTGGACAGAAAGGACAAAACTGCCAAAGAAACCAATGAAAAACTCTTAGAAAAGATCGTTCACCGCTATTCTGAGGAAATTGTGGGCACTTTTCAGTTGCCAACTCACCGCTTCGCAGTCCGGTTTCTCACCGTCCTGTTCAACCGCTTGTTTAATGCCGCCGTAGATAAAAGTATCCGCTCCCTTTGGCGGGGACGCCGCCAATTGTACGAGCGGTTGAATATTGTGGGAGAGGTGGAAACGGTACGGGAGTTATTTAAGCACGGAACGGTGGTGGTGGTACCTACCCATTTCAGCAATCTTGACTCGATTTTGGTGGGTTACGCCATGGACCAGATCATGGGCCTGCCTTCCTTTAGCTATGGCGCTGGATTAAATCTGTATAATTTTGGACCAGCTGCTTATTTTATGAACAGGCTGGGTGCTTACCGGGTGGACCGCCGGAAAAAAAATGAAATATACTTAGAGACACTCAAAGCAATGTCCAACCTGAGTATTCAGCGCGGTGTCAACAGCCTGTTTTTCCCTGGTGGCACCCGCTCCCGGACTGGAGCGCTGGAATCCGACTTAAAAATGGGCCTTTTAGGGACAGCGGTGGAAGCCCAACGGTCGTTGTGCCAAAAAGGCAGCGAAAAAAAGGTGTTCATCGTTCCTATGGTCATCGGGTACCATTTTGTACTGGAGGCACCCTTTCTGATAGAACAACATCTGCGCGCTACTGGTAAAGAACAATACCTCCGCCTGAAAGATGAAGGAAGTAGTATTCGCGCATGGCTCCGCTATGTGTGGCAGTTTGTCTCCACCACCAACGATATCACGCTCTCCATCGGAAAACCAATGGATGTTTTTGGCAATTTCGTGGATGCTCAAGGACGGTCGTTCGACAACTACCATAACGAACTGAATATCCAGGAGTATTTCACCTCCGCCAAAGGTGATCTCAATGAAGACCGTCAACGGGAAGAAGAATACACCAAACGCTTAGCCGATACGGTGAGAACGCGCTATTTTATCGAAAATGTCGTACTTTCAAGCCACTTAGTAGCTTTTGCCGTTTTTGAAATACTCTCGCACCAAAACCCCAAACTTGATCTCTACGGTTTGCTCCGACTGCCCCCGGATGATTATATTTTCCCAATGAATGTCGTGGAGGAAGTCATTGAACAACTGCAAAATGCCCTGTTCCGCATGGAGAAAAAAGGGAATCTGCAATTGTCCCCTGAAATCCACCTGCCTGCCATTGAATTAATCAGGGATGGCATCAAAAAATTAGGGGTATTTCACCGGGCAAAACCTTTGAAAATAAACAAGGAAAACCAAATTGTTTCTGATGATTTCCGGGTACTGTATTATTATCACAACCGCCTGGAAAACTATGGACTTGCGAAAAAAGTGCATTGGAAACAAGAAGAAATTGAAGTATTAATTGTCTGATCAACTAATTATGAACTACGAAATCTTATTAATAAATACCTCCAACGGCATCGCGACCATCACCATCAACCGCGAACGCGCCCTCAATGCCCTGAATACCCAAACCTTCACCGAACTCCAACAGTTTTTCCAAACTGATGCCTATGCCATTGAAGGGCTTAAAGGGGTTATTATTACAGGAGCAGGTGAAAAAGCATTTGTGGCGGGTGCAGACATCACTGAATTTCAAGAAATTAATGCCGTTCAGGGACAAATACTGGCAAAACGCGGACAGGATATTTTTTTCCTGATTGAACGGTTCCCCAAACCTGTCATTGCTGCTGTCAACGGTTTTGCCTTGGGTGGAGGATGCGAACTGGCCATGGCGTGTCACCTGCGTATTGCCGGAGAAAAAGCCAAATTTGGTCAGCCGGAAGTTAATCTTGGCCTCATCCCTGGCTATGGCGGTACCCAACGCCTGGTGCAATATATCGGAAAATCCAAAGCAATGGAACTCTTGTTGACGGCCGATATGATCAATGCCCTGGAGGCACTTCAACTCGGCTTGGTTAATTATGTGGTAGCACAAGGAGAGGAGGTTGCTAAAGCCACCGAAATCATCGAAAAAATAGCAATAAAAGCGCCGTTGGCTGTTGCTAAAATCATTGAAAGTGTTGCAGCCTACTTTGAAGATGGTCAGGATGGATTTGCTGCCGAAGTAAATCTGTTTGGCGAATGTTGCAATACTGATGACTTCCGGGAAGGATCTGCCGCATTTGTTGAAAAAAGGAAAGCGGTATTCACCGGAAAATAGAACTGCCTTAGCAATGACACAAAATACAATAGAAACTGATATTATTATCATCGGTGCCGGTCCGGTCGGGTTGTTTGCCGTTTTCGAAGCCGGTTTGCTGAAAATGCGCTGCCATATACTGGATATTTTGCCGCAAGTGGGTGGTCAACTATCTGAGATTTATCCTAAAAAACCCATCTACGATATTCCGGGGTACCCTGCTGTACTCGCCGGAGATTTGGTGCAAAATCTTATGAACCAAATCAGTCCGTTTAATCCGGGCTTCACGCTTGGAGAATCCGCAGAAACCATTGAAAAACAAGAAGATGGACGCTGGTTGGTGGTCACCAATCGCGGAACAAAACACCTCGCACCTGTTATTTTTATCGCAGGTGGATTAGGCTGTTTTGAACCCCGGAAACCGCCTATTGCAAATATTGATTACTTTGAAGATCATGGTGTGGAATACTTCGTGCGCGACCCCGAACTCTACCGCAACAAACGCGTTGTAATCGCCGGCGGCGGCGATTCTGCCCTTGATTGGACCATCTTCCTGGCTGATGTTGCCAAAGAATTAATACTCATCCACCGGAGAACAGAATTCCGCGGTGCATTGGATTCTGTAGAAAAAATGCAGGAGCTCAATAAACAAGGTCGTATTCGCCTGATTACCAATGCGCAAGTGACAGGGCTCAACGGGAATGGGCACCTCGACAGCATTGTGATAGAGCAAGACGAAACAGGTGAAATGATTATTCCGGCAGATCACTTCGTGCCCCTTTTCGGACTCACGCCTAAGCTGGGGCCAATCGCCAATTGGGGCCTCAATCTGGATAAAGGAGCAATTGAAGTGAATACTTTCGACTATTCTACTAATCAGGAAAGTATTTACGCTATTGGCGATATCAATACCTATCCGGGCAAACTCAAACTTATTCTTTGTGGATTTCATGAAGCGACACTCGCCTGTCAATCCGCTTTCAAATTTGTCAATCCCGGCAAAAAATTATCGTTTAAGTATACCACTGTGACCGGTATTGAAGGTATGTAGGCTATCAATTAGTTAATACCCACCGCCTTTCTCACTAATTTTCCATTGGCTTCCAGTTCCAGCGCATAAATACCTGCCGGAAGAGGAGCGGGAAACAACTGGTGAGGCGTTGTATTCGCAGTCCAGGTTGCTGTATAACAAACCCTTCCGAGCGGATCACGCACCCGTGCCACTACTTTTAAGCCCTCTAAAAGGTGATCAGTAATAACCATCCAACCATCAGAACTGGGATTTGGAAAAATAGAAACGGAAAAAGGCTCCTTATTTTCCGGCTCATCAATAGCAATTAATCCGGCGATTTGCGACAGTGTATTGGCCCCCCTGGCTTCCAAAAAAGGTTTAATACCATAAGGCGTATGTCCATCGACGGTTTGGATAAAACCATTGTGGAAATCATTCATCGTGTAGCCATAATCGTAGGTTCGGTAAATATCCTGATTGGCAGCCGACGTGATTTGGTTATGCATGTAATCAATAAAAGGAAAAATGGAATCGGGCAATGTGACTGACCGGGAAATAGTATCTAAATACCTGACAAACTGATCTTTATACGCCGGAACAGCCATTAATTTAAAGGCTAATGGCCGGGAATCCGTTGTGTTTTGCCAAAAAAGGCAATTGCGGAAAGCCCAGTCTTTATTAACCCAATCGACGCCAAAAGTATTATCCGTATCAAAAGTAATAAATTCAAAACGGCCCGTTGCCGGATTGTCATACAGGTAGTAATTGTTTTTATTGTAAAAGTAGTCATCCCAATTGCCTGTTGCCACATCAATTGCAAATGATTTCAGTACAGATTCCACGTTCAGAATTTGAGCAATTTGTCCAGGATAATTGGCATCAGCAGGTTTATTGATGGCTTTAATTAATGCTACCAACCGGGAATAATCATCAGCTGATTCATTGGTAACCAAGTCATACGCCCGGGATTCCGGGTTGTTCATGATGGATTTGTACGACAATTCATTGTCATTAATATAGGCCAGATTGGCCGGATAAGTGCATTTATACAAGTTGCCGTCATTATTACCGAACTCCCTTTTTAACCAAATTTTATCGATTTCTTCGGCATTGGTATACAATCCATAATAAACGCCATTGATATACAATCGCACAAAAGCGGTCTTTCGAAATGGCATTCCCGCCTTTTCCCACACCTTATAAAACAGTTTTTCCCGCACCATCGTGGGATCATTGTGCTCCCCTATCAAATTCAATTTTCTCACCTCCTGGTATTTTTGGTTCGGATCATATTCGTTAAAACTGATCTTAAAAGATTTTTTTTGTGCCGCCAGAGAGGTGTTTCCCCGCAGCCGAATACCAATTTCGGGAATAACATCGCTAACTGTCCCGTCGTCAAAAACAAAATCTGCCTTTAGGTAATGGTCATGGATAGCGTTATTATACATGTAATTGAACGAATCAGGCGGCATGGACACGAAGATTTCAGCAACTTTGGTGTCGTTAAATAGTGCCGAACTTTGGCTGTAGGAAGCCGGAATAATGCTCCCCAAAAGGAGAAAAAGAAAAAAAATTTGTTTCATGGGGTAAAAATAAGCGAAATATCAGAGAAAACAATGCGGCTGAAAATCTACCTTTACCATCAAAAATAATATGATTTTTTTTTTGCTATTCTTTTTCCTGATGATCGCCCCGGCAACCTGCATCACAGCGCAACCAGGATGCCCCGATTCGCAGGCACTCAATTACGATCCGCAGGCACAGACTAATAATGGCTCCTGTTTGTACCCTCCAACCTCTCTGGTCCTCCAACCCATCACTACCCTTCCGAATGAATTAACGGAAATCAGTGGCCATGCCTTCGCCGGCGGAAAATGGTGGGCGCACGAAGATGGCACTACTGCCCCTGTATTTTACCAATTCCATCCCGAAAATGGTCAAATCCAGCAGGAAGTCACCCTTGAAAATGCGCAAAATAAAGATTGGGAAGAAATGACCAGCAACGCTACCCACCTCTTCCTGGGTGATTTTGGCAACAACCAGAATAACCGGGAAGATCTCGGCATCTATCAGGTTCCACTGGCTGCCATCGGACAGGGAAGCGTGGAAAATATTCCTGATTCAACCTGGACTTTCATTCCATTTTCTTACCCAGACCAAACCAATTTCAACGCCGTCCCGCTCGACAGCACTACTTTCGATGCAGAAGCATTCATCTGGAAAAATGGCCTGCTCCATCTTTTCACTAAAAACTGGAAGACTTACCAAACCGCCCATTACACCATCAATCCCGAAAATGGCACTACTACCCTACTGGAGACATTTAATACGGATGGATTGGTGACAGGAGCCGCAATTTCGCCTGATAGTCAATTAGTTGTATTGCTGGGCTACAACATCAAAACCCAATATGCAGCATTTGCCTGGCTCTTGTGGGATTGGCCCGACCCACAAAGCAACCTGCTTTTTACCGGCAATAAACGCCGAATTAACCTTGGTACCGTACTGATCACCGGGCAATCGGAAAGTATTGCTTTCAAAGACCCCCGCCGCGGTTTTATCGGCAATGAACGCTCTTCTGCCGGTGGTGTGACTTTTGCCCTGCAATCGCTAAAATCTTTTGATTTTAATGCCTGGGTACCGGAAGGGATTTCAGAAACAACACAGTTGCCGCTACTCAAAGATGAAATAAATGCCTATCCAAATCCTTTTTCAGACTACCTGGTAATACACATTGAAAATGGTCCGAAAGTTGATTTTTTTCAGGTTAAAAACAGCATCGGCCAGGTGGTTTATGCCGGGAACGGGACGGGCACAACCATCGCAACAGTGCACTGGGCAAAAGGTGTTTATTTTCTGGAAATGCGTGGAAACAATCGTTTCTTTCAACAAAAAATGATAAAATGGTAACATCCTTTTAACGGAGATATTATTCATCATTTCTTACCCCTACATTTACCCCCAATAAAAACACCTCTCCATTCATGGCGCGTTATTCCCTGTATAGTTTTGTTCTGTGTGCAACGATCATCGTTCTTACGGCTTTTGTGTACTACCCACGCTGGCAACAAAGTCAAACAGAAGCCACTATTAGCTGGGACGTGTCGGGGTACTACCTCTACCTTCCGGCGGCTATTATTTATGGCGACATGAAAAACCTCGCCTTTTTTCCGGAAATTGAAAAAAAATACCACCCTGGGCCAGGAATGGGCCAGGCGTTCCAACACGAAAAATCGGGCCATTACGTCATGAAATATTCCGGCGGACAAGCCCTGCAGTTTTTGCCGTGGTTTGCTGTTGCCCATGTACTGGCGGCGCCGTTAGGATACCCTGCCGATGGGTTTTCACTACCCTACCAGGCCGCCATCAGTTGGGGAAGTTTATTGATCGCTTTATTAGGGCTATGGCTGGCGCGCAGCAATTTGTTGCGCTATTTTTCGGACAAATCCGTAGCCATTGCACTATTCTGTCTGGTATGGGGCACCAACTACCTTAATTACACGGCCATCGATGGCGCCATGACCCACAACTGGTTATTTACCCTATACAACCTATTGATATTCAGTACCATAAAATACTACGAAAAACCTTCATTCAAGTGGGCAGTCCTCATTGGCCTATGGTGTGGCTGGGCCACCCTTACCCGACCGACGGAGATTATTAGTATTATCATACCCATTTTGTGGGGAGTGGCGGGATGGGCGGCATCCAAAAACCGGCTGCGTTTTTTATGGAATAACCGGAGCACCATTGTGGTCGCCAAGATCACGTGCGCTGTGATGATCAGCCTGCAGGTCATCTACTGGAAATGGGCTTCCGGCGAATGGATCGTATACAGTTACCAGGACCAGGGGTTCGACTGGAAACACCCGCACATAGCCGATGTTTTCTTTAGTTTCAAGGCCGGTTGGCTCACTTATTCGCCCATGATGATCTTCGCCATTATTGGACTTTGGGCGTTTTGGAAAAGGCAAAAAGCACTGTTCCCTGCGGTCATGCTTTTTTTAACAGGCTTTACATATATCACTTGTGCCTGGAGTATCTGGTGGTATGGCGGCAGTCTGGGCGCGCGGGCTATGGTACAAAGTTATGCTTTGTGGTTATTCCCAATGGCCAGTCTGGCAGAATGGGCAATTACCCGAAAATGGACGGTATTTGTTTTACCTGTACTCTGCGGATTTTTCATTTGGCATAGTCTGTGGTGGACGCACCAGGCCCATAAAGGCGGTTTATTTATTGCCGAACAAATGACCAATCGCTATTTTTGGAAAGTATACGGCCAGGAAAAAGCCGAAAAAGACTGGCTGAAATTCTTAGACAAAGCAGATAATTATAAAGGCACCGCCAGGCAAAATATTACCACTATTTGGGAAAATAATTTTGAAATAGATACCGTGCAAACGACTACTGAGAAGCCTGTCTCTGGTACAAGGTCCTTGTATATCAATGCCGCACACCCTTTTTCACCTAAATTCGTCATCCCCAAAAATCTCCAGGAGAATAGTTGGCTGAGGCTGTGGTTTACCATCCGCTGTGCACCCAAGGAATACGAAACCTGGAAAATGACCCAGGCTATTTTTCGGTTTACCAATGGTGCAACTTTGGTCAAAGACAATATGATACGCCCGCAAAGATTGGTGGACGGCGAAGAAAGTCAACGGGTATTCATAGACATCAAACAGCCGCGAAAATCTTTTACGGGCATGGAACTGTATTTTTGGAATCCGGGAAGTACCACCACCGTTTTTATGGATGATATTTCCGTTGAACAGTTTCAGGAATGACGCATGATGAATCCTGAATTCTGGAAATTAAGCATGCCGCGGGCCATGCAAGTCTACCAACTGATGCGGGTGGGTTCGGCGGTACTGACTGGTATTTTATTAGCCAAAAGCCAATTATCCACAGCCGATATCGGCATTTGGGAAGCGTTGTTATTTATCGGATCATTTGTTATTTTCACAGGGGTTAACGGGCTTTTACAAGGCATCACACCTGTATACACCCACGAAAGGGAGTCCGACCGAAAAGTATTTCTTTTTAATGTCGTACTCGTTTTTGTGGGAATTGGAATGGGGGTATTCCTGTTATTTTTATTCTTGAAAAGTTTCATTATTTCACTTTTTACCGGACTACCCTATCTCTTTGGTTTTGAATGGTTTGGTTTGTATCTATTACTGCATATTCCATCTTTACCCGTTGAAATGATCTATTTGGTACAGCGAAAGTCCTATTCCATCCTGGGTTGGGGCATGGTTGGTTTTGGGTTGCAAATGCTGGCGGTGTTTATTCCGGCGTACTTAGGCTGGGGGCTTACAGGTTGCCTTCAAATGATGTGTTTACTGGCAGGAGGGCGGCTTTTTTGGACCATTTATTTATTACGGCAATATGCAACAGCGACCTGGAATACCCGTTTGATAAAAACCTTCCTGCGGCTTTCCGCTCCGATGGCCGCTAATTCTTTCACTGGCAATCTGATTGTATTTTTCGACAACTGGCTGGTGGGCCATTGGTTTATGAATCCGGTCATTTTTGCCCTTTTCCGGTACGGTTCCAGGGAGTTTCCGCTGACAATGGCGTTGTCAACAGCATTGGGAACCGCAATGGTGCCAGTCATCAGTGCTGACAACGCAGCAGGTATGGCAGAACTAAAACAGCGAAACACCCGGTTGATGCATGTAGTCATGCCCATTACTTTGGTGCTCCTGTTGACCGCATCCTGGTTGTTCCCAGCCGTCTTCAATCCTCATTTTGCTGATGCCGCTCCTTTGTTTCAAATTTATTTATTAGTGGCGTTGAGCAGGGTATTGCTCCCTAATTCCATACTCCTTGCCCTGGGCGACACCCGGGTTATTTTTAAAGTCGGCATTGCCGAACTGGCACTCAAAATAATACTTGGAGTAACATTTATCTGGTGGTGGGGATTACCCGGAGTAGCATGGTCTGTTGTTTTGGCCAACTGGTTCGAAAAAATAGCATTGGCCCTATACCTCCGGCAAAAACACAAAATTCCTATGCAGCAATGGCTGGATATACGGGTTTATGCGATTTATGCGGCAATATTGATTATAGGTGAGTGGTTAGTGGTGAGTGGTGAGTGGTGAGAATGGGAAACACTATCCACTCACCACTAAAATCCTGCTATCCGTTCCGGATTCACCAGTTTGGTAGTAGTACGGGCGCCATCGCGGTAAAAATGAATAATATTGGTTTGTTCCGAGATAAAATCGAATAACAAACCATTATTAACCTGCACTTTTCCATTCCCAGGATAGGCAGTTGCCTCCAGATAGCACCAGGTGGATTCTTCTTCGTTTTCATAACCTGCAAAACGAAAAGCAATCGGTTGGCCATCCACCTTTATCTGAAGCCGCTCATTGATGTATTTCGACAGGTAATCACCCGCTCTATTGTCCGCCACTTCCAGGTTAGCCTGGTGTTGATACAACTTCAATAACGCATCCTGGAGGTCGCTGGAAAACATGCGGCAGGAAACATTTAACGTTTGCTTCGAGGGTTCCAATCGAATTTCTGTTACGCTGATAAAGAACGGATGTACCGAAGTGCCAGAAATACACCATAAAAAAAGAAGGGAAAACCAGTAAAAATAGCGAAAAAGATACGGTCTTTGCATTTGAAAAATAAAAATGGTTTCAGCGTTTCGGTTTCATGATCCACTTTTTCAAAAAAATAGCGAAAAATGGTCCATAGTTCAGCAAAGGTATAAAAACTGCTGGAAATAACCATTTTGCTGTTCCTGGTAAACTAACATCTAAAAGCGTTAAAAACGCAACAACAATAATAAATATGCGATTAGTCAGTACGCTTCTTCTATCTGTTTGTATTTTAACTACTTACGCCCAAAACACCAAAAACAATCCCGCCGCCAAACACGGTAACAAATTTGAACAATTAGGT
>JBILHQ010000184.1:0-12596 GCA_044350415.1 Saprospiraceae bacterium | reverse complement strand
CACCTTCAAATTTGCCGCGTTTCATAGTGATGTTACTGAATTTGCGCATTCCCGGCATTTTGATTTTGCTGAAATCTTTGCTGTCGCTGTGCCGGTATTCAATGGGTTCGACCTGCATATCGAGGCCAGTCACCTCACTGAAACTTATTTTTGCTCCACCCCAGTCTACTTGAAAATGGAAGCGTGGTATAGGATATTCTTGTGCCATGTTTTTATGAAGTAAGGAAATAATGAAATGATGGAGTGGTGAAATTTACAATTTATGATCATTGCCGCTTACGATTAATTGCCGTAGAAAACTTATAGTTTCCTGACACTTATACAATCGTAAACCGAATCAATCGTAAATCACTAAGATTCCGGCATTTTGTGCGAGAACCTAAGAATAATAAATTCTGCAGGCCGTACGGCAGCCATACCGATTTCGATGATCATGCGGCCTTCGAGAATGTCCAATGGTGTCATTGTTCTGCCCAGACCAACAGCGACATAGAATGCGTGCTCTGGTTTTACGCCCTGCAAAGCCCCCTGTCGCCAAAGTGTATTCAGGAAATTCTCGATCATGGCCTGGACTTTCACCCAGGTATTGGCATCATTAGGTTCGAAAACAAACTGTTCGGTGGCTTTTTTAACCGACTCTTCCACGAAATTGAAGAACCGGCGAACAGAGATATATCGCCATTCATTGTCGTTGCCGGCGAGGGTTCGGGCCCCCCATACGAGCGTGCCTTTGCCTGGAAAAGACCGGATGATATTGATGGATTTACCTGCGTTGACGTCGACATTGAATTCGCCCTGTTGCTCGTGAGAGATTTTGATGGCGGGGCCGGTGACCGCATTCAGACTAACATTAGCCGGGGCTTTCCATACACCGCGTTCGTTGTCTGTTTTAGCATAAATACCTGCAATAGCACCACTTGGCGGCAACAAATTGAGCGCTTCTGCGCCTTTCGTAGTCAATTCTTTGAATTTACCGAAGGCGATCAAAAGCGTATTATTCAGGTTTCTTTCAAATTCTTCATTATTGCCAGCTATTGACCTGAACATACCAATGGCTTGCAAGCAAGCACTGTAGGCTGCATCCCTGGCTACATCAGCGCGTTTTTTACTGGTATCAACACTTGCAGGGTATTGCGAAGCGACATCTGCAGGAGACACTGCACCCAATAAAGTAGCACCGTCTGTCAATCCGAGTAAGGCTGCTGTGGCATCAAATTCTGTACCTGGTGTGATAATATTGCCTATTATTGGACTTGCTACGCTACTTAAATGTTCATGATGTGCTGCCAATTGCAATACAGCATCTTTTAAACCTGAGTTATTAGCAAGATAGGAAACAATAGAATCTACTAACTTGAACTGCGTATTAACAGGATATGATGCCGTATTCACCCCCTGAATTGCTGCTAATACGTCAAAAGTGAGTTGGGTGAATTTTTGTAAAGCAGTTGCAAGATCAGCCTCGGATGTAGTACCATCTGTTAATCTGTAATTATCCAAAGCAGCTTGCAGGGTATCCTCCAGTGTCTTGCCAGCGCCACTAATAGTTGTTTCCGCTCCCGATATGGTGGTTTCTGTTGTTTCAGCGAGCTTTATATCCCGAATCAAATTCAACAAATCAACATCAGTGGTTAAACTTTCCAATAAAATATCACTACTTGTACCGTCTCTCTTTAAACGAAGATTTTTATGCCAAATCCTGCGTGGAAGATTGGCATTTATCCACGGGCCATAAATGGCGGCGTATTTTAGAGCATTTATACCAATTGCTATACGGAATTCTGCTACTTTAGCAATAAAGTCAGTTAAATTAGTAGATTTAACTAAGTCGCAAATCGTCACCCGATCCATCAGTTTAGCGCACTGTGTCAATGCCTGCTGCTGAACACTATATGGCCCTGCGGTATCTATTGAAACGGCATCAGGCATTAAAATAATGGTTGGTTCATCTTCCTTTTCTAATTCCAGCAAACCTAACCCTATTTCTGTAGAATCAATACCTGAAGTACTGGCAGGATATTCACCAACAGAAATAATATAACATTTCCCACCTCCATTGGCGTAAAACATTCGCAAACTATCGTAGAGATATAGCGCACTTTCCGCTTGGCTCCTGACAAAATTATTATTGGTATCCAGAAAAATTTCTACGTTCTGTGAGGGTGCGCCACCAAAAATTTCTTCATATTCAGCAATAGACTCAATTCGTATAGATTTATTCTTTAAATTTTCTCCATTACGAAATATTTTCTCCGTGTACCCAATAAAAGCTGGAATAGCGGTCTCCACCGGCGCAATGGAAGGTGGGAATTTAGGGATTTCTTCCACATAAACTCCGGGGGTTTTATAAATGCCAGACATAAAAATTATTTTGGTTTGGTGAAAAAATAATGGTTATTCAAAAATTTCGGACACGAGCCGTAAAGGGGCGGTCGAAAATCCGGGTTCATTGGAGTCTTTTGTTTTTCGATATTTTACAAACCCCTCTGAGGGCTTTTGTTTCGTTCCTGCATTGCCATAAAAAGTAAGCGGCAGCGGATGAGGTTCGATTACTCCAGGGGCTTTTGTCGCTTTATTATAGTACTTCCTGATAGTTGACCTGTTTCTAAACCGGATTTCAAAAACTGGTTCCTGAAAATCCATCAGGTGCAACGGATTGGGGGCATCCAACTCCTTCAGCAGTTTAAATTCACTAACTGGCGGCAATGATTGTATATTAATTAAGGCAAAAATATCGTTGGGCAAGTCGTTTGTCAGTTCAATTCCTCGGAGCGGTGTTCCTGAAAGCCCGGATGGAGGAACAATATCTGGAGCATCGCTTTGGTTGGAAAAAGCAGGAAAATCATCTGCATTGGCAACTAAATCTTGTGTTTCGGTATGCAGGTCACTGATTAATTGCTTTAAAATATTACCGGTCTTGAATAGCGATTCCACTTTGTCGGCAGCAACAAGGGATTGTATTTCCTGGGATAAAAAAAGAATTTTCTTGCCGCCTAAAGTCCTTGAAGCACTATTGATATTAGAAAAAACAGCCACATTTTCCTTGTACCTGTAAATCTTATCTTCCGGTTGATGGTACAATTCAGAAATCTGCTGCTTTTGAAGCGTTAATGCTGTATAATTGAAAAAGTCAGCATTTTCCACCTTGACAACAAACTCAAATGTCTCATCAGCCAGATTTATTTCATTCATAGGAGTTGGAGTTATGGCCGGCACCGCCACCACAAACCCCAAAGCCGTATCCTTAAAGATACACCCCAGCCCTTTCAGCACCGCCTCCGTAGCCTTGGTCGGCGCAACCGACAAGAATTTACGCATATCATACGTCAGCAAGCGCTTATCCTTTTCCGCCTGATCTGCGATCAGATCAAACACTATCGGACCCTCATCCAACCAATAGTGATGAAGTAGCCGCACCTCAAACAGGCGCTTGTACCCAATGACCACACGCTCTGCCATATCAATTAGATACTGCTTTTTTGTGACTGAATTCGGTGACCACTTCCGTGATAAGTCCACTTTCACTTTGCACCGCTTTGTATTTCAAATCTAGCATCCGCATCATGTACAATACGAAGGGATATTGCTTGCCACCGAGTGTGCCCCAGAGATGGTTCACTTCTTCCAGGGTTGGAGAATACAGGTCGAAAATCAACTTGAATGTCTCTGGTTTATCTAAAGGACTAACAGGTTGTTTTACTATTTTTACATTATCTAAAATACTGGGATCGACATTATCCTGTGTAAAAACATTCTTATGCTGAAAAAACCGGACCACCCTGGATAAATAGGTAATTGCGCTATCATAATCAACATGAGTTGAGGTCACCAGCAGCAAAAAATTAAGAAAAACTGGAGGATTCTCGTAGGTAGCTTTTAATGTTACATCATTCCGAACATAAGTTGGAATGTTCTTGAGCGTTTTTTCCTCTTTAATATTTACGATAGACAATACGATTTTTTCCCGTTTTACCAATCCATCTCCACTTCCTTCCAGCCCTTCAGATAAATTTGCAAGCACCACTTTATCCAGGAGATGATCCTGAACATATATATCAATATGATTTTCTAATTCGGCCTGTAAAATTTTGAGTGCGTATGCTATCATCGATTATTTTGCTTACCGTTTTCGTTGCAATTTATACGGTAGCCCTGCACACTTAAAAGCGAAACAATCATTCCGCCCCAACTTCTCCGAATCCCACCAAATCTCCCTCCTGAATTCAGGATAAAAACTCCTCCCAGTCAATCAAATTATTGCGAAGGGCTTTTGCCACCACCCCCTGGATAGTGTGGCAGTCTAATTTGGTCTTGATATTTTTCAGGTATGTTTCCACAGTTTGAGATTTCAATTGCAGCATATCGGCGATTTGAGGACCGCTTTTATCACCTGCTGCTAAGCAGATGATTTGCCGCTCCCGGGTGTTCAGGTTGACTTTTTCAAAAGGCTGGAAAGAATCTACAATGATCTTTCGGACCTCTCCGGACATGAATATTTTGCCATGAATCACTTCGTCAATGACCTCCCTGATATACTCAATAGAGGAGGCTATTTCTTCTTTCAGGAGGTAACCATCGGCACCGCTTCGGAAGGCTTTAAAAACATATTCGGGATGACCAGTCAGGACGATCGTTTTGATGCGCGGAAAACGGTTTTTAATCACCAGCAAGGCTTCCAGGCCTGCTTCGGCTTTACCATTTATTTCAATATCCAAAAGCGCAACTTTAGGCTGCCAGTCCCGCAGGTTTTCGACAAGGTGTTCATAATCACGCCAGCCTTTTGCGGGCAGGTGGTGCTGCAGAAAGAGTTGCTCTAAGCGGAGAAAAAACTCGCTGTCTTCGAAAAAGGCTATCATCTTATTATCAGCATTAAGAAACGGTAAAAGTAAAGATTGCCTGCCTACCGCCCTATCCTGAATCCGGAAAAAAATGCAATTGGACCTGTGTGCCTTGTTCTCTTACAGAACGCATTACTAATTGGCCTTTCATCCGGGCCGCTTTGACAAATATTTCGCGAATACCGGTACACCTGCGGTGCTTCAGGTACTGCTCAAAAAATTGTGGCAGGTTTTTTTCGTTGATTTCCAATTCAGGTTCTTCAATACCTAACACTTTTTGAAGCCCTATGCCGTCGTCATTGATTTCCAGCGACACGGCATTCGGCTTCCCGCTGCTGTTTTCGCGTTTTATTTTCATACCGATGTGGCGACTGTGGGCGTGTTTACGGATATTGTTCAGGCATTCGCGCAGGAAAAAAATCAGTTCATACTTTTGGCGGTAATTGAGCCGGGTACCTTTAAGCAAAGGGTCAATTTCACAGTAAAAATACCGCTCCTCCATTTCCGAATGCAGGCGGCTGGAGAAGATAAATTCCATGCCTTTCATCAGGTCATACAAATCATTATTGTCTTTATCTACAAAATATTGACCGAGTTCGCAAGTTTTTACAAAATCGGTCAGTTGTTCTTTCATGCTGTTTTCTGCTGGGGTTTCGAGCAGGATCGACTGGGCCTCTCCTTTGATAACTTCGTGAATCAGGTTAGCATAAAACCGGTGTTGTTCCTCATGCTCCAATGCCAGTATTTCTTTTTCTCGCAACAGTTTTTTTTCAAATAGCCGGTTCAACCGTTGCATTTTGAATATCTGATGGGCAAGACCAAGAATAATCAACAGCATCAAAAGAAGCATTATCCACGGAGGAACACCCCAGAAACCACTAGCAAAAAGTATCTCCTGCTGTGCCGGGATGGGAGCAGGTAATAAAAATATAAAAAAAATAGAGAGAAAGGAGAAGATCCACTTTCGACGCGTACCGGAAAAGGCGTAATACCAAAGATCGTCGGCATTGGCAATTTTTGGGTAATTGCAAAACATAAGAATCGGTTGAGGTGTTCCTGACAAAGATATAGGAAGTAAAATTAAATATTATTAGTTTTTTTGTTAAATTTACAAAAAAAATAAAATATCTTCATTACTAGTAAACTCAAGGTTACCATAAATGCGACTTTTGGAGTCATGACGATGAGTCACTTTGTAAAAAAGGAAAAATAACATGATTTGAAAATATAAGTCGGTTATCTGCATATTTGCTGTTGCATGGACGCCACCAGCCAGTGCGTGTTAACATCCATACTACTGGACATTTTTGCAAAGCGCATGATTTTTAGGGTTTAGGATACTGAATAGGTACTTGAGAAAATCAATAAATCGGAAGCATTTAGCGGTCAGGATAGCGCGTCCCTGCCGGAATAATGATACTTCCCTGGTTTGTGTACCATCCTCATATCGTTGGATGGGGATTTTCTTTTTGCATTTCAATCCTTCCCGAATTGCCAGTATATATGCAGTTGTAACGATGGCCATCATAAGCAGATTTTTGTTGGCGTCTTTAAGATTCATATCTTCGAGATTAAAACCGCTGGTTTTCATATGTTTGAACAGACACTCCATTTTCCAAGGTCTCATAACTGCTCCCCTTAGCCAGATTTACATCTTGTTGATAATCGGTCACCCGAAGGCGTATTACGAAATGTATCTTGTTGTCTTTAAGGAACTTAAACCAACTTTTGCCAATATGCTCCCGGTCGGCCAGCAGCGTCATTCCGCTCAGATCAAAAAGTGAAAATGCCGTTTCAGACATGGCCTTTCGTTCCTCCTGGCTTGAGGCCCCAATTTTTCCCAACTGTACCCAATATATCGGGACTGCAACACCTTCAACCAGGACACTCAATACTAAATAATGTACTTTAGTCTCCCCGATTGTCCAACTCGTGCCGTTCATTACCAGGGTTTTTGAATCCAAGTGAACGTAAAAACCGAAGATTATGACGCATCAGATCATGCAGTAAATCCTTTCGAGCTCCCCAATCCTGAAAAAAGCGGATCTGCCGTTTGTAGTGACTCATTGGATCTACTTTGCCATTCTCAAGCACTCCAGCCGCAGAATCATTTAGTTTGTACAAGTTAACCGTCCGGGCTAAAGGAAGCATACAGGTTAACAACCAAATATTTTTTACGGCACCTAAGCCATAATTATCATACAAGTCACTAAATTTGCGTAAGTGTGGAGGGAGCATAGATTATTGCGTCTTAAGTCAACACAAAAATCGTGCTTTCTCCGCCGTTTTTCAAAAATGTCCAGTAGTATGGGGCGGCACACCTTCCAATCTGTTGTTCAACCCGGAGTTCATAGTAAGCATAGTAATGATTGCGCAAGTTAATTATCTCGTGAACCTAATGCTTAGCTGGTTAAAGCAACAACAATAATCGTTTAGAACTTCTTATATACCCGGGTAAATTCGAAACAGGCTTCGTAACCTCCAAACTTCAGTCGAAGTAAACAATTACCACTAATCGCATCTACCATCTTGTAACCTCCGAACTTCAGTCGGGGGCCAGCAGTAACCCGACTGAAGTTCGGAGGTTACAAGATGGTAGATGATGTCATCGCTCATCACTACCTTAAACTTTTTACCCCAAATTTCATTATACCTTCCAACGTATAACTTCCCGGCGGTGAAAAAACAAATCAATATCGTATGGTTTAAACGAGACTTGCGACTGCACGACCACGAGCCGCTTTGCAGGGCCGTTAAAGCAGGCTTGCCCACCTTGTTATTATACGTCTTCGAGCCGGCCGTTATGCAGTATTATGACAGCGATATCAGGCACCACAGATTTGTGTATGAAAGCCTTTTTGATATCAACAGCCACTTGAAAAACAACAACTTAGAAATACTGATTGGCCATAATGATGTACTTTTCATCTTTGAAAAAATCTTGGATAACTACCATATCAACACCGTTTTTTCCTATCAGGAAATTGGCGTTAACCTGACTTTCGACAGGGATAAACTGGTAAAAAAACTATTGAACAAACACAATGTTGCATGGCAGGAAAGCCAAACCAGCGGCATTTACCGGGGTTTGCGGCACCGTGCAACCTGGAAAGACGACTGGTACGCCATCGCCGAAAAGCCCATCCAAAATCCTGATCTATCCCAACTGAAAGCCGTTCAACCTGAACCGGATATTATACATGTTTTTAAGGGCGACGATCTGCCCGCGGAAATCCAATCACGCCATTCCAATTTCCAGCAAGGTGGTGAAACTACGGCCTGGAAATACCTCCGGTCGTTTCTGGATACGCGGGGACAACAATACATGAAAAGCATTTCCAAGCCCGAGGCGGCCCGCTTTCATTGCGGACGTATTTCGCCTTATCTGGCATGGGGCTGCCTGTCGAGCCGGCAGGTGTATCAGTTTTCAAAACGCTTTGAAAAGAAGATCGGCAAACGCAATCTCGAACAGTTTCTGGACCGGCTGCGCTGGCGCGATCATTTTATGCAAAAATTTGAAAGCGAAGTGGAAATGGAATTCCATAACGTCAATGGCGCCTATGATGGCTTGCGTACCGACACCAACGCCGCTTTTCTGGCAGCCTGGAAAGCAGGCCAAACGGGCTTTCCGCTCGTGGATGCGTGTATGCGTTGCGTACAGGCGACCGGCTATCTGAATTTCCGGATGCGGGCGATGGTGGTGTCGTTCCTTACCCATACGCTCTGGCAACCGTGGCAGGCGGGCGTGGGATATTTGGCGCAAATGTTTCTCGACTACGAACCCGGCATCCATTTTTCCCAATTTCAGATGCAGGCGGGCGTCACGGGCGTGAATACTATCAGAACGTATAATCCCGTTTTGAATTCGGAGAAGCACGATCCGGAAGGCGTTTTTATCAAAAAATGGGTACCCGAATTGCAAAACATTCCGGTTCAATTCATCCACGAGCCCTCCAAAATGACGCCATTGGATGCGCAATTCCTGCAATTTGACCTCGCAAGAGATTATTTTTTGCCCATTATTGATTTAAAAACGGCTTCCCGGAAAGCAACGGAAACCTTATGGACCGTAAAGAAAAGTGACGAAAGCAAACGAAACGGTAAGCGGATTCTGGCAAAGCATGTCATTCCCAATGAAGTCCGGAAACCATAATTTTTAATGCAACATATCCGCTACTTCCCGCCCCGTTTTCATCGCCGCATTCAAAGAAGGGTATGCGGTATAATCGCCACACCGGTACGTAAAATCATTGATTTTTAATGCATTGTGCTGATCGGGCGCCTGAAAATATTGCGGTAGCGCTTCCGGAATTCGGTAGGTTTTCAGATGCCGCCATGCTGTTTTTTGAGTAAACCAATTGGCCAGTTCGCCCTGTATTTTTTGAATTAAATCGGCCTCCGAATAATTGTTTTTCCCCACCACACTCACCGAAATCAGCGTTTTTCCGGCAGGCGCATACGAAGGCGCAATGTCCGAAAGTACCACCAAATGGTCAATCAGTTCATTGGTATTCGCATTGATCATCAGGTAGGGTTCGCCGGAATGCCAGAGCGGGGTATCACTGGTAAAATACAGGCAATCGGTGGCATTGAACGCGGTATCCGGTGTTTCATGCAAAAGCCAGGCGGCATTGCGGGCATCGGTGGCAATTACTATTTTGTCGGCCACCATGGTTTCGCCATTCCGCAAAAAAATGGTTTTGCCTTCTATTTTTTCAACAGGTGTATTCAACCGAATCTGGTGGGGCGAAAGATGCGCGGCAATTTGGTCCGGAATAGCCTGCATCCCGTTTTCGGGCACCACTACATCGCCCTGCGCAAACTGGCGAAACAAAAACTGGAAATAAGTTGATTCTGTCTGCAAGTCGCGTTCGAGAAAAACGCCTCGGAAAAACGGCCGGAAAAAACGCTCAATAATCGTATCCGAATAGCCGAAGGCTTTCAAAAAAGCCAGGGTGGTTTGTGGTTTTTGTGCATTTTCTGAGGTGGGTTCAGCGGCATCAGCCACCTTCCAGTTCAGTTGCAACACCTTCAGTTTATCCCAGATATTGCCGACAGGTGCCAACAATGCCTGTGGGCCTGTTGTGATATTTTTTAACGGATTGGGCATTACAAAAAACGCATTACCACGCCGGATACGTGCGCCCGAAGGCATGCTTTTCAAGTATAAATCTTTGTATTGCAACAATTTACGCGCTTCTGGATAAGCCGTTAACAACACCTGAAAACCCCGATCCAGTTTAAAGCCGTCCACGATATCCGTCCGCACCCGTCCGCCAATACCATCCGATGCTTCCAGTACAATGGCTTCAACTCCTTTATCTTTCAAATATTTCGCGCAGGTCAGTCCTGCAATCCCTGCTCCAATGATGACAATCATATTTGTATTTTTAAGTTATTTTCTATAATTTTTCTACATTTTTCTTATAAAACGCCGCCTACGTGACGATGCGCTCCAATTCATCCGCCGGCATTTTATTCAGGAGCGGATACATCATGCCTATCCGCGGATTTTTCGCTAATTTGTCCCGGTGGCGGTCATAAAAATCTCAGTATAAACTGTTGAATGGACAGGACTTATGGCCATACCGCAACGACTTATCGTAATGGCAGCTTGGCAGTAATCGCTCATTTTATCGACATACTTGGTCGAACCCACATAAGGTTTGGTACTCACAATTCCGCCATCGGTGTATTGGCTCATGCCACGGGTGTTCGTGATTTCGACCCACTCGATAGCATCCATATAAATACCCAGATACCATTGATCAATCTGGTCGGGATGCACGCCCAACAGGAGCGAAAAAGCGCCTGTCACCATCAGACGTTGAATATGGTGGGCATAGGCTTTGTCGAGCGATTGGCCTATGGCATTTTTGAGGCAATTCATCTTCGTATCGCCCGTCCAAAACCACGAAGGAAGGTCGGCCTGGTGATCAAAAAAATTGAGGTAGGCAAATTGGGGCATCTGCGCCCAATACACACCCCGCATATATCCCCGCCAGCCAATGACCTGGCGCACGAAGCCTTCAATTTGGGCAATATCAATGTTTTTTTGATGTTTTCGCGAAACCAGGAATGGTTAATATGAAGTTGATCGCCTAATACCAGGCGGAGTGTTTTGAACATTGACCACTTTTTTTAAAACGCAGACCACTGTAGTTCGTCGATAAATTCCTGTTTCTGAACAGTTTATCAGCAGAAATGTTTGAAAGCAACTCATCATTCATCACTTATTGCTCATCGCTTCTTCCTTAAATACCCTATCCAGCATATCCATTAAAAAATCCGCGTCGCTCCGCCCGAACACCATCGGCGGTTTAATTTTCAACACGTTGTGGTATGGCCCGTCGGTGCTCATCAAAATTCCGAAATCGCGCATCCGGTTGGCGAGGTATGTGGTTTGGGCTTCGGCAGGTTCCAGGGTTTCCCTGTTTTTGACTAATTCAAAACCAAGGAAAAGGCCCGGACCGCGCACATCGCCGATGATGGGGAACCGCATCGCCAGTTCATTCAATTGCCTGGTTAGGTAATTACCTGTTTCCGATGCATTTTGCTGCAACCCTTCTTCCTGAATAACCCGCA
Source organism: Saprospiraceae bacterium (assembly GCA_044350415.1). Taxonomy (GTDB): domain Bacteria; phylum Bacteroidota; class Bacteroidia; order Chitinophagales; family Saprospiraceae; genus M3007. The sequence continues at coordinate 1,173 of JBILHQ010000184.1, read as the reverse complement.
ATACCGCGCTGCCAATCGCGCAGGAAACGGGATTTCCGCCGAAAGTGTTGAAATATTCCATCCCGTTAGCAAAAGCATCGGCGATGGCCTGAGTGGTGACCACCACGCCCAGCGGATGCCCGTTGCCAATGGGTTTGCCGACGGTTACGATATCGGGCACCACACCGTGCTCCTCAAAAGCCCAGAAATATTGTCCGTGGCGGCTGCAGCCGGTTTGGACCTCATCGGAAATCAGGAGACCGCCTGCTTCCCGGATGGCTGCCGTAGCCTGCATTAAATAGCCGGGCGGCAGGGTCACCTGTCCACCGCAGCTGATCACCGATTCGCAAATAAACGCTGCGGGGCCACGACCTTCCGCCTGGATCACACCGACGGCTTCGCGGACATGAGCGGCGTATTGGGTGCCGGTTTCGGGCGTATTGCCCCGGTATAAACCCCGGTAAGCATCGGGGATAGGAACAACATGAACATGCCCCGGGCGTCCTTTCCCACCCGGACCGTCGAATTTGTAGGAACTGATGTCCACACAACCCTGGGTATTGCCATGATAGCCCACTTCCACCACCACCATATCTTTCTGGTTGGTGTAATTTTTGGCCAACCGCATGGCCAATTCATTGGCTTCACTGCCGCTGTTCACGATAAAAGCAACATCCAATCCCGGCGGAAAGGTCTTCAGCAAATCTTCGGTGAATTGTACTATATTATCGTGTAAATACCGCGTATTGGTGTTTAGTACCGCCATTTGCCGTTGGCCTGCGCGCACTACCTGCGGGTGTTCGTGCCCCACATGCGCTACATTATTGACGGTATCCAAATACCTGCGGCCGGTATCGTCCAACAGATATTGCCGGATACCCCGCAGCATTTTGAGCGGCCGGGAATAAGAAACACTCAGGTTTTTGCCCAAATGATGACGGCGGTAATCGAGAATTTCGGTGGCTGATTTTTCCGGGCGGACAGGCGATTTTTGACCGGTGACCAATAACCATGGATCCGGACAAAGACTCGACCAGACTTCCCGTTGGCGTGGATAAGCAACCCCTTGGTAATCGCCTTCCATATCCAGCATGTCGAGCATCACCTGAAAATGCAGGTGGGGCGGCCAGTTGCCATTTTCGGGCAGCGGACCAATGGTGGCTATTTGTTGACCCGCAGCAATTTGCTGGCCTT
>JBILHQ010000183.1:0-12623 GCA_044350415.1 Saprospiraceae bacterium | reverse complement strand
ACCGGATTCGGTCTGTTGGGCCATCTTACCGAAATGTGCGCAGCATCTAATGCCAGTGCAATTATTCATTTCAACCAGGTTCCAGTCATAGACATCGATATCCTCAATTATTATTTAGACAAAAAATGCGTCCCTGGTGGCACCCTGCGCAATTGGGACAGTTACGGTCATCATGTAGCCGGAGCCAGTGAGTACCAACGCAATATTCTCGCAGACCCACAAACGAGTGGCGGGCTACTGGTAGCCGTTGATCCTGCCTTTGAACAAGAATTTGTTCAGTTTGCTGCCCAAGCAGGTTTTTCATTACAATCCTTTGGATTTATTACAGAAAAAACGGATATGCTGGTGACAGTTGTATGAGGTATGGATGTGAATAACGGGTTAAGAGATATTCAAATGCAGTAGATTGTCAACACCAACTTAATATTTTGGGCAGCAATAACCGGGATCGGGAGATGTTACATTTCCGCTTTTTCGGCGAAAAGATAACATCTCCCTGGCTGGGCTTCAACTTGTTTCATTTTAACCCATTATACCTCCTGCCTCCTATTTCTCATTGGCTTTCCACACCCGGATCAAGTTTTCTGAACATACTTTTCGGATATCCGATTCAGAATAACCGCGTTTCAGGAGTTCGACGATGAGGTTGGGGTACATGGATACATCCGCCAAATCTGGCGGAAGCGCCAATCCTACCCCATCGAAATCGGAGCCGATACCGATATGGTCGATTCCTACTAATTTCCGGAGATAGTCCATCTGATCAGCGACAGTCTTGACCGATGTAGCGGCTTTCAACAACTCCTTGCGCATAAAATACCGCGCTTCCGGCGTTTTGGCATTATACCCTTTTTGATTCAGGGCACCTTCTGCTTTTTTGAATTCTTCCCGACTGTTGGTAGTGAGGAAATAATGGCTGAACGGCACCTGCACCACACCATTTGTTTTGGCGATAGCCACGATCAGTGAATCCGGTAAATTCCGGATAAAACCTGGCGTAAAATGCCGGCATCCGCTGTGCGAAGCCAGCAATGGTTTTTTTGCCACCTGAAGAACGGCTACAATGGATTTGTCAGAAAGATGACTAACATCCACCATGATACCAACCCGATTCATTTCTTTGACCACCTCGTGGCCAAAAGGACTGAGTCCACCGTTGGTTTCTACGGTATCGTAGGAGGAATCGCAAATTTGATTATCCCTGCTGTGTGTCAGCGTAATATATCTAATACCACGTTGGTGAAAATAAGCGACATCTTCAATTTTTTCAACCGGCGATCCATTTTCCATACCCATAGGAAGCGCGATGATACCTTTTTTAAAATTGGCCATGATATCATCAGCCCGCAGAGCCAGGGCAAACCGCGCAGGATGTGCAGCTGTAATTTGATCAATCATGGTGATGAGTGAATCAGCCACTTCCCGGGATCTGCCTGGGGTCTTTTGATAACCCGCAGGAATATATATGGACATAAAAGCGCCGTATAATCCGCCTTTCACCGCCCGTTCAAAATCAAATTCTCCACCCGTGTGTTTCAACGCAAACGCCGTATAACCTGGCTGATACCATTGATCGTGTTCCACCAGACTCCAGGGAAAATCAATATGTGTATCGACAACCGGTGTGGTCGTGAGAATTTGTCTGGCCTGCTTCATATAGCGGGCATTATCCCGTGACTCTTTTGACAACCCGCAGGCGGTGAGCAAAAAGAAGGAAAGCAATGCGTATAAAATTGGAATCTTCATATTAAAAATGTAATTTACAGGATTTAAGATTGAGCCCCCCCACCGCAACAACTAATGCATTCTATCGCCCCGCACATCCAGCCTATCCATGATGGCCGCTTCTATGACCAGGTATTCCTGCCAGCGGGTCCACGTTTTATCTTTTCCAAAATACAACTCCGCCAGAGCCAGGAACATTTTATAATGACTTGCTTCCGCGACCATGAACTGGTGGTACCACTCCCGAAGGTCTTCTTCGGCACAATGTAAGGACAAGAGCCGAAAGCGTTCGCAACTTCTTGCTTCAATCAATGCACAAACCAGTAATCTATCCAGCAGGTTACTTTCCAGGGTAGGACCTTTTTGTTGGTGTTGCAGCAAGGCGTTCACGTAGAGATCTTTGCGTTGCCGACCGAGGGGAAGGTTGCGCTTTTTGAGTTCTTTAAGGACCATCCGAAAGTGTCCCCACTCCTCTGTGACCACTGGTGCCAGTTCCTCCACCAGTTCGATACGATCTGGATAAGCCTGGATCAGGGTGATACAAGCAGTTGCCGCTTTTTGCTCACAATAAGCGTGATCGGTCAAAATTTCAGCAAGATCTATCTCCGCAAGGTTCACCCAGCGCGGGTCAGTGGGCAGTTTTAAACCTAATTTTGTATTTTGCAATGGTTGTTCCATGAGTAAACGTAATTTAACCGCAAAAATATCGCAAAGCAAGTTTATCTTTACATAAATAAAACAGAACTTTGCAGCAATATTGCAGCGGCTTTATTTTTTAAACTAATTTTGGGCATTAGCTACCTGTCAATAATACACAAAATTAAGTGATTGATTGTCAATTAATTACACATTTAAAAGAGGAAATTGATACATTTATTAGTGTAGTTATGTCGCTTTGTTACAAAATATTGAAATCCAATAATGTAGTGGGTCATGTATGGCGAAGGAGGTATCTAAAGCCTAAAATTGACAAATTAGTTTTGACGTGTTCGGGTAACCTTACCCTTTGCAAGGTTCTTCCCCCACTCATCTGAAAGCACATAAAAATATATACCACTTGCCAAATGGTCTAAATATGTAGTATAAATCGGATCTAATTTTATTGTTTGGTGCATCAGTACTTCCAAGCCTGCACTATTAAAAATTCGTAGCGTCAATAATTCTTGAGATGGGTAATTAGATGAAAAGCACAAGTAATCTGATGCAGGTACTGGCCATACTTTGATTTCTTGATGTAGCGTATTATCATGTTGCTGTGTGACAGTACTAACCTGCTGTTCGACGCAGTATGTTCTCTGTAGTACCTTTGCTCACCGAAACGTTGCATACTTTTTGGAAAAAATCCTGAAGGCAGGCAAAAACTGGTAATAACTTTGGTAAATAACCAAACTTGGTATGTTTTTGCCGTATTGAACATGGTTTGTAACGCCCGGAGGGAAGTGACCACACTGGTAATAACCGCATGTGCACCTTGTCCCAAAACTTTGATACTCCGTCATGACGGGGACAATTGGCGGAATATCCAGAACCTGACAACCTTTCTGGCCCCCAACAGGTTTGCCGCTTTTCTCCCGAAGGCTTTGATTCTTGCGGGCTTTATCACTTGATGGTGGATTGTGGCTATTTTTGCTGATTTTGACAGTCGCTAATTTCACTACCCAAGCTTCTAACTCGGCAATCCGGGTCAAAGCATGTGATAATTGACCTTTGAGGTCTGCTATTTGCTCTTTATCTGTCATTTGAAAACCTAAAAATATGATTATTTTATCTTTTTATACGATTTTTCTTGCCGCCAGGGCGGCTGGATAGTTACAAACTATTTGCATTTAAAAAGTATTGGTGGCTAGAATAAACCGTAAAGTGGGCTAGCACCTCCAGAATAGCCTGTGAATTGGCGCGATAGATTTTTTGTTCATGAAAGGTATTCGGTGGGCGCGGCACTATTTAATGTTCACCCATCTTTCCAGGATGCCCGATCCCCCCCGCCAAAATCCCCCTCACCGACAAATAATTCAAAGGAAACTCCAATACCACGTGCATTAAACTCAAAAACAACAAGGCCAATAATCCGAGGCGGTAATTGTAGGCGTACAGCGCCATCGATGCAATCCAGATAACTAACCCGCCGATTAGTTTTTTCTTCGGGACCTTGTGCCAGCCGATGATGGATGTTTTGGAAAACCAGTTGAGGTAGTGGTAGGTATAAATAAAGGCGAAATAAATACCGAGCCGGACACCTAGTTCGGAATTCAGGACAAATGCACTCCCCTGCCCTGCTTTGCCGAAAAATCCACCTATTTGGCCTAAAATATTATTGAAACCACTTTGTGTCATGGTATCGTTCGTATTGCCGGGAGGTGCCAGGAAATAGTGTTCAGGGGTGATAGGAAAATAAAAAATCAGTAACTGTGCCAGTATAAAAAGGCCCACTGCGGCAAAACCAGGCCGGCTGTTTGATTTCATAGCACCATACAACATAAACAAACCCGTAAAAATGCTCACATGCAAAATTGTGGGTAACATGGTGCCAATCAATAATTTATAAGTGGCATTCCCATGAAACAACATGGCGATTCCAAGTCCCATAAGTACCACCATCCCGCGGTACCACTTATCTTTAAAAGCGGTGAGTGCCACTGCTGCCACAAAAGCAAAAAACATAAAATGCGCAAAATTCTGGGTGGCAAAGACAATCACACCACGTGCAACAACAGCATCGATGACCTGTGTAAACCCAGCAAACAGCACTTGCCGCTCCCCTTCCCGGTAAAACGTGAACAGGCAGGCCAACAAAACAATACTGCCAAGCACCCAGGGCGTATACCGCGACTGACTGAAATATTTTCGTTCGTCCAGCCAATTAATTTCGGTGATATAATGCAGCGGCCCCAGCACCGCATAGGAGAATAAAAAAACCTGAAAAGGCAGCGCAAATGCTGCCAAAAGGGAGAGTACGATAAGACCCAGATTAAACAGATCTATTTGACGGGATTCCATCTGGCAAACATACAGGAAACTTCCTTACCTTTGCAGCCTTATGGAAAAAGAGGATATATTAAAAGCGCTTCAAACGGTGCGCGACCCACAAACTGGTCGCAATATCGTAGAAGCCGGCATGATTGAAAACCTTGATATTCAAGAAAATAACGTTAATTTTTCTTTGGTGGTGCCTTCCTTGCAAATGCAGGGAAAAGCAGAATTGAACTTTGCTTGCATTGGAGCCATCATGGAAAAATTTTCTTCGGCTAATGTGAATGTTCACTACGTTGCTCGTACTCCTGGTAGTCAGCAAAGCACCAGCGCCGTTCCCCATATCAGAAATGTCATCGCTGTCGCCTCAGGTAAAGGCGGCGTGGGTAAAAGCACGGTGGCCGTCAATCTTGCCCTCGGACTAAAACAATTGGGTGCCAAAGTGGGCCTGATGGATGCCGATGTGTATGGCCCAAGTCTGCCTACGATGCTCGGTTTAGTTGGTCAACGCCCCAAAGTACAGGACGTAACCGGCCACATGAAAATGATACCACTCGACGCTTATGGCATACCAGTCATCAGTATCGGCAATATCATTGATGCAGAACAGGCGGTTGTTTTGCGCGGCCCCCGTCTAGCGGCCATCATCAAACAGTTTTTCAACGATGTCTTGTGGGACACCCTGGATTTCCTGGTGGTCGATCTCCCGCCAGGTACAGGCGATGTGCAATTGACGCTACTTCAAACTGTACCCGTCACAGGCGTAGTGCTGGTGACCACTCCGCAGGATGTAGCCTTAGCTGATGCCATCAAAGCGATGAATATGTTCCTGTTGCCGCAGGTAAATGTGCCGATTTTGGGTGTGGTGGAAAATATGGCCTGGTTCACTCCGGCCGAACTGCCCAATAATAAATACTATATTTTCGGCGAAGGCGGCGGTAAAAAATTAGCCAGAATGGCCAATACGGTATTGCTTGGTCAAATCCCTTTGGTACAAAGCGTTCGGGAAGGTGGCGACTCAGGTAAACCCGCTATTCTTCAGATAGATAACCCTGTTGCCGATGCCTTTTTGAAAGTGGCAGAAAATACGTTACGGCAGATAGGCGTAAGAAATGAAATGATTGCGCCTTCGAAAACAGTAAGCCTGGGTTGATTCACGATTAATTTGATTTACGATTTACGATTTTGCTGCCCTATTGGCCAATCAGGAATTATAGCTGCAAAATCGTAAATCAAATTAATCGTAAATCCTAAACCGTCTACCCGCTTTTATTTCTGATTTTCGCTCTTTATCCTTTCTGCGGGCTATCATAACGCCTTGGGGGATTCTCGTTTTTCTGCGCTTAACCACGGGCGTAAAGGCTTTGATAATCAGGTCGTTAAATTTTTTGATTACCTTGTCCTTATTGGCTAATTGGCTTCTTTCCGTTTGATGTTGCAGGACCAGAATTCCTTCGTTAGAAATTTTCGCCGCTAATTTTTCCTGCATAAAAGCCTTTTGATAATCGGTCAGTACTGCCGAATTCAAAACATCAAAGCGGAGTTCCACTTTGGTTTCCACCTTATTGACATTTTGTCCGCCACTGCCACCGCTGCGGGCAGTCTGGAAAACAATTTCGTTATGGAGCGTTTTTGGATCGAGTTGCATAATAGTAAATCGTAAATCGAATCAATCGTAAATCACCTAAACACTAATCACCCCATCCTGGTTCCTCTTCATCGTGTTTGGGTTTATTGCGCATGATGCCAAATTCAATTTCTTTCTGGCAGGAGCCGCAAATACCGTATAAATTGAGAGAGTGGTGGGTAATTTGAAAATTGAGTAACTCCCCGATCATATCTTTGATTTGCTGGACGCGCGGGTCGCAGAATTCCACAACTTTACTGCAATTGGCACAAATGACGTGATCGTGTTGTTTGTTACCGTACGATTTTTCGTATTGCGCCAAATTTTTGCCAAACTGGTGTTTTTTCACCAGGTCACAAGAGACCAGGAGCTCGAGCGTATTATAAACCGTCGCCCTGCTCACCCGGTAATTCCTGTTTTTCATGTGAATATACAACGCCTCCGCGTCGAAGTGGTCGGTTCTGTTGTAGATTTCTTCCAGGATCGCAAAACGTTCCGGTGTTTTTCGCTGACCGGAAGTTTCCAGGTGGGTGGAAAAAATCGTGAGCACTTCTTTGAGAATATCTTCCTTATTGCGGTGAACAGGCATGGCGGTATTGTAATTTTTGTAAAGGTAACTTTTTACCAATAGAAAACACCCGTAAAGCACCTTCCGGTGGCTTTACGGGTGTTGAAACATATAAGAAAGGAATCAATTAATTTGCGTTAATGACTCCTGCAGTTCAGCGACACTAATGTCCAGATGTGACGCATCATACACACACTCGCCGTTGGCGATCAAAAGCACTTGCGGCGATTCATGCCAAACCTGAAATTTTTCAGCGATAATATTAGAGATATCTTTGTGTTGAAGTAAATCGAGATAATAGGGCTCGATCGCTTCCGCAGAAAAATTCCAATCATCTTCCAGCCGGAACTTAGCCACCGAACTAATGTTGCAGCGGGTACTGTGTTTAAAGATAAGACAAGGCACCTTGCCAGATTGCAAGATAATGTCTGCCAGTTGATTGGGATTGTTGAGTGGTTTCCAATTCATAACATATCAAACACAAACAAAGAAAATTTGTTGCGTCAGGAAAGGATTATAAGTCGGCACCCGGACAACCATAACCGCGGTGACAAGCTTCCAAAAGAAACATAGCTGCTAAGAGCGCAAGACCGATTATTTTTTGCCAATTTTTCATTGAATTAACTAGTTTTGTAATGATAGTATAAGTTAGATATTAATAAGTTGTAGTAACGCGCATTAATATTGGATTGTTGTTTCAATTTGCGTACCAAATTTTGTTTTTGACACATAAAAGACAAAAACGGTGCAAAGATACATCTTTTGTGGTACGACTACCCTTCCATTTGCTGATTTAAAATAATACCTTCGCCGGGAAAAAGGATAATGCCGGACGGCTTAAACCGATTTTGGGAAACAACTTCTTCCTGAGTGGAGAAAAGTACCTGCGTCCCAGCGGGGAGGGCTATCGGTGGAGCATTTCGTACAGTATCCAAATTGGCGAAAAAAACATAACCGCCTGCTGACCAGCCTATAACTTTTTCTATTCCTTCCGGATCAGGCGGCATCAGCCATTCCACCCTAGCCTTACAGATTGCCTCATTTATTTCGGCCGACATCAGTTTCTGTCGGCCAAGTTGTGCATAAAGTTGGTTGTTATTCCCCCACAGGTAGGGCCCTTTTGTGCTTTTAGGCCCTTTTTTCTCTTGAAAAACATACAGCTTGGTATAATATTCATTGGCTGCAGGAAATGGATGGGGATCGCGGCATTCGAAACCAAGAGCCATATAGGAAGGCATATCGGGCAGAAAAAGGGCAATAAAATACCGAATTTCATTGCCTTTTAAATAAAAACGATCAAACCGGGGATCGTCCTTATCTGCTGTCATCATCGTAAAATTCGGCGCAAATTTTCTGGTTTCCAGCACCTGCCTGTAGCGCGCAAATTCTTTCACAAAAAGGTCGGTCCCCACGGGTTCTGATTGTAAATCGCCTAAAGTGGTATCTGCAAATGACGCTTCGAGATGGTCATATTCATCGCCATAAGCCATTTCGCCCGGAGGTGCCATAAAGCTTTCGGCAAAATACCCGAACCAGGGTGATTCTTTTTGCACGGCTATTTTCACAGCCCCCAGTAAGTCATAGTAGGCATCGGGCTGCGCCGGCACACCATCGGGCCGCATCTGTACGTGCGACATATCGCCCCGCATAAAATCAAAACCGTAGGTACGTTGAATATCATGGTAATGTTGGCATACATATTCCCAAACCGCATTGATAGGTCTGTTAAAATCAAGTTCCCAATATTTGTTGTCGTCTTTTGCACCATAAAGCTTATAGCGTGTCAACGGTCCAAACACCCTCGACATGGCTTCGGGTTGGGTAATACGAAAGTCCCGCCAGGATCGCCCGTCTTCATCAATAACCATTGCATTTTCATGCGGATCCACTTCCAATCCACGGTATGGCGGTGCCATAGTAGCGGGGACAGTTTCCAGACCCTGCTGATAAAGCCATTGAATGATTGTTTTTCGCCGCTCCAACCTTCCCCAATAATCATCCGGCGGCCCAAACAGCATCAAACACCTTTGATTTTCATCAAATCGGGAATAAAAAGTAACAGCATCATTAGGCAGCCGGAAAAGAGGGGTAGCACTTCCCATTTCTTGCAAACAATAAAAAATTTGTTGCTGCACCGCTTCGCTGAGGTATTCTTCCTGCCGGACAATAACCAGATCATCCCGCTGGAGCCACTCAAAACAACCCGGATTTGCTAATACTTGCTCAGAAAAACGATCGGTATGCGGTACGACATCCATACCCACTGTTTTGCCCATCAGGTGAAGAATATTAACTACTACCTTGAGCTGCTTTTCAACCGAGTTCAATTGAGGAAGTTCCTGGGCCAATTCACCTGAAAAAAATTCAGGATTTATTTTCCAGGACGACATGCCATACAAACTGCCCACTACCCCGGGTTCCCATACTGGCAAAATATGAATTGCATTTTGTGCTTTTGGTAAGGTCAGGGCATAGGGGATAATATTCCAAAAATGGTCAATAGTTCTAACATTAATGCCAACACATTTGGCCCGCTTAATCCAGGAAGCTGATATCTCCTGGCGAACAGGCGAAGGAATATGAGCCGATGGATTAACCGCCTGATCCCAGAACGAGCCAAAATGATCGCGTAACATTGAAATTACATCCCGAACAGGCAATTCCAGTACCTGAGAAGGGCGAATTTGAAAAAAAGAGATACCGAAAGACTCCTGATGCAGCATAGATGAACCTAATGGTCGCAAATTTGTTTAACGAATGTATTTTCACATAGAATTTCACATAGAAACATTGCAGACGCGCTACTTTTGGGCGGGCAAAGTACGATCGGATATCCTACCCATGTTCAATAATTCATGACTTAATATGATTTTTAAGGTAAAATTAAAAAACGCAGACGAGTTTGTGCGGTTAAATGACCAGGTGTATGAGTGGTTAAGTACTGATTTGCATTTGTCTGAATTGAATATCTTGGGAAACCTGCGCAAGCATTCAAGCGGTTGTGCTGTTTTTCAAAAAGTTTGGAGGAAAAGCGATGGCGGTCAGAAAACCGAGACGATTTATCTTCATAAAGTTATTGCAGAAAGGTTTCTATCAGAGAAAAGGCTCAATAAAAAGCTGGTGGTGAGCGCCCTTAATGGCGACAAATTAGATTGTCGATTAGAAAACCTGACTTTCCGCCCCCGTTCTACGGTCAGCAGGCTGCGAAAGACAACCAGCTCAACCGGATATACCGGGGTCTATCAGGAACATCGGCGATTTAGGGCCGTGATTTCGGTTGAAGGTAAGGCAGTACATTTGGGCATGTTTGAAACCGCCGAAGAGGCTGCGCTCGCTTATAACCGCGCTTCTAAAAAAACTTTTGGAGATGAGGGGAAATTGAATAAGCTCTGAACAAATTCTCCGTTCCACCTCTTTCTTCCTAATAAACTACGACGCTTTAGTCGGTTCGTCATACCTTTGTTATGGATATTCAAAGCAAGGTATATTTTTTGTCCCAAAACGCATTGAACCTTCCATTATTTATTTATCATATGTACAAATTATTACTACTGATCACCGCACTGGTTGCGGGTACCACAGCATTATCAGCACAAAAACCAACTGACACCGGGCGGAAAGATTTTGGTGGAGCAGAAATGAATATTGGCAGGTTCTACGGGACACTGCTGGATGATAATACTGGAAAAAAAGTAGAATACGCTTCTATTCGGCTAATGGGAATGCGCTGGGACTCCATCACCCAAAAAAGACAAGAGGCTGTTCTGGGCGGACAATTAACTGGCGAAAATGGGGAATTTAGTTTGGAAAAGATCTCTCTCATGGGTGAATTCACGCTTAAGATTACTTGTATTGGTTATGAACCTTACGAGTCGTTGGTCACTTTTGGATTTAAACGCGGACAAGGACAGCCCCGACCAGATCCCTCCAAGGCCAACAAAGATTTGGGTAATATCAGGCTCAAACCGGCTAATATTTTATTAAAAGAGACTGAAATTGTTGGCGAGGCCGCTGGTTTTTCGTTAGCACTGGATAAAAAAATATTCAAAATGGATAAGAATTTGAATGCCGCCGGAGGAACTGCCGAAGACGCCCTCAAAAACGTACCCTCACTTTCCGTAGACATTGACGGTAATCTTACCCTCCGCAATGCCGCACCTCAAATTTTTGTGGACGGAAGGCCCACCAATCTTTCCCTCGATCAGATTCCTGCTGATGCTATTGATAATGTGGAGCTAATCACGAATCCATCAGCCAAATATGATGCCAGTGGCGGCAGCGCCGGAATCGTTAATATTGTGCTCAAAAAAGAACGCAGGATCGGATATAATGGCTCTGTCAGGGCCGGGATTGATAAAAGAACCCGTCCCAATATAGGTGCTGACATCAATGCCAGGGAAGGAAAATTCAATGCCTTTCTGAGCGGAAACCTCAATTTTCGCCGTTCCTTGTCAACCAGTTCAACTGATCGGCACAATTTATTTGGAACGCCACGCACCAATATTTTCCAAAACAATGATAGCCAAAATGACCGCTATTTTCTGAATGGCCGGACAGGTGTAGACTGGTTTATCAATAATCGAAATACGATCACCTTTGCTGCAAATATCAACGGCGGGAATTTTTCAAATATGGATGTTCTGAATATCCAAACAGATACCTTGTTGATGGATGGCGTTACCACAGGTAATTCCCTTTTTTCAAAACGGAATACCAATAGTAAACGGCGCAATTTTAGTCCCGGCGGCCAAATTCTTTATAAAAAATTATTCCCCGTGGAAGGCCGAGAGCTAACGGCCGATATTAACTTCAATAGTTCGGTTTCCAGCAACGAATCTATCTTTGCAACAGATTATTTCGGCCTGAGGCCTGCTGGAAATCAACGGCAATCAGGGACGGGCGACAACCAGTTTTACACCATTCAGAGTGACTATACTACGCCTTTGGGCAATGGCATGAAAGTTGAAACGGGCGTACGGGCTGCAATTCGCGCCTTCCGCTCCGATAACGAAACCTATCAAAGGGAAGCTGCTACCGGAACCGAAGTGCGGGTCAATAATTTTGCTGATGAATATGGATATTTAGATCAGGTATACGCTGCTTACGGTAACTTCAGTAAATCCTATAAACGATGGGGCTATCAGGCAGGTGTGCGCCTGGAAAGTTCCAAATATGAAGGTGATTTGCCGATTACAGGCAGCCAATTTGGTAATCAATATCCCGTTTCCTTCTTTCCAAGTATCTTCACCACTTATAAACTCAATGAAGCGGATAATCTCCAATTCAATTATTCAAGAAGGGTAAACAGACCTTCCTTTTTTCAATTGATTCCATTTTCTGATTTTTCCGACTCATTGTTGCTTTCCAGAGGTAATCCGGAGTTGCTGCCGGAATTTACCAACGCTGTTGAGGTTTCCTGGCAAAATATTATCAATCGCTCCAATAATTTCCTGGCGACCGCCTATTTCCGGCACGCTTACAACTTGATCACCCGATATCAATTTAACGAGTTCAATGAATTCCTCGGCCGAGATGCTATTGTATCCTCTTACCAAAACGCAAATTCGGGATATGCATACGGCATGGAATTTACCATCAAAAATACCGTTTCTAAAATAGTGGATTTCACCACCAATGCGAACTTTTTCAACTCTGTGGTCAATGCAGAAAACATTGAAGCATCTTTGAAAGCAGAACAGTTCAGTTGGAGCCTGAAGGAAAACTTAAGTATAA
>JBILHQ010000182.1:0-12640 GCA_044350415.1 Saprospiraceae bacterium | reverse complement strand
ACAATGGTTCGTGAAAGAATCCGCCAGAGGCGAATTAGTAAGATAAAATAAAAAAAAGCGTGTATGTTTGGGTTACCACACCTTAAAGCATACACGCTATGACAGGAACACGAGATTCCCTGGTTGCAAATATCAGGGGAATAATTAAAACAGGAGCAATTAAGCGGAGGATTTTGCAAACGATATTTCCAATGCTCTTTACTTTGCCACAACGACACAACATGAAGCAGGTTGCTATAGCCACCGCGAAGTGGTTTTGTAATTGCTCGGTTTCCCTACGCCCCGCTGACTGCGTTGTAAAGCCTCGCCGATGCGCTGCATCGCCTGCGTTTTACGCCTTGTCAACGGAACTGATGAAAACCGATCATTTTACAAAACCACTTCGCGGTGACTATAAAAAAATCGGAGAATGCCTTTCCTGTTTTTGGATTGCTTATTTTCTGATCCTGAGTGGTCAAAGGAAGAAAACACCTGTTGTGGTGTGGATGTAGTGTTGTTCCAAAGGCAGGTAGATAACCGGAAGCAATTTCTTAGCACGTCCACTAATACCTGCTTTTCGCCATCTCCCGAATCAATCCCGGATCTGTTTCAATCGCATTGCCCACCACCACTACATCGGCACCGGCGCGATAATTGGCGGCTACTTTCTCAGGCGTGCGAATACCGCCGCCCACGATCAATGGAATTTGCAGCGCACCGCTGACCGCTTCGATCATCACTTCGGAGACGGGATTTTTAGCACCCGAACCAGCATCCATATAAATGAGTTTCAGACCGAGCATTTCGCCGGCGATGGCAGTGCATACGGCAATATCTTCTTTGTGGGCAGGAATCGGGTAGGTATTGGACATGTATTGCACGGAGGTTTGCACGCCGCCGTCGACGAGCATGTACCCGGTGGAGATGATTTCTAAGGGCGACATTTTCAGAAACGGCGCTGCAATCACGTGCTGCCCGATGAGCAATTCTGCATTCCGGCCACTGATAAGCGATAAAAATAACAGGGCATCAGCGCGGTAACTGAGTTGGAAGGAATTGCCAGGAAACAACACCAACGGTATGGTGCAACGCTCCCGGACGGCACTGAGCACATCGTCGAGCATATTATTGACCACCAGACTGCCGCCAATAAAAAAATAATCAATCCCGCATTCCACAGCAAGGTCTAATGCCTGGTTCATGCGGCCAAGGCGCATTTTATCCGGGTCGAAAAGCACGGCCATTTTTTTTTCGCCCCGCGATTTGGCGGATTGAAGATCCTGGTATAATTGATTCAAAATGATGATTTTATTTGTAATGAAGCACAAAGGTAATGAATAGTGTTTAGTGGTGAGTGTTTAGTGGTGAGGTGGTGGTTGAGTGGACCTCAAGTGCGCAACTCGGTCAAATATTTGAATTACAGCGACTACCGCCCCTTTACCGCTGATCTCAAAAAGGTTTACCAGGCCACTGATGAAACCGCTGCGCTCCTTGCACTGGACGAACTGGAGGAAAAATGGGGCAAAAAATATCCCCCGGCGGTAGCCAACTGGCGGCGCGATTGGGATCGACTGCGAACCATCTTTGACTTCGGCACTGAGATTAGAAGACTCATTTACACGACCAATACCATCGAAGGTTTTAATCGACAACTCCGAAAATTTACGAAGTCCAAAGGGGCTTTTACCTCTGAAGACGCACTTAAAAAAATCCTGTACATGGCCATGCGCAATATCACAAAAGACTGGAGCGCGTCCATTATAGCCTGGAATCGTATTTATTTGCAACTTTGCATCCATTTCAAATCAAGCATCAATGCTTAGCCTAATGATTATTCTGTCTGACACAGTTTTTTGAACACTCTCTTCAATCATGTGGCTTTTCCAAAAGTAACCCGAAACCAGAAATGTCACTCACCACTAAACACTAAACACTATTCCTTATCTTTGGCCAACATTTTTCACTTTTGACTTGCAAAATTTGAATACATGAAGCACCTTTCCATTTTCATCGCCTGTTTTCTCCTTTTCAGCACGCCCTTTTTTGCCCAAACTAGCGAAAAATACAACGCCCTGATCAAGGAAGCCTGGAAACTCTATCAGACCAATACTTATCTCGCCTCTGCACAAAAATATGCGGAAGCTTTTGCCAGTAATGACCAAACCGCCAAAAGCAGCGACCGGTACAATGCGGCCTGTTCCTGGGCCATGGCTGGTGACAAGGAAACGGCTTTTGAACAATTGTTTAAGATAGCCCGGGAGTCCAATTATACCCAATACGATCATTTTACCGTGGATTCCGACCTGAATCTGCTGCACAGTGACCCGCGCTGGCAGGAATTATGCACCCTTGTAAAAGCCAATAAAGAAAAAGCGGAAGCCAGTTTTGACAAACCTTTGGTGGCCATCCTGGATTCCATTTACCGGAGCGACCAGCAATACCGGATGCAGATCGCCGATATTGAAAAAAAATATGGCAGACAGTCGGAACAGATGACGGCACACTGGCGGTTGATCAGCCAAACTGACTCTATTAACCTGATCAACATCACCAATATACTGGATACCCGTGGATGGTTGAGCGCCAGTCTTATCGGTGCCCAGGGAAATACTACGTTGTTTCTGGTGATTCAGCACGCTGACCTGGCTATTCAGGAAAAATACCTGCCGATGATGCGCGACGCTGTACAAAAAGGCAACGCCAATGCCGGAAACCTGGCCTTGCTCGAAGACCGTGTGGCACTGCGCAAGGGCAACCGCCAGATTTACGGCAGCCAGATCGGGCAAGACGCCGAAACCGGCACTTATTACGTCTCTCCATTAGAAGATCCAGACCACGTGGACCAACGACGCGAAAAAGTGGGACTTGGTCCGCTGGCCGATTATGTGCTGCGCTGGAAAATTACCTGGGATGTGGAAGCCTATAAAAATCAATTGCCTGAACTGGAAGCTAAACGCAAACATTAAAATGAGAAAAATACTCGAAACGCCGCGGTTGATCCTCCGCGAACTGCACCATGACGACGCACCCTTTATTGTCGACCTCGTGAATACCCCATCCTGGTTGCGGTTTATTGGCGACCGCGGCGTGCACAACACCGTCGATGCCATCAATTACCTTGATAATGGCCCGATCAACAGCTACCTGAAAAATGGATTCGGTCTGTGGTTGATCGTTTTGAAAGTGGAGGATAAACCGGTAGGCATGTGTGGACTAATCCAGCGCATTGGTTTGGATGACATTGATATTGGATTTGCGTTGTTGCCTGAGTATGAAGGGCACGGCATCGGTTATGAAGCGGCAGCTGCAACCTTGCAATATGGCTTGGAGGAGCTCAATATCCCCCGGATTGTCGCTATCACTGACCCTGAAAATGTGGCTTCTATCAATCTGATCCAAAAGATAGGGATGAAAGCCGAAGGCACTGTACGACTGCCTGGCGAGGACCTTGATTTATTGTTATTTGGTATCAATGCCTCCTGAAGAATATTGGCGGGATTGGCGGGATGTCGATGGAATACGGATGAGACACAGATGAGCACGGATTTTTCCGAGCGGGATGTCGCAGGAACACGGATCTGAGGGATTAGACACGGACTCCATCGACATCCCGCAAAATCGACATCCCGCTCCAACGCGGCCAATACCTACAACACCTTACACTCTACCCTTCGGTTTTCAGCCCTGCCTCCTACCGTTGTGTTCACTGACACCGGTACTGAGGTACCGTAGCCTTTTATTACAAGTCTCTGAAAATCAATACTATGCGACACCAAATAGTCGCGTATCGCAGATGCCCGCCGTTCCGATAAATCCAGGTTATAGGCTTCACTGCCGGTATTATCGGTGTGCCCGCCAATTTCAAGGCGCATCGATTTGTTTTCTTGTAAAGCCGTCACTAATACATCTAACTCCGGCCCGGCTGCTGGTTTGAGCAAGGCCTCGCCCACTTCAAACAGGAGAGTGGTGGAAAGGGAAATTTTTTTCTCTTGTGCCAATTTTTTCCCGAGTGCTGAAGTAGGAGGAACAGGAATGTCCTCTTTGGCAAGCGTCACCGAAAAATCATCAAAACAATAATAGGCCATCCGGATAATCTTGGTCCAGTCGCCCGGCTGTTTGGCATTGAAAGCGTCGATCACAGTATGTCGTTCTTGCGGAAGGTCGTTGGGTGTGACCCCATCGGAGAAAAAATTGCCGAAAATAAAATAGCGGAACGGTTGGTCGGGCACAAAAATAGCACTCATTTTTACCCAGCCATCGCCTGTATGGATGATTTCTTTAAAATTGACCTGCGGCTTTATACCATAATCGAAAATACTCCGCCGAATATCCTCTTTATCGGTAGAAGGCTCGGTGGCAAAATAAAAGCCAAAATTGCCACAATTCACCGGTTCGCTTTTCACGCCGCCGCCACCCAATCCCTTCAAATGCTCAGCCCCTGCCTTTTTGGCCTCCCGGACCCAAAAACTTACCCGGTAGCGTTGGCCGGGCGACAGGGATTTTGCGAGCCTCCCTTCCACATATTCGTGGTAATCATATTCGTGGTCGCCATCCGTTCCGGGAAGGTACATAATGAGTCCCAGCATTTTAGTTCCGGAGTGGGGTTTGGATAAACCTTTTTCGCAGGAAGCCGTGGTATCTATCCAGAAAATATCAGGGGTGACTAATTTATAGGTATGCCAATTATCTACATTCAGGTTAAACGTTTCCGGGTTGCTGGAAAATGCGCAAGAACTAAGTTCCATTTTAAGTTTGGTATCTAATACGCGTGCCCGCTCAAAACTGCTATTTATAACGTAGTTTTGTGCTGCGATCGGAGCAAAAGGGAGAAAGATAAAAATCAGGATTCGGATCATAAGATTACCATTTTTCTTATTGGTACTAAATATACTCGAAACGCAACATTATGCACAAAATTTTGTGTTTTATCAAAACCCTCCCGCTGGCGCGAGGTACATTTAAAAGATCCGGCCAATAACCATATCATTCTTTACTTTGCAGGGGTCGACCGGGTGAATCCGCTGACTAACTGATAACTAATTAACTAACAACCAACTCATGCACATCGAACAAAAACTCACCGACCTGGGCCTGACCCTCCCTACCCTGCCCTCTTCCAAGGGTATTTACAAAAGCTGCCTGCAAGTGGGCAACCTAATTTATGTCTCCGGACACGTTTCGGTACAAACAGATGGGAGTTATATCACCGGCAAACTGGGTGCCGATCTTTCGGAAGAGGAGGGCCAAACCGCAGCCCGTCAGTGTGGTCTGGCTATACTGACTTCGCTCAAAAACCACCTGGGCGACCTCGACCGGGTAGGCAGGGTGATTAAACTGCTCGGAATGGTGAACAGCACAGCAGATTATACCAAACACCCGGTAGTCATGAATGGCTGCAGCGTCCTTTTCGCTGATCTGTGGGGCGAAGATGGTATCGGGGTAAGAAGTGCAGTAGGCATGGGATCGCTGCCCGGGAATGTCGCGGTAGAAGTGGAAGGCATTTTTGAATTGCGGTAAATATTGGTGGTGGCCAGCCAGAGCAGGAACTTTTATTTCCCTTTTTTCATTGTCTATTGATCATACAAACTTCAACTTTATGGGTATATCCATCCGACCCATTGCCTTAATCGACTTAGACAATTTAGTGAAATATGGCAACAATGCCAAAATTGCCGGTAACCTGACCAATCAGTTTCCCCATCCCTACACCCGCGAAAAAGGGGAAATTTTTTTGAACATGGCCAGCAAGGCAGATCCGCCCAATGTTTTTGCGGTGGTGGTAGACCAGGAAATGGTGGGGGCTATCGGTCTCCATCCGCAATCTGATATTCAATGCAAAAATGCAGAGCTGGGTTACTGGCTTGCCGAACCCTTTTGGGGCAAGGGCATCATGTCGGAAGTAATCCCTCCAATGGTGGCATACGGCTTCAAAACCTGGGATATCAACCGGATTTTTGCCCGACCGTTCGGGTCCAATATCGGCTCCCAAAAAGTGTTGGAAAAAGCGGGTTTTACATTAGAAGCACGCCTGGAAAAGACGCTGTTTAAAAACGGGGTGTATGAGGATGAGCTGGTGTATGGGATTCGGAGATAATTAACGTTTATACATCTTTGGGACATTCCGTTGGAAAATCATTTTTTCATTCTTGCTGAATACCTCGAAATCTGCTGCGCTGGAATGGCCTTTATAGGGCGCGTAACAGTGGTTGGTACGGGCATTTCGCCACACCATCACGTAAGCAATCGGCGTATTTTCGAGATTGGGAAGAAGCATTTCTGTCCACCATTTTTCCTGTGGAATAGATTCCAGTCCGGTTTCGGTGAAAGCGGCACATTTCCCGTGTTCTGCGGCTATTTCACCAAGTATTTTTAATTTTTGGGGCAGGTCGATGCTGTTTTGCTGTAAATTATTTTGCCGGTAATAATAGTCAAGCCCCATAACGTCTACATATTCGTCGCCGGGATAGCGCTCCAAATAATTCTCCTTGTCTTTGAACGCATCGGGAGAATAGCAGAAAAGCACATTATGCACGCCTTTTTGATTCCGCAGGTAATCCACCGTAAAACGATACAGCTGCACATATTCAGCGGTGGTGCAATTGTGCCCGCCCCACCAGAACCAACTTCCGGTATGCTCGTGCCAGGGGCGAAAAATAACCGGAATATTGCGCTTGATCAGACCATCGGTTTTCAGACTTTTTAAAAAAGCGGCTAAATCATCGAGTTGTTCGAGAAAAGCAGCATGGTTTTTCCCGCCAGGTAAAATATATTTCACCGAGCCCGTGGTATCCCAGGATGATTTTCCTGACGTAAGATTATCAAGGTGCCAGCTCAGGGTGGAAATACCGCCCATTTTGTAGACCTCGCGGATCCATTGGCGCATATCATCATAATTGACAGAATCAATATTGTACCGCCTGTCCGGACCAAATTTACTGCCCAAATCCCAGCCAAAAACCGCTGGATAAGTCCCGCAAACATCCTTAACATCTGAGCGGCCAGCTTCCCGTTTCCAGGTAACACCGTAAGCCAGATCGTCCTGGTGCCCAAACATGATTTGTTTGCCTGCGATATCCCGCAAATTACCGAATAACGCTGCCGTCCTTGGGGTGGCTTTGGCATCACTTGGTGCCGGAACTGGCTGGGCTGACAGGATGGACACCTGGAGCAACAGCAAAACAAAAAAATGCTTTATCATATATTTATTTTGTAACGACACAACGGCCCTAGCGTGTTCACCGTAGATAGCCCACGCCTTGCGTGGTCAAGTAGAGCAACCAGCGGAACAGGCAAGGAACAGGCATCGAAGGGTCTGCGAGATCTGTGTGAATACATGCTAAAGAACACGCTCAAACAAGCAAACAGGTAAAAGCCCATTTTTTTGATAGCAAGCCAACATATAGTCCTCCCCTGAAGGTGTCTGTATGGTAACTTTACTATTTAACATTCTCCTGAATAGGTGAATAATAATTTGCTTCGAACCATCTTGCCTGGCACAACCGCAAGAAGCGCCGTTTTTATTTTGTGAAAGCGTCCATTGCGCCTAACAAAAAAAACAGCGGTGCATTCCAATTGATGGCTATTTCATTAGTGGAGTAGCTGCATTCCTCATCAACAAAAGAAATAGCTGGGAATTTGGACCGGGTAATTTTGGGGCAATCGGCAAATGTCGCCGTATTAGGGCCGCCTGACAAAAGCCCCGGATATGGTTCAGCAATGCCATCAGCGCCGGATGGGCGGTGGTGAATATACATCACCTGCTTGCCGCCAAAGCCGGTAACAAACGAATATCCGGTGGCATTTCGGCCAAGTAAATAATCAACATCACCTTGTGCCGAAGCCAGGTATTTTTTATCGTTGCTGATTTTATAAGCGACTAATTTGATGAGTCCCAGATTCGCTACATCAGCATTGCTACCCCAATTAAAAAAATCTATACTGACTTTATAGGGCAATTTTTTTGATTTTTCCACTAATTTATCAGCATATACAAGCAGTATTTTTTGTGCAGCGGCTTTATATTCCGAAGCACCAGAATTGTCACTGAGCGACAGGGATATGATGCCCGACATACCTGAATAATCCCAGGCTGGCACCTTCATTTCCTGCGCTGCAATATCTTTGGCCGATATCAGCGCCCAATTATTTTCAGCCAATCCCAATTCCGTTGCCGTCCAGAAAAACTCATCGTTGAGTTTTGTATCATCGTATTCGCCTGTGGCAATATCAGCAGGGTTTTTGAAAAAAATAGCGGGGTTGGCTTTGGCCCATTTATTCGCTTTTTGAGCTGCGACAAGGCAGGTTTCCCCAAGTTTTTTTAATTCTGCAGACTCGCTTTTATCTAAAATACGGGAGGCCATAGCCATGGTGGACGCAAAATCGAGTGAAGCAGCGGTGGATTTCAACACTACATATCTTGGGTCAGTAGCCTTATCTGGCATAAGAAAGTCGCTGAATTTTTTATTGGTCAGTTTATGGTAAACACCGCCATCGTCAGGATCCTGCATGGTCAACATCCAGCGCAGGTTGACTAAAAGTTCATCCATCAGGTCCGGGATATTATTGCCACTTTCCGGAATATTCGTTTTAAGCTGCTTGGAATATTCCGGGTACATTTGGCAAAAAAGCAACAAGGTGTACGTAGAAATACTGCTATTGACGATATATTTATTGTAATCACCTGCATCATACCAACCTCCGGGGCTGGATATCTTAAATCCTTCGGGCCGTAGCGCAGAGGCGGCAGAAGCATGTACCCAAACCACCGTATCAGGATGGCCGGCTGATCTGGCCCACTGTCCTCCAAATTCTTTTGTAATTTCCGTACCGGAGCGAATCAGGTAAAATGCCTTTAAGGAGGCTTGGGCAATGTCGGTATAAATGCCCTGCCTTATTTCAAAAGGATAAGAACAAACCGCATTATTATTCACACAGATCTGGTACTTACCGGGTTTGAGAACCTTTGAAAAGTCGGCGGGACAAACACTGTCGCCGGATAGTTCCCAGTATTGAAACGGACCTGGTTTCCCGGAAAACACCACTTTCCCGTTGGCTACATTTACCACATTAAATTTTTCTGTTTTTACCCGAAGCAATGCCACTTTAACCGCACTAACAGGGTATCCTACCTGGTTGACTAAAATCCGGCCCTGGGTATCAGGAAGTCTTTTTGCCGCTATGGCTTTTTGGCCCGTCATGGTAGCGCAATTACAGCATATTGCAACCGACAGGAGAAAAAATACATTTAATCTTTTATTCATGTAAAGTGCTTTTTTTACTACAATTCATAAAGTATTTTTAACATATAATATAGACTAAGCGCATGGCTGTAACTGAATGTTCAAAAACTTTATTTCACAGCCTTGCAAAAGTAGTAATAAATCTAATTAATCTTTGAAATTACAAAAATTGTTGGCCAATTCAATGTAATAAAGACCATTAAAAGTATAAAATGTTAGTGCCTCATAGGAGGTTTTTGCATAGAGGACATAGAGCGAACAGTACGCTTAGATAACACAACGCCTGTGCACTCTACGTGAAAACTAATGATGTGGCCTCTGTGGCAAATAGTTACACAATATCTTGCAAAAGCAAAATTTCAACTACTTTTGCCAATCTCTGAAAAAAAAACATCCACTCACTTTTAAAGTATTAAAATAATTGTGTCATGCAGTATTTAGCCAGTCCCCAACGCTACCAAAACATGGAATACCGCAGGTGCGGCAACAGCGGATTAAAGTTGCCGGCAATCTCCCTCGGCCTTTGGCATAATTTCGGCCACATTGATGTCTTGGAAAATGCCCGGAATATTTTACGGATTGCTTTTGACAGTGGTATTACGCATTTTGACTTAGCGAATAATTATGGTCCGCCAGCGGGTTCAGCAGAAGAAAATTTCGGAAAAATATTTAAGGATGATTTCCTTCCTTACCGGGACGAATTGGTTATTTCAACAAAAGCAGGCTGGGGCATGTGGCCGGGGCCATATGGCGATTTTGGGTCCAAAAAATACTTGGTAGCGAGCCTCGACCAGAGTTTGAAAAGGATGGGCCTGGACTATGTGGATATCTTTTATCATCACCGCCCCGACCCTGATACCCCCCTCGAAGAAACCATGGGCACGCTGGACTTAATGGTGCGCCAGGGAAAAGCGCTCTATGTGGGAATATCCAGTTACCAACCAGAAGAAGCGGCAAAAGCCATTCAAATATTGAAACAATTGGGCACGCCTTGCTTAATTCATCAACCCAAATACTCCATGTTTGAACGATGGGTGGAAAATGAATTATTAGATGTGCTCGAAGATAATGGCGTGGGTTGTATCCCGTTTTCTCCGCTGGCACAAGGGATGTTGACCAACAAATATTTAAAGGGAATTCCGGCAGACTCCAGGGCATCCAGCCATCGCGGCAACGGTGCCATTGACGAATCCCAGGTTTCTGAGGAGAAAATTAATAAAGTCCGCCAATTGAATGTACTGGCAGAAGAGCGCGGTCAAAACCTGGCGCAAATGGCACTTGCCTGGATACTGAAAGACCCACGGATCAGTTCTGTGCTGATTGGAGTCAGCAAGCCCGAACAGGTCCTGGATTCTATCCGGTGTCTGGATAACTACGCGTTTTCCAAGGAAGAATTGGACAAGATTAATGCTATTTTGTAATTTCCTGGTAACGCAAAGAAAAAGATGACAAGCGCAGGAACTCCGGTAGAAAAATTCGATTCGCAGGCCAATCAGAACAAAATAAAAGTGCTCCAACTGATTCGGAATGAAAAGGAGATTACCCGAGCAGCAATTGTTCGTTTATCGGGTCTGAGTGCACCAACTGTAACCCGAATTGTGGACAGTCTGGTGCACTTAAATCTTATCCAAACCGATGGTATTGGATCGTCTATTGGCGGCAGGCGACCGCAATTGATCCGTTTTCATTCGAAAGAAAATTATGTGATTGGGATTGATCTGGGGGCCACTTTTATCCGGTCATCGCTTTCCAATCTGGATGGTGAATTTATTTTTGAAATTCAGGTACCCACCAATTTGAAAAAAGGATTTGATGGGATCATGGAACAGGCAGGCGAACTGATCGGCAGATTGTGTGAACGGGCGGAGCAAAAATCTTATCCCGTTTGGGGAATTGGAATTGCCGTCTGTGGGATGGTCAACAAAAACACCAATTTGGTAGAGTATTCACCGATTTTTGGCTGGAAAGATGTGGATATTCAGCAGGCGCTTTCGAAGTATACCCCATTGAATATTGCCCTGGGAAATGTAACCCACCTCATTGCTTTGGGGGAATTGCTCTATGGCGTGGGCCAGGCATATAAAAACTTCATTTGCATTAATCTGGGGTACGGTATTGGCTCCGGCATTATTATCGACGGCAAACTTTTTGGGGGCGTGGACGGTATTGCCGGTGAAATTGGACATATTGTGGTCGATAAAAACAGCTCCCGAAAAGGCCTTGAAGGTGTTTCAGGCACACTGGAGGCACTTGCATCGGGATATGGTTTAGCAGATATTGCCCGGAATATGGCCCAGTCAGAGACTTCAAGCACTTTGCTCCTGTATAATGCGGAAGATCTGGACGCAAAAGCTGTTTTTGATGCGGCAGCAAAGGGAGATCTATTGGCGAATGATATTATTGCGGAAGCAGCCGGATACCTTAGCATCGGTATAGATACTTTGATTAAATTGTTTAATACGGAGTGTATCGTATTGTCGGGCGGCCTGGTTCAGCATAACGACATCCTCCTTGATTTGATTCGCCGAAAGATGCCCCATTATTCTTTGGCCAGCATTTCCCGCAAAGTCCCTGTTCTGCGTGCGGGTTTTGGTGAAAATGCGGCATTAATGGGGTCTTTTTCGCTGATTTTAGAAAAAATACTGCTCCTGGAAAATATGGAATGATGGGCAAGGGTTATTCCGCTGGCTGGCTCAAGGCCCCCATAGGGAGATTTTTTACACGGAGAACCCCGGAAAAAAACACTCGAAGGGAAGGCTGAATAGTAATTAACGTGAATTCGAAGATAATTGACTAACTTGCTAGCTAACGCTTCATCAATATGACAAAATTTCACCTGCCCCTGCTTTTCGCCATGACAACAACCGCTACAAACACGATTATATCCAGTCGAACGGCCTCCCGCCCGTCTCTTCAGGGGCCAAACTAACGGTACCAAGTATCGCCAATGGCAATTACTTAGTGCGGTACTTCGATGGCCTCACGGGAGCAATGCTGTCGACGGCAGAAGTGGCAGTGGTCAATACAGCCCTCATCCTGGACCTGCCCAATTTCCAATGGGATCTGGGTGTGCTGGTAGAAACCGTGCCTGTGAATGCTTTTGAACCCCTATTGGTGGCAACAAAAGCGAATTTTGATTTTAGTGTAGCGCCCAATCCGGTGCGGGCGGGCCAGCCTGTGAGCATATCCTTCCTTTCAGCGCACGCGGAAAAAGTGAGTTTTGAATGAATGGACCAGGCTGGACGGGCCTTGCAGTCACTGGGAAGTTTCAATGCGGAACACGGCGACAATGTAGTATAGTCACCGCGAAGTGGTTTTGTAATTGCTCGGTTTTCATCAGTTCCGTTGACAAGGCGTAAAACGCAGGCGATGCAGCGCATCGGCGAGGCTTTACAACGCAGTCAGCGGGGCGGAGGGAAACC
>JBILHQ010000348.1:0-4176 GCA_044350415.1 Saprospiraceae bacterium | reverse complement strand
CGATCAGCCACCCAATAACTAGTATGACTGCAATGATATAAAGTAAATTTCCCATAATAAAATAGTTAA
Organism: Saprospiraceae bacterium; assembly: GCA_044350415.1. Classification (GTDB taxonomy): domain Bacteria; phylum Bacteroidota; class Bacteroidia; order Chitinophagales; family Saprospiraceae; genus M3007. The sequence goes on along the minus strand of JBILHQ010000348.1, from coordinate 4,107 downwards.
AAAGTTAAAGTAGTACAATAAGCAGAATAAGAACAAGAATAATAGTGCCCGCAGAAAGGTAGACGCCTCCGCTGATATGGCGGAGTTCCTGTTTGGTGGACCGAACTTCTTTGCGCAGTTGTTTTTTTTCAGAGAAAGTCATATTTGACTTGTCCATTGCGTCGATTTCATTCAGCCGGAATGTTAAGGCGGTGCTCCGGGAAGTCGCAGTACTCGTCTCTGTAGTTATTGGAGTAGAGGAGGTCCGTGCCGATGCACTCAAAAATTTTGGAGCAAATGACAACAGCATACATACTGCTATCATATTAATTATCAAATTTTTCATTTTATCATTGTTATTTGTGAATTCATTTTCACCTTACAAAGGTGGGCGCTTCCCCACAATCGTACATTGCACAATTCCAGGATAATGTTGTATTATTCACACATTTTGATGATACCTAGTGCCGTGGGAGCGTCCGGTCGTATTATTTGCCGGAAGTGGCATCGGGAATAATGTCAATAATAACCGTCCGGTTATAAAAGCGTTCCTCTGGATATTTATTGGCAAATGGCGCTACCTGCTGATTTTCACCCCACCCGTGAACCTCCAGTTTCACGTCAGTTCTACCTGCAGCCTGCAGTGCTTTTGTTAAAATGCTTTTAACCTCATTCGCCCTGGCCAGTGATAATTTTTGATTGTACCGCTCGTCGCCTATGATATCCGTGTGGCCGTGAATAATCACTTTGCCGCCTTTGGGGATCTTTGGAGTAAGTACATCGGTAAGGTATTTTTCGTAGATGGCGGTTGCCATCGACTCATCGAATTCAAAAATCACGCTGAATCGCATGCCTTCCTCATTTTGGGGTGGCGACCAGAGGATGACGTTGATGTAGGTCACCTTCGTTATGGTTGTGCCATCTTTCTTCAAGCCATTCATAGTCACTTTGTAACGCCCGGTTGGTTTGCTGCCCAAAATGAATGCACCCGGAATGTTTACGTTTTCTTCTGTATACGGCCCCAGGCTTTGTATGGCCCCATGGCGGTCCTTTAATTCCAAAGACCAGGAAGAAAGGGCACTGATGCCGCTGCTGATATGGAAGGATACATAACTTTCGACAGGCGCTACTGTCGAGGGAAAAGTTTCTACCGGTTTCAGAAAGCCGGTGGGCCCGCTCTGGAATTCCATTAATAAAGCAGGAGAATTACTCTCAATGGACACCCTTCGGTCCCCCTCCCTAAGTAGCCCTAATTCCTTCGAACTTCCCAGTTTTTCAGAAGGAATCTTGGGTTTATTGCGTCCCTCGATACCGATTCTGGTCTTGTCTATACCAAATGTACCAGTCAGGTAATCTTTGACGGACCCGGCCATTGCCTCGCCATCTGCAATACCTTTTTCTGATGACCCGACCAGGGTAATCACCGTAAATGGATTTTTAGCCAGTCGGTCGCCCAGAATATTCAGGATATTGTAATATACGATCATTCCCCGTTCGGAACGTCCCGATAATCTTTTGGGAGCAAATACTTCCAGTTGATTTTCTTTGAAATATTTTACACTGTCTTGCCTCAGCCGCACATAACGCGCTGGTATTTGAGTGGAACCTGTGTCAAAAAAAATATAGTTTCGAAGTGGAAATGTTTCTCTCACTCTCCGGTCAGGAGGAATATTCCTTGGGGAACGCGCGGTAAACTGGACCGGAGAATAAAGAATTGTCGCAGGGGGCGCCACTGTTTTTCTTCGAATACACCCAATTTTAAGGGCTGCACCTGCCCTTAAATTCGCTATAGTCCAGGTTTCTGAAGAGCGGGGAGATTGGCCAAAGGAGGGTTGAAAAGAAACAAATGGCGAGAATAATAATTGGGTGCGATTGGATGGCACAGAAAGCGAAATGTCGTATCCTGTGCCAACCTGTACACCAAATAATATTGGGTTAATATTACTGAAATGGCCTTTCAAAACAGGGCCAACCACTTGTTCCAGCCCCCCCGTACTACTACTACTGATCTGATAAACGAATGTTTCTTCCAAGTTGAAAGCCACTCTTGGGCCGGCGTGCAAAAAAAAACCTGATTTGAAGGGCGTAAAACGCACACCTGGCTCGATGGTGATATAGCTGAGATGGGCAGACAAATTCGCCAGATTGTTAGGAGAAACGACTTGTTCCCTGAAAACGCCGCAGCGGTTATCGTATCCCGCCTGTAGCGTCAGTCCCCAATTTGATTCAGGGAAATGGTACTCCACCAGCGGTGATGCGTAAACTCCTGTCCCAAAGCCTTCCTGAAAAGTGACTGGTGCCGTAAAACCAGCTTTCAATTGTTTTGTGGAGCCGTAATAAAAATTGAAGTTGGCTGCTGTGGCTGCGCCGATCCACAAGGAAGGCTTCAAATACTGTACGTCCTGTGCCCAAAGCATACCGTTCGTGACGACTATTAGCATCACACTTGCGACAACAGATGAAATAGTCGTCCGGTACGGAATTCGGGCAGTCGCCGATCTCCAGGTAGTATTTTGTATAAATTTCATGTTATTACTTTTTTAGTATGACCAAAGCAGGTGTGCTATCGCCCAATAAAAAGCCCCAAGGTTTTAGGGATTCAATGCGGTCGAGGATTAGTTTGAGGATAGCTGTGAGTGGAATGGAAAGAAACATACCGGGAATACCCCACAGGGCCGATCCGGCAATTACCACAATGATGGAGACGAGTGCATTAATCTTTACCCTTGAGCCCACTATTTTGGGAACAATATAGTTGTTGTCCACCAATTGAATAACAGAATATAACGCTATGACGTACAATACGTAAACAGGTGATTTAGTAACTAATGCGACTACCATAAATAAGACAACTCCAATAATTCCACCGAGATATGGAATAACATTCAGCACTGCTCCGGTAATCCCGAGCAGGATTGGATAGTCAATGCCCAGTAGTAGCAATCCCACTGCATTCAAAATGGACAGGATCAAAAATTCAGCAAAAAGGCCGACTAAAAAACTCTTTATGATCGACTTGGTCTCTATCAATATCTCGCTTACCTGACTATTATTACTGACGCCAAAAATTCTGTGGGTAAAATCAATCAAATGTGGTTGATAGGATAACAACATAAAAACATAAACGGGCGTCAGCAGGGATGTTGCCAATATGCCGCTCATTGTAGTAAGTGTGTTACCCAACACTGCGTTGCTATTGTTCATCAGCTCCACTTTTGCGTTGAGCATCCAGGCGTTGATTTTATTGGGACTGGAGTTAAAAAAAGCAGCGGCCCACTTGGCAATCAGGTTAAGTAATTCCTGAAATTTGACGGCCAGCTGTGGCCAGGAATCACTCAAGCGGCTAACCTGAGAAGAAAGTAACGCGATAAGCCCAATGATGATCAACATAGAGGCCGCCAGCACAATGCTAATCGAAATGGTCCGGTTCACCCTCTTTTGCGTTAAAAAATTGACTGCCGGACTAACTAATATTGCGATTATGGCGGCATAAATAACAGGGAGAATAATATCCTGCGCTACATACAGCATATTGACAAAAGCGTATAGCCCTATGATCAGAATTGACGCCTTTGCATAAAAAGGGAATTTAAGGATCGTGTTCATACTATTCTGGGTTGTTAGGTTCCCTGATCCTCTTCCAGGTCGTTGTGGTTATCGCCTCCGATGCTGTAATAGTTGTTTTCTTCGTCCTCATTACCCATCCTTTCCGCTTCATCATCCAACTCGGAGCCGGGCACGTCCAGGTCTTCTCCTGATAAATCATCATCAAAGTCTTTTTCGTTCCGCATCCCGCTGTCCCCATCTTCGTTGGGCACCTTAAGGCGGGACAAGTGTTCGGGATCAACATCGCCTTCCTTTTCCGAACGGCTATAAATATCGTCACTAGCCGGATACAAAGGATATCCTTTGGGGTTTCGTTTTTTTCCGCTGTCGGCATTGCCACCGGGCGGATTCGAATTATCGCTGCTTTGAGGCATTATTTTCGTTTTAAAAGTTAAAAAATACCTTTTTTTTCATCCTGATTTGCCAACTCCATGGTCAGGTCTTTTTGGCCGGCATTAATCAGTTCCAGGTCGCAGGAAATAGTCACTTCGTCGCCTACCATAAAACCTCCGGATTCGAGTG
>JBILHQ010000181.1:0-12723 GCA_044350415.1 Saprospiraceae bacterium | reverse complement strand
GTTTTATTCATGGCGACAATGATCCCCGAAAAAAGGGGCCGGTAGTTTGGACGGGAAAAGGACAAAAACTGCCTTTTGACCCTTTCAAGATTTAATAAAATAACTAGCTATAAAACAATTTTAAAGGTATGGACTAACGTTGCAACAACGTTCAGTCCATTTTTATTTTTTCACTGTAAAAGTGATTTCAACACCATTCGACTCTCCAGATACCGTTGTTTGATCAAATCTTTTGCAAAGGAGGTACATCATTTCTACTGGTGCCCATCGGCGGCCTTTAATAGCCCGGGAGAACGTGCCTGATCCGGCCGTATAGCCATAATCTAACGCGAGTTCCCGCCACGGAATATCCGCTGGTTTTTTGTCTGCTAAGTTCGTTTTCAAGTTAAAGGTTGCAGATTCAATATCCTTAACGTCTCCGCTGTAATTGGATATGGTAATCTGAATGTGTTCTGTGTCGACTTTCGGTTTATCCAGCATCACAAGGTATTTTCCGATAAACTCAATATTGAGCATTGAATTCATCAATACCCGGCGTACGCCAGGGTAGTTTTGAAGAGCATACCCTACCCTGGTGACGGGAAACTGGTCCCACGGGATATCTCTAATTTCGATAAGTGCCTCACGGACTTCATCAGTCAGGAGTGTTCTTTTTGTTTTTCGCATACGTCAATAGTTTTGTTAAAATTGTTATATTTTGTCTTTGTGCATAAATACGGGCAGTATCTTCATTTGAAATGCCCAATATTGCCTTTACGTCGTCAATATCAAAATCACTGTTGATCGCCTGGTCTCCAGCAAAGTGACGACCATAGTGGCTGGTAATTTCCCTTCCAATAATCTTGCTGCTCAGTCTCTTTAAATGAAAATTATAATCGGCAGTGGTCATTTGGGCAAATAGTCGACCATCATCATCAAACTGAAGCAATTCAATTTCTTCCCCAAAGAAATGAATAATTCCTGCAATACCGGACTTCTGTGCCCGTCGATTGAAATAGTACAATACATCTTCACCTTGCTTAAACTCTTGTAAATCAGATTTTTTCAAATGTAACGTATCTGAATATCGCAACCCTTTACATAGGATAAGGAACCGGCGAAGAATATCTTTGTCTAACCCATTTATTTTTTGAAAGTGGGTTACAATTTTGGTGTATTCCGCCAGGGTGAGATTTTTTTTGCCCGATAGTCTGGTAACCGTTACCCGTTCTGTGAAAGGGTCCGTTAACTGAAGTCCTAATCTGCGAATCGTGTGCCGGAAAGCAACCCGAAGATTCCGCACATATTGTGCTGCCACATTCGCATTATTTTTTTGGACGATCATTTTGCGGTATGCCGAAACTACGGCAACCGTTATTTCTGGAATTGTTTGCGCTAAATTTGCTTTCAGGAATGAATTTACGGCAACCGTATATGCCCTGTAACTGGCCCGTGATATTTCCTTTTCACCATACATATCCTCCAGTACTTTTATCATGGAGGAGATTCCTGGCAAATCAGATTTGACCGACTCTTCTTTAGAGAAAATACTCCTGAACATTTCAAACGAAAGAAACTTCCCACGGTTCTTTGCAGCCCATTCAAAGCAAATCTGCTCAGATTCAAATTTAACCGAATTGATGTACTGGTTAATGTTGGAAGCATCAATAGACCGGCCTTTAACTGTCCGCTTTTTGGAGTCCCAGTTAGCTTCTGCAACGGAAACCTTCAGTGATAGCCAACTTGTTTTGCCTCCAATTGCATACCGAAGATATAAAAGTTTCTTGTTATTCCGATCTGCCCTACCTTTTAAAACAATCGAAATTTTAGGAAGAAGCAAGTGCATTTATTGGTGCATTTTTGAAACCCTGAAAAATGGCAATAAGTGCCACAAATAATAAGATACTGCCATTACTGCCTGACTTTCAATGGTAACCCGCACAAAGGTACGATAAAAAAAGAATTCAAATAATATCTTGTTAATACAGTATTCCGGTTTTAAAAATCTTACTTTTGCCCCTCATTTTGGAAAAGATGGATTTTTCACCAGCGCTGAGAGCGCTTATTACATTGCCGCACAATGTGGCTATTTTCTCGCACCGGAATCCCGACGGCGATGCCATTGGTTCGGCCCTGGCTATGCGGTATTACCTCGAGCAGTATGGACACAACGTTCATGTGATGCTTCCTTCGGAATATCCAGAAGAGTTTGAAACACTTCCCGGTGCGGGAGAATCCCTGATATGGGATATTTCGCCGGAAGAGTGTAAACAGGTTTTGCTCAAAAAAGACCTGCTTTTTATTCTTGACTTTAATGCCTGGAACCGTATTGACCGTATGGGGGAGTATGCCAAACAATTGCCGGCAAAAGTAATCCTGATCGATCACCACCTCTACCCCGAATCCATCGCTGATTTTATGTTTTCGGACCCTGACGCCAGCAGCACCTGTGAATTGGTGTACCGCTTTATCATGGGTATGGGTGATGGTATCAAACTAAATCCCACAGTCGGAGAATGTATATTTACAGGTTTGGTAACCGATACCGGCTCCTTTCGCCACGCTACCAATCCTGCAGTTTACCGTATTGCCGCCGATCTGGTGGAACGCGGCGTGGATGATACTGCGGTACAGGACCGCATTTTCAATTCCCAAAAGGAAAAAAATCTTCGCCTGCTGGGACACTGTCTCTCCAACAGAATGGAAATAATACCCGAATACAAAACCGGTATTATTTGGCTCACCAAACGCGACTACGACGAATTCAATATTCAGCGGGGCGATACGGAAGGCATTGTCAATTACTTGCTGACAATCAGAGATTTAAAACTCGCCGTTTTTATCCATAACCAACCCACAGTCGTAAAACTGAGTATGCGCTCGAAAGGCAATCTTGATGTACAGGATATTTGCAGGAAACATTTTAACGGTGGTGGTCATAAAAATGCCTCTGGCGCGTACTCGCATGACAGCCTGAAAGCGACTATGCAGAAACTAAAAGATTTATTACCTGTTTATAAGGACGCTATTTTAAAATCGTAATTCTTTTTCAACAATCCTAATTATGAAAAGTATCCCTGGCTTCATCCTTTGCATGATTACCGCAAGTTGGCTACATGCACAAGCCGGCGTGGAGATCAAAACAATTCACGGGTTTCGGTTTATCAACCATACCGATAAAAAAAGTACCAAACCTCTTTTTGAAGACGATATTGTTGCAGATGTACAAGTCTATGTAGGAGACTCGCTGATGCAGGACTCTAAAAGTTTTGCCCCCGACGGATTAACGCTTACATTACCCAGCAAACAGGAATTTGAAAGCAGCCCTTCCGCACCCGCGCTAATGGACGCAGCGCTCCTGATGGGTATCGGCGACAGCGCCACCGCTTACATGAAAATTGATTCCTTCATTAAGGTAAGTCTTCCGCTCAGGTTGCGGAAATTTGATGATGTGCGGTACGAAATTAAACTGGTCAATGTGATTGGAGGCGAGGCGAAACGCGCTATAACGGAAAAAAAACAGGCTGCTTTTACTGTAATTTCTAAATCTGTAAGTACCACCGTAGCGGATTACCGCAACGGAGATCTTAAAACGCGCCTTACCAAACTCCCCTCGGGGCTCCAATACCTTGTAGTGGAAGAAGGAAAAGGCATCCCTGTTCAATCCGGAGAACAAGTCGCCGTCCATTATTATGGTTGTCTGACTGATGGAGCCCTCTTTGATACCTCATTAAACGGTGGAGAACCGCTGACATTCCCAGTTGGTGTAGGCCAGATGATTCCGGGCTTCGATGAAGGCGTCTCAGTCCTGAAACATGGCAGTAAAGCCTATCTTTTTTTACCCCCCTCTCTGGCTTATGGCGACCAGGAAAACGGTACTATTCCGGCAAATTCAGAACTTATTTTTTATATTGAAATTCAATAACGTAAAAACAGGGAAGTAATATTCCAGGAATTTCGTTCATCACTAATTATCTATTAAGCATAAAAAGCATGCGTTTTTTCTCTTTCCTGGCAATAGCCAGCTTATCACTCAGCCTTATTACGGCTTGTAAAAACGAGCCTAAGGGCGTAGAAACAGAACATGGCTACCGCGTGGTAAACCATACGAACAAAGAAGGTGCAAAACCAAAAACCGGCGACCTTATCAAGGTGCACGTTTCTTTAACTGTTGGGGATACAATGCTGCAGGATACCCGTAAAATCAGCCCTGAACCACGGGAGGTTGCGATTCCTGATTTCAGCCAAATCCCGGCTGGTCGTAAAGTGCCTGCTATTTTCGACGGCGCACTGATGGCTGCAAAAGGCGACAGTATCACTATTTATCAGCCAATGGACTCTGCTTTTGCACTGCAGTTGCCAAAACGTTTGCAAAACGAAAAATACATGCGTTTTGACCTCGTATTGTACGACATCACCACGGCAGAAGATATGAAAAAAGTGCAGGAAGAGTCCACTGCGCGATTCGCTGAAATTCAAACTAAAGTGACCGAAACAGTTGCCGCTTATAAAGCAGGTAAACTGAGCGACAAAATCACCACTATGCCTTCTGGTCTGAAAATCATGATTGAAGATAAAGGCAAAGGAGAGGCTTTGAAAGCAGGCACACAGGTTAAAACACACTATTATGGTGCTTTAATCGATGGCAAAATGTTTGACAATTCCTTCCAGCGCGGCGAACCACTACCCTTTATGCTCGGCGCAGGCCAAATGATTAAAGGTTTTGACGAAGGCGCGCAGCAACTCAACCATGGTGGCAGAGCTTTCTTCTTTATTCCCCCAGCATTGGGCTATGGCGATAAAGCAGAAAAAGGAAGTCCAATCCCCGCCAATTCAGAATTAATTTTTTACGTAGAAGCTTTATAATATGGAGTTATGAGTGATAAGTGATGAGCGATGAGTTTTGTAGCGTTGACCGTAGATTACACCAATAATCTTTCCTTTTTTTAGCAATATTCAAAGATTGGAGCAGGAGCAATCTACAGTCAACGCTACAAAACTCATCACTCATCACTTATCACTCATAACTCATTAAATTTTTCCGTTTCCAACATTATGACTATCGAACAACTCAAAGAGTTAAAGGATAAGTTGGCGGTACTGAGGAGGTATCTTTGACGTCGATAACCGATTGCACGAAGTAGAAGATCTCACTACCCAAACCCTTGACCCCAATTTCTGGAATGATCCCTCCCGCGCCCAAAGTATCCAGCGCAAAATAGGCGTGAATAAAAAATGGGTGGATGAATACAACGACTTAGCCCGCGAAGTGGACGACCTCGAAGGACTCTTTGAGTTCCAAAAAGAAGGCCTTTCCACCGAGGCAGAAGTTGATACACAATACCACACTACAAAAGACTTGATTACTGATGCCGAATTCAGGAGCACCCTGAACCAACGGGAAGACGAAATGTCGGCGGTACTCAATATCAATGCCGGCGCAGGTGGCACTGAAGCCTGCGACTGGTCGGCGATGCTCCTACGGATGTACCGGATGTGGGCCGAAAAAGCCGGTTTTAAAGTCAACGAACTTTTCGAACAGGATGGCGAAGCGGCAGGTATAAAATCTGCCAGCATTGAAATCATCGGCCCTTACGCTTATGGATGGCTGAAAGGCGAAAACGGTGTTCACCGCTTGGTGCGGATCAGTCCGTTTAATGCCCAGGGCAAACGCCAGACTACTTTTTCCTCTGTCTTTGTATATCCTTTGATTGAAGATGATTCCATCGAAATCACTATCCGGCCGGATGATGTGGAAATGGATGTATTCCGCGCCTCCGGTGCAGGTGGACAGCACGTTAACCGTACGGAGTCGGCGGTGCGTTTGCGCCACTTACCCTCCGGCGTGATCGTGGAATGCCAGGCCGAGCGCAGCCAGCACCAAAACCGCGCACATGCGATGCAGGTACTAAAAAGCCGCCTTTATGAAATCGAACTGCGCAAACGCCAGGAAGAAAAAGATAAAGTGGAAGCCGGCAAAAGCAAAATTGAATGGGGCAGTCAAATCCGTTCTTATGTACTCGACGACCGTTGGGTCAAAGATCTCCGATCCGGCTATAAAGTGCACAATCCCGATGCAGTACTCGACGGCAACCTCGATCCTTTCCTGAAAGCGTACCTGATGTGGGTGAGCGACCCGACTGCGGGAATGGCAGGTGATGAGGGTTAGTTATGAGTGATGAACTCTGCGTAATGAGTCTCGTTGCGTACACCGTAGAGCAAGGTTAAACATGACTCTTTTACCAGGTTCGGCTACAAGTTTATGCCAAGTTTCAACAGCGTGGTGATGATTGTTCTTTGCATGCGGGAATGGGTAATTAATTTAACTGACTATCTGCTTGTTGTACAGTACCGCTCAGGCCAGGACATGGGATCATAAACGCATTTATCATCTTGTAACCGCCGACTTTAAATCGGCGGACCGACAAGTTTCCCGGCCTTGCACCTACCATCTTTGCAAAACACAGCACCTAACTTAGCGTTTATGTGGATGTTTTGCAAAGATGGTAGTCAGTTAAATTTATCCTGTTGCATCAAGTACCCATCTCTATTTTCTTAAATCTACCCCTGCTCCATTTTTCTTACTCCGCCAACAAACTTTTCCTCCTTGCCGAACGTCTATACATATTCACTACAAATATTAATACAAGACTACAATTACCTAGGCTTATGCACTTTTATTTAACAAAAAAGGTACTGCTTTTTTTTGCTTTTTTATTACTGACCACTTCCACCATATTCGCCCAGCAACGCTACACCATCAGCGGCTCCATTTCGGACCGCGGAAGCGGTGAATCCTTAATCGGGGCTACTGTTCAGGAACTCCGCTCCAAAAAAGGGGCTGTCTCCAATACCTTTGGGTTTTATAGTCTGACATTACCTGCTGGTGATACTGCTGTCATTTCGTTTAGTTATGTTGGTTACAAACCATTGATTTTCAAAAAACTCCTCCAAGAGAACACCACAGAGAATATCACGTTGGAAGAATCGTCGGTATTAGGTGAGGTGGAAATTGTGGCCGAACGCTACGAACGGATTGAAGACCGGGCTCAAATGAGCCGGATTGACATTCCCATTGATCAAATTAAAAATATCCCTGCACTGTTGGGAGAAAAAGACGTGCTGCGCGCATTGCAATTGCTGCCGGGTGTATCGGGTGGCGGCGAAGGACAAAGTGGTATTTACGTGCGGGGAGGTGGTCCCGACCAGAACCTGATTCTGCTCGACGGCGTGCCCGTCTACAATGCTTCCCACCTTTTTGGTTTCTTTTCTGTGTTCAATGCCGATGCCATCAAAGATGTTTCCCTGATTAAAGGTGGCTTTCCGGCGCGGTATGGCGGGCGGTTATCGTCGGTGATTGAAATCAATATGAAAGAAGGCAATGAAAATGAATTTCATGGAGAAGGCAGTATCGGCATCATCGCCTCCAAACTTACCCTGGAAGGCCCGATTAAGAAAGGCCGCTCGTCGTTTATTGTCTCTGCCCGGCGCACTTATATCGATATCCTGGCACGCCCCCTCATCAAAAAAGCGTTCAGTGCTGATGGCAATTCTGGGGTGGCTGGTTATTATTTCGATGATATCAATGCCAAAGTCAACTACAAAATAACCGATAAAGACCGGATTTACCTGAGTTATTACGGCGGTCGCGACCAGTTTTACCTCCGCTCCAAATCAAAGGATAAGGACCGAAACGGACAAGTGGTATATGAAGATGCGTTTTCCACCGGTTTAGGGTGGGGCAACAAAACGGGTGCTTTGCGTTGGAACCACCTGTTCTCCCCCAAATTATTTGCCAATTCCACCCTGACATTCAGCCGGTACAAATTTGATACAGCGTTTGGAGCGAGTTCTACTTCCTACGACGGGAATAAAAATATTACCAGCTTCGATGACTATTCGCTTTCGTACCTCTCCGGTATCCGGGACTGGGCTGGCAAAATTGACATGGATTATATCCCCAATCCATCCCATTATATCCGCTTTGGCGCAAGTGTAATTTACCATGCTTTCCAGCCCGGCACGTTCAAATCTAAAATTTACAGCACCAATCTATCGGATACCACCAATATGACTTCCGCCTTTTTGGAACCTGATATTTTCGCAGGGGAATACGCATTATACGCCGAAGACGATTGGAAAATTACCGAGCAGTTCAGGATCAATACCGGCCTGCATTTTTCGGGCTTTTCGGTGAAAAACAAACCCTATTTTTCGTTACAACCCCGGTTCAATGCCAGGTACCTGTTCGACAAAGGATTCTCTGCGAAAGTAGCCTTCAGCACCATGCAGCAATATATCCACTTATTGACGAATGAGACTATCGGACTGCCCACCGACCTGTGGCTGCCCTCCACCCAAAAGATCGCTCCGCAACGCTCCTGGCAGGCCGCAGTGGGCGGCGCCAAGACACTTTCGAGTGCTTATGAATGTAGTGTGGAAGTGTTTTATAAGGAGATGAAAAATGTGATTGCCTTCAATGAAGGAGCCAGTGCATTTGAATTTCAAGGTTGGGAAGACCGTGTTTCGCAAGGAAAAGGAACCGCATACGGTGCTGAGTTTTTCATTCAAAAGAAAAAAGGAAAACTCAGCGGTTGGGTGGGCTATACTCTTTCGTGGGCATGGCGCCAGTTCGACAATATCAATTTTGGGAAGCAATACCCTTATAAATACGACCGGCGCCATGATTTTGAAATTACCGCCGCCTATAAATTCAATAAACGGTTCGCGCTTGCCGGCAGTTGGGTATACGCCACTGGTAATGCTACTACTTTTGCCTCTTCCCGGTACCAGGGTCCTTCCCCTTATTCTGATATTTACGGGGTATATCTTACGGAGGTGGAGCACACGCCGGAGCGCAACAATTTCCGGTTGCCTTCTTATCACCGACTCGATATCGGTTTGGATTTTACCAAAGAAAAGCGACATTGGACCCGCACGTGGTCTGTGGGTGCCTACAATGCCTACAGCAGAGCAAATCCATTCTTCCTGTTCCGGGATTCGGAAAGCGTACAGTTGCCCGACGGGACTTATACATCAAAACCTGTTCTGAAAAAAGCAGCCCTGTTCCCCGTTATTCCTTATATCAACTGGAGCTTTAAATTCTAAACTATGAAACAATTACTCTTTATCATATTACTGTCAACCGTCCTGTTCGCCTCCTGCGAGGATTTTTTTTCTCAAACGGTGGAGGTTGACCCGCCAGATTATTCGCCGGTGCTGGTGTTTCACCAAACTATTGCTGATAATGAAGATTCCATTCGCCTGGTACTAACGCGGAATTATGGTATATTAGATCAGGTAAACAATCAAAGTCAGTGGTTTGTGAAAGGTGCAACCATTGAATGGTGGCAAAACGAGCAAAAGAAACTAACATTATTGCCCCTTAGTGTTGATTCAGCTTTTGTTTACGTGGGTCAACTCCCGGAACGCCTGAAGGCCGGAGAGCCCTATGAAATACGGATCAGTCATCCTGATTTTGAGCCCGTCACCGCGGCGCAAACCATGCCCTACCCTATCAGCAATATTGAAGACGTAAAAGTGACCCGCAACGCGGGTACGAATGAATTTGGCGATTCATACAGTGAAGTGGAATTGTCTTTTAAGGACTTGGGGGGAGAAAAGAATTATTACGAATTTTTTCTGACCTCCATCTATTCCTATTTGGCACAAACTGGTTTTGAGCCGGATGGCACTCCCATTTATGATACCGTCTATTATCCGGTTGCGCACCAATTTGAGACAACTTTCGATCCGAACATCAAGACAGGAATAGGCGGATCGACGCTACTCACCGATCAGTTTTTTGATGGACAAACCTATAAATTCAAAGGTCAATTCATTGATTATCAGAACGGGGAAACTCCAAATCCTTTGTTTCTAACCATACGAAGCACTACCCAGGATTATTATTACTGGTCAAAATCCTATTATCAGCAAAGTAACAGCGGAGACAACCCGTTTGCCGAGCCCGTAACAGTATATAATAACCTGGAAAACGGATTGGGGATATTCGGGCTTTTTGCCGAACGAAAATTTGAGTTAAAGTGATTTTTTGAATACTGCAGGAACTTATCGGTGCATTTACCGGTTTTCTATTCTGAGGAACATTGTGGGGCAAATGGGAATATTTTTAAAGGGGAAAAATTTTTTTAAAAAAAATTAAAAAAAGTTTGCCCTTTTAATTCCACGCATGTTACCTTTGCCCCGCTTTTAAAGCAAGCCTTGTTAGCTCAGTTGGTTAGAGCGGCGGACTGTTAATCCGTAGGTCAAAGGTTCAAGTCCTTTACGGGGCGCAAAAGGTCACCAGTCTGGTGGCCTTTTTTTTTAATTTTTTAATAGCACACCCATGAGTTTAGTTGCCGTAGGAACAGTTGCATTCGACGATATTGAAACCCCTTTCGGGCGGGCAGAAAAAGTAATCGGCGGTGCTTGTACGTACATTGCGTTAGCCGCCTCCTATTTCGTTACGCCTGTCAATATCGTTTCTGTCGTCGGCGACGATTTTCCGGAAGACGTATTACAGGACCTGCGCAACCGGGGTGCCAATCTCGATGGCGTTCAGATCAAACCAGGAGAAAAGTCATTTTTCTGGGCAGGGCGTTACCATAAAGATATGAACGGCCGCGACACCCTCGATACGCAACTCAATGTACTGGCCACTTTCGATCCGCACCTTCCCCCCGCTTACCGCAATGCACAATACCTCATGCTGGGTAATCTTACCCCGCAGGTACAAATGCGCGTCCTCGACCAATTGGAAAGCCGCCCCAAATTAGTGGTCCTCGACACTATGAATTTCTGGATGAATACAGCCATGGAGGATTTACTGGAGGTATTGAAAAGAATTGATGTACTGACCATCAATGACGAAGAGGCACGCCAATTATCGGGTGAGCATTCGCTGGTAAAAGCCGCTGAAGTCATTCATAAAATGGGCCCTAAGTACCTGATTATCAAAAAAGGAGAACACGGAGCGCTGCTGTTTGGCGAAGGAGAAATATTTTTTGCACCAGCACTTCCTTTAGCAGAAGTAATCGACCCGACAGGAGCAGGCGATACATTTGCAGGTGGATTGATCGGCTGGCTGGCCAAAACCGACGATATTTCTTTTGCCAATATGAAACGCGCCATCATTTACGGTTCGGCGATGGCTTCCTTTTGTGTGGAACAATTCAGTGTCAACCGCCTTATGGGGCTCGATGAAACCCAGATCAAAGCCCGGGTGGACGCATTTGCCCGATTGGTACATTTCTAGTCCGGATGAAGTACGAAGTTTATACTTTATCTTTGCGTGCTGCGTTTTAACCAGCAACAAAAACTGATACCATAATGCGTAATATTGTACTCCTTTTACAATTCCTCCTTTTTTCTGTTTGTCTATTGAGTCAACCCGTGACGGTGAATGACAAGCAAGCTGGTTATTTTCCTTTCGACAATTGTGACTCTACTGATGCCAGCGGCAATGGCTCTTTTGCCTCCTGGAACAAAAATAACACCACCTGTGCTTGTGGCGTAAAGGGAGAAGCGTTGCTTTTCGATAATAATAATGATTCTGCCATGTTTGTAGGGTCGCTGGCTTCTGTTTTTACCACCAGCAACTTTACTGTGAGTTTTTATATGAAACCCACACTTTTGAATCCTACCGAACCAGGTTCCGGTGCGACACAAATGGTAATGTCCAAACAGGACAACTGTACGCTCAACAATACTTTTTGGGTGCGGTACCGCAACCACGGCCAAACATCTGCAACCAGTAATGTCATCTCCACAGGTATCAGTCAGAATGACAGTCTGAAAGCCACGCTTTCTGCGAGACTCGACGACGACCGCTGCTGGCACCATGTTGTTATCACCCGGAATGCACAAACCTATAGTCTGTATATCGACGGCGTTTTACGCGACGAAAAGACCACACCAGTTCGGATCGATATTTCGAATAATGCCAGTTTTTCGATTTCTGAACCGAAGTGCCTGCCGTTAGACGGCCACTATTTTGGTGCCATCGACGAGCTGCGTTTTTATAACCGTGCTTATACCCAGGACGAAATTAAAAAACTGCTGGCGATTCACCCCGATGAAATCATCAATAGTGATACGCTGATTTACCTTGGCAATTCTTTTCAAACGCAATTGACCCAAAGTTGCGCGAACGCTTATGTATGGTCGCCTGCAACAGGTGTTTCCAATATTTATGCTGCTGATCCGGTAATCACACCGGATGCACCTACTACTTATGTGGTGCGTTTCCAGCATCCTGACGGGTGTGCGGCATTCGACACCGTTTTTGTGGATGTTATTGATCCTGACACCCTTGATTGTAGTAAAATATTCATCCCCAATGCCTTTACACCTGGTTTTTCGGCCGGGCGAAATGATATTTTTGGCATCAGCAACCCATTTGCAATTGCTGACTTTAAATCGTTTGAAATCTTCGATCGCTGGGGCAGCCGGGTATTCAACGCCGAAAACGCTGCCGATACCTGGGATGGTACCTTTGGCGGTAAAGTACTCAATCCGGGTATTTTTCTGTACCGGTTAAGGTTCATCTGTAAAGGGGCTGAAAAAGTCGTTTCTGGAACTGTTACCCTTTTGCGATGAACCGACTTGTGGAATAATTGTTTGTATCTTAGACGAGTGTAACTATTCAGCTGCCCTGTTCAGATCCCTCGACCTGCCTCGGAATGACAAATTGTCCTATAGAATAAGACTTATCCGGTTGTTTCGCTACGCTCAACAAGCTTA
>JBILHQ010000347.1:0-4193 GCA_044350415.1 Saprospiraceae bacterium | reverse complement strand
CGGTCGCCCATAAAAGAACGCGGGTTAACCGAGGCCCAAATTACTAAGGTATTGTAATTTTTCAAAAAGACATTGACCGGACCTGTACCATAAAGTGCTGCTGCCCGCTGCTGGAGGGTCACCTGCGCGCCCACACCTTGATAAGCTTCAATAGGTGCAGTATTATATTTCACCGGCATACCACTCATTTTCATCACGATGCGTTGTTGCCCCCAGCCCAACTGCTGTGCCGTAAAAAGTCCTGTACCGATGGTATTGAATCCAATATCACCGGGCGAGAAACCCCATTGTTCAGAAAATCCGTCCATAACTTCAAAGGAAGTTTGTACCAATTGTCCGAACCCGAAGCCTATCCACGCTGCTTTTTTATTATTAAAACCGGCCCAGCGTGACAGGTGCCACCCAAGACGGGCTTCCTGATAACCCGAAAACCAATGACCCATTTTATCCATTTGGTTCCATTCCTGGTTGTCGTTAAAGACATGAAATTCCCCCAATGGATAGTCGGCATACCAGGCTTGCCAAAGCCCTGTCATCGCCAGTGGATAAGTGACTGCAGCGCCAATGGCCGCAGTTCTAACCCTGGGTTTATGTAAGGTATCAGCCCATTCCAATGATAGTAATCGAGGCCGACTGGATTCCTGGGCAGTAGCGAAAAAAGGAAACAACAGTAGAAAAATAAGAATAATCTTTGTGGCGTTCATGATGCAGTTACGTTATCGGAAATAATGATTTTGTTAAATATTCTTTAAATAATGGCTATAGCGGGCAAATTTAGTGACCAAAAATCAATTCAAGCGTTAGATATACATTCTTAAACAAATCCAGTATTATACATGTACAAAAAATTCATTTTGCCCGCCCTTTTAGTTGTGCTTACCAGCGTTGCTGCTATTGCTCAAAGCGGAACAATTGCTGCTCCAACTGGCACTAATCAAAAGAAGCCACAATCATCTGCGAAAAAAAGTACCTCCCCCAATACACAACAACCGGCTGAAGCCCGCACTGAAAATAACCTGCCTAAAGGCGCAAAAACTGAAAAGCGCACAGGTAATCAAAAAGGTAAAGCCAAAGGCCACGAAAAAAATAAGGCACAGGGAAATGCCAATGGTCACCACAAAGGCGAAACACCCGGTGCAGAAGGCAGTCGCCAGACTGGCGAAAAACACCGCAATGGGGAACACGCTGAGGGGAATGATCATGATGCCAATCACGCTGAAAGCCAACACCACAATGGCAAAAAACGCCAGGATGACGGCACAGACATGAAAAAAGCCGACCCATCAAAACCTGCACCTAAAAAAGGAGAAACTTCTCCGGTAAAGAAGGGTAAGAAGCCTGTAAAACCAGGAACTGCCACTCCTAACCAACGCTCCGGTGGGCAGGCGCCAGCTTCTTCCGGCAACTAATAGTCCCCGCAAATGCCGCGTGCCATCCATTCCGATTTACAGGTGCTAGGAGACAACCGATGAGTGCCCATCTCTATAGCGTATATTTTTCCCGCCCTTTCCGTTCATTTTGATCGGGAAGGGCGGTTTTAATTCTCAATGGTCCATTTTTAGCAACTATTTACCATATAGGCCACATTGGCGGAAAATGAGCCTGTCGAAGTACCATTTGCCGCTTATGAGTTGGGGGAGGAGACAAAAAACATCCAGGCAATCTATTAAAAAACAATGTAACTTCTTTATTTTCTTACCGACTTATACCCTAAAAAAGGTATAAAACAACTAATTTCCAGATAAATTACGGTCAGACAAAATTCAGGCACCCTTTTTGTTTGTAGTTGAATGAATTTAAAATAATCCATCAACGTGTCAACAAATATCAACAATAAACGTCCTAAAATACTGATCGTGGAAGATGATGATCTTCTACAGGATCTCTTTTTTGATATTTTGAAGCAGGAAGGATACGAAGTAGATCAGGCATTTTCCGGCGAAGAAGCTTTAGCAAAAATCGTTGCACATCAATATGACGTCTGTATCCTTGACCTGATTTTCAAAAATACCCAAACACAGGGTTTTGAAGTATTGAAAACGATACACGCCTCGTATCCGCAGCTGCCGGTAGTAGTGATGTCAGGCCGCGCCTCAGATGAGGTAGTCCTCAATACGATCGAAGAAGGGTGTTTTAGTTTTATTGTTAAGCCTATTTTCGATTTATACCTGTTGCTTCATGTGATCAGGTCGGCTGCCGGAAAAAATCACCCTTCTACTGCAACAACCACCTCAACCAATAATATATTCAACGCCCGGATTAAAGGAATGCCCGTAGATGCACATCTTTATCTCCGGCAATATTTGAATGATTTTGAAAATTATACCCAGGTATTTAAAGGCGCTGCAGTAACCGTTGCTAGTTTTGAAAGTGTATTGGACGATATGAAAGTTCAATTCACTTCCAATCATCCGGCAGTGGAAGTAAATCGTTGGTTATCTGAATACTTTTCCTTTGCGGAACAACGCGAACTGGTTAATCCTCTGTTTGAAACACCCGTTTTTCACAACGACGCGCTGGCGGCAGTTGCGCTTTTGAAAAACACTGTGGAACACTTCACGACCAATATCGAAAAATCCAGTCGCCGTAATTACGTAGATCCGGGATTCCCTACCTACGCTGATGGCCAATTGGTGATGATCAATTACCAGAAAGTACTCAATGGTGTGAAACTCCGGAAAGAAAGCGCTGAGACAGTGGCATTCCGTCTGATCATTAAACGCATCAGTGACCAAACGCAACGGCTCATTGATGCCGACCAAACATTGGAAGCGCTTACCGGACTGTTTGAATTCAGTCACCAGTACGAATTAAACGATCTCCAAAAAGATATCATCCAGATTCGGGCCCAATTGAATCGCCTGATGAACCATAATGAGACCGGAAAAATCAATTTCCAACAGTTCTCAGCCTTGAAAGATCGTATCCACAACGCTGTTTTATACGATGTCCTGGTAAAAATAGAGACCATGCCTGCGGCAAAACGTGCATAGATTAATGTCTTGCCCCTTCTGCCACCCGAAACACATGCAGCACCTGCGGAAATAATGCATCAAAAGTCTCCACAGCACCTTTGGTAGAACCAGGAAGGGTGATGATGAGCGTCCGGCCCATAAACCCGGCAACGCCTCTCGACAGCATCGCATAAGGTGTCCTTTGCTGACCGTAACTGCGGGCGGCCTCCATCATACCCTCTATTTCCCGGTCTAATAACGGCCTGATTGCATCTGGTGTCACATCGCGGGGAGAAAGTCCTGTACCGCCTACAAAAAGCAACAAGCGAACACCATCAGCGCTCAGGCGCTTGGCAAGGGCCTGAATTTCGTCAAAATCATCGGGAATCACCGATTGATGTACTAATTCCACCGACAATTTGGCTAATTTTTGAATGACGGCTTTGCCGGCGCTGTCTTCCTTTTGTCCTGCCGACACAGTATCGGAACAAACCACCACTGCACAAGCATACGGTGTTCCCCGCGGATCTTTGAAATCAGATTTGCCGCCTTTTTTACTGTGCAACCGAATAACCGAAATTTCCACGGAAGGATCAATCGGTTTCAGCATATCGTACATCGTGAGTGCGGTGATCGCTGCGCCATGCATGGCCTCCACTTCTACACCGGTTTTGTAAATGGTGTGTACCTCCACGCTGATATGAATCTGCAAGCCGTCAATCCTGTGTTGAATCGCCGCATACTCCACCGGCAAAGGATGACAATCGGGAATGACATCACTCGTCTTCTTGATCGCCAACAGACCTGCCGCCCGCGAAAATTCAAAAATATCGCCCTTGGGCACCTTGCGGGCCTCAATGGTGGCGATCGTTTCAGGCATTGAAACAGTGACAATTGCTGTCGCGATGGCCTGACGGAGGGTATTTGATTTATGTGTTATATTTACCATTTGTAATTAGATAAAAGGTTTCGGGTTAAAAGGTTACTGGGTTTCTGGTTTCTGGGTTTCTGGGTTTCTGGCCGGTTGATAAGTATTTATCGAATGCCGTCATCAGGGAGGGTGAATAATATCGACATCCCGCTCTTCGACATCCCGCTCTTCAACATCCCGCTCTTCGACATCCCGCTCGGAAAAATCCTTTTAAATCCGTGTCTAATCCCTCTAATCCGTGTTCCATCGACATCACGCTTCATCGACATCACGATCTTTTGACATCATGCTAGTAATATTAATTGATT
>JBILHQ010000346.1:0-4242 GCA_044350415.1 Saprospiraceae bacterium | reverse complement strand
AGTATTGCCGCGGCCGTGTTTCCGCACAGTGCACGCGAGATGGCCCATAAAGGAAAAGAAGGTGTAAAAGTATTATACGAACGCAGTGCTGGTGCTATTTTGGCTATCATACTACCTTTTCTGGTCATCGCTGTGCTCTTTGCGCCGCAGATCGTGCGGGTATTTGCGGGCGGCGGTTATGGAGAGGCGGCAGGCGTGCTTCGGTTGACGGCATTTTACGGCATATTTATGCCCTTTGCGGTGCAGTTTGGGACAGTTTTTGATTCTACCGGCAAACCCGGATTGAACTTTTCCTATACACTGTTCACGGCTGTCCTCAATCTGGCATTGAATTACCTGTTGGTACTGCAATACGGTTTGTACGGCGCAGCCTATGCCATGCTGATTGGTTACGCCATCAGTTTTGTCCTGATGCAGGAGGCCCTTTATCGTCATTTCCGGATACAGTGGTGGCGGGCGTTTATATTTATTCCTGAAGCGTACAGCATTGCATGGCAGGTTATTCGCCGGCGGATAAGCAGGTGACTATCCCGGCACATTCCGCTGCACTTCAATCACATAATCCAAACTTTTCAGGGCAGCAATAGCCAAATTCAGGTGCTCGGGCGTACTGACTTCCAATTGAATAAAGCCCTGGAAATTACCGTCATCATCGCCCCGCATACTGAATGAAATCACATTGATGCCGAGGTTTTCGATGCATTCACTCACCTGCCGGATTACCCCTTTGCCAATATCTTTACCAATGATCACCAGATCCGTAACAAATTTAGTGCGCACCACATTACCCCATTCCGCCTTCAGTATCCGGTAGGCGTAATTGGCCAACAGGTATTTAGCGTTTTTACAGGTAGCCGCGTGGATATTCGCACCACCACCTTCCGTATTCAAATATGCAAAAATGGCTTCTCCTTGTCCGGGATTACAGCATTTGGCAAAACTATAATTATAATAGGTACCTGGTTCGTCATTAATAATAACAGCCTGCATTGGCAAAGCAGCCTTCCGGCCTTTATGCTGCGGCACCTCATTGGGAGGCGTTTCACTGTCGTGTTTGGGGCTGGGTTCAGGAAGAGTAAGGTATTTACCTTCCACTTTGAACCGTTTCAATTGTTTGAAATCAAACTGTTCGAGTGCAATGGCACTCAGGAACTCCAGGCGGTTGGGATAATTGCACCATTTAGAAATCTGATCGACATTATCATCGACAGTGACCTTGAACATATTGTTCAGTTTGCGGGCGAGAATTTCTTTTCCAGCATCGGCTAAACTTCTTTTCTCTTCATTCAGTGCCGCCTTAATCCTGTTTTTGGCCTTGGACGACATTACATACAGCAGCCAGTCCTCCGTTGGTTTTTGATTTCTGGAGGTGACAATCTCGACCTGGTCGCCGTTTTGCAGTTTATAGTTGAATGGCTGTAAAATGCCGTTTACCCGCACCACATGGCAAGTGGACCCAATATCGGTGTGAATGGAAAAAGCAAAATCAAGGGCCGTGGATCCTTTCGGCAGTTCTTTGATTTCCCCTTTCGGAGTGTATACATAAACCGCATCTTCGACGAAGACGTGCCGTTGAAACTCGTCAATAAACGACACTGCGTTATTGTGTTCTTTCAAGGCTTCCCGCAGGTCGCCCAGCCATTTATCAAATATGGCATCGTTAGAGCCCATCGCTTTCACCCCCTTGTATTTCCAGTGGGCAGCAAAACCCCGCTCGGCAATATCGTCCATTCGTTCGGTGCGGATCTGCACTTCCACAAAACGGCCACCAGGCCCCAACACCGTAATATGGAGCGATTCATAACCATTGGATTTGGGCTGTGAAATCCAGTCCTTTTGCCGTTCCGCAATAGGTTTGTAGCAGTCGGTGACCAGTGCATAAGCCTGCCAACAGGCCATCCGCTCCATCTTGATATCCGATTTAAGAATAATTCTGATCGCAAAAAGATCATAAATACCCTCAAAAAAGATCTTTTTCTTTTGTATTTTCTCAAAAATAGAGTGAATGCTTTTGGCCCTGCCAAATACTTTGGCTTTTAATCCATAGTCGGCCAATGCCTTTTCAATCGGGGCAATAAAATCGGCGATATAGCTCTCTCTCGAGGCCTTGGTTTCGGCCAATTTATCAGCAATTTCGTCATAGGCTTTACGGTTGGCAATTTTGAGACAATTGTCCTGAAACTCCGTTTTGACCTTATATAAGCCCAACTTATGAGCCAGCGGCGTATAAACACTTTCTGTTTCAGCGGCTATCCTTATCTGCTTGTGCAACGGCATACTGCCGATGGTGCGCAGGTTGTGCAGGCGATCAGCCATTTTAATGAGCACCACCCGTACGTCGGTGAGCATCGATTCGAGCACCCTGCGAATATTTTCGGCTTGCGGGTATTCATATTCGTGTAAGCTGTCAAGTTTGGTAAGGCCCTCCACAATAGAAGCAATGCGGCTAAGTGGTTTCCCGTCTTTTTCATTGATCGCGCCATCTCTGTCGGGAAACTTGACACGGATTTCATCAATAGTGACATAGGTATCTTCCACCACATCGTGCAGCAGCGCACAAGCAGCAGCAGTGGGCCCCAGGCCAATTTCTTCCACGCAGATGCGTGCCACCTGAATAGGGTGCGTGATATACGGAGTTCCGTCTTTCCGCCACTGCTGTTTATGCGCTTCGGCGGCCATTTCAAAAGAATTACGAAGCAACCGTTGATCCTCTTCATTCAACGGCGTTTTAAATGTACGCAACAAATCGCGGTACATGGAAGCAATCAATTTACGCTGCTCCTCCGGAAGTTCGACCGGCACTTTTTCAATAACCTGCTGAGCCATAAGTACTATCTGCTAAAAATATAACCTTGCAAAGTTAATCAATTCGCTTTTATTAAACAAATTTTTGGTTTTCATTGATATTTGAAACAGCGTTGTTCCGGCCGGATGATCCCCCACTGCAACAACGCTCATAATTCTCTGCATATTTTCAAAGTTTTTAAAAAAAAATGCTGTCTTTTACAGAATAGGCTTACCTTTGCCGTCCTTTTTGGAAAAGCATCAGCGGGCGTGGCGAAATTGGTAGACGTACCAGACTTAGGATCTGGCGCCGTGAGGCATGGGGGTTCGAGTCCCTCCGCCCGCACTTCGGACTTGTTGCAGTGATCCTATTGCAACAAGTTTTTTCATCTTGAAATCAGCTTACAATGCCGACCATTTCGCGAGTAGATCTCGATAAATCCTCATTTCATCTTTCCATTACACTGCTGCGCGACGAAATCAAACCAAAGATTGATGCGGAATTTAAACGCGTTAAACAGCGGGCAGTAGTCAAAGGCTTTCGTCCCGGCCAGGCTCCGGCACAATACGTAAAATCGCTTTACGGCTCTTCTATTTTTTACGACGTCTTTAATAAAATGATGTCTGACGAGTTGTATGGGTATTTGCGCGACGAAAAAATCGACGTCCTGGGGCAGCCCCTGCCTGTAGAGGACCAGCAACGCAAGTATTCATTCAAAATCGACAGTCCGGAAGAAGAGTACACGGTTACCTATGAAATAGGTTACGTACCTGAATTCACTATTGCAGGCCTCGACAAAAGTGCAACGTACGAACGGTTAGCCATATCCGATTTGAATGTACTCGCTGCCGCCGATCTCGAAGAGTCCCGCAAACGCGCTGGGAAAAAAGAACTCATCGAAGATGCTATTCAGGAAAATGATATGCTCCGTATCCAATCGCGGGAACTTGATGGTGATACCATCAAAGAAGGCGGATGGGAAACCACCGTTGTGCTGCACGTAAAAAACATCCCTGACGAAGCACTGCTGCAACAAGTTCTTTCCTTGAAAAAAGGTGATACTTTCCAGTTTGATGTCTCCCGGTTAGAAAAAGAAGCCACTCCGGAATTTATCCGAAAATATATCCTGAGCATTCCGGAAGATGACACCCGGGAAGTGGGCAATCTTTTCGAAGGCGTTATTGAAGAAGTTTCCCGGGTTGGTGTAGCCGAACTCGACGAAGAATTCTTTAAATCACAGTTCGGTGAAGCGGTCACTACGGAAACAGAAGCCCTGGAAGAATTAAAAAAGAGCATCGAGCAATACTACCTTGCCCGTGCCAATGCTCTGTTGATGCGCGTCATGCAGGATCGCCTGCTCACCGAAAATCCGGTGGAATTACCTGAAAATTTCCTGAAACGCTGGCTGACACTTACCAACGAAGGAAAAATTTCGGCAGAAGATATTGAAAAAGAAT
>JBILHQ010000042.1:0-32934 GCA_044350415.1 Saprospiraceae bacterium | reverse complement strand
ATCGTAGCATTTTGTTGGGAAAAGGAAGGAAGAACAAATAAAAATAGTCCTGCAAAGAGCAGTGTAAGGCGATAAATTAAGTTCATAGCGTCGTAAATGAAGGTTATTTCAAAATTCAAAAACAGGCGTTTAAGAATTTTGTTTGGAAAAGTCCCTATTTTAACGGCTGAATCAAAATTAAGTTCGACCAAAAACGACCTTGTCTCGATAGAACAACTGGAACTTTTGACCAAAAACCGGGTAGGGGAAAGCACAAAATTTAAATTACTGAAAAAAGTTAGCTCCAATCGCTGGTCAATACAAATTCAAATTTAAGGACGCAAACTAGACATTACCTTCTTTCTGTTGCACAAAAGCAAAAAAAATAACCTTAACATTAAACCTTTGGCAGACATTTGTATCAAAATGCTGTTAAGTCAGTAAAATCAAAAAAATCACCGCCTAATCGCCTTGACAACTCAACGAAAACCTGCTGCCACAGACGAAGAAATATTGCTGCTCCTGAAAGGGAAAGGTGTCGAACGGGGATTTAAACTGTTGATGGAGAAATACCAAGAGCGGTTGTATTGGCATATTCGAAAGCTGGTCACTTTTCATACCGATGCCGACGATGTCTTGCAAAATACATTGGTGAAAATATACCGCGGTATTGGCCAGTTTGAGGGCAAAAGTGCACTCTTTACCTGGATGTACCGCATCGCTACCAATGAGGCGCTCACTCATCTGCAACAGCGGACGCGCCATACGGCAGCATCTATTGACGATGAAGAAGGGCTAATCGCCAGCCAGTTGAAGGCCGATACGTGGTTCGACGGGGATGATTTACAAATAAGACTGCAAACAGCCACCACTCAATTGCCTGAAAAACAAAGAATTGTATTTAACCTGCGCTATTTTAAAGAGATGCCTTATGAAGAAATGTCTGTCTTGTTAGATACTTCGGTAGGTGCGCTGAAAGCCTCTTTTCACCACGCAGTAAAAAAAATAGAAGCCGCTTTTGAAAAATGAAAAAGCAAGATATTCAAGATGAATTAGCAGAGTTGTCTTCTTTTTTAGGACAATTGAAAGAAAAAGGGGAAGGAATGTCCGTTCCACCGGATTATTTCGACCGGCTCAATGACCGGGTCATGGAACGCCTCGACGCCGAAGGCGAAAAGTTCGCGGCCCCACCCCAATCATTCTGGGGCCTGTCTGTCAAACGAACGCGCCTGACGGCTATAGCTGCTGCAGTAACCTTGCTGCTGGCGGCATGGTGGCTGCGGCCTGCCGAACAAGCCCAGGTGGCCACTGCTATTCCGGAACCAATGGTTATTGATACCCTTACGCAGGAAGATGCAGCAACTTATGTCCACGAAAATATCCTGGAATTTGAGATGGAAATGCTGGCCGCAGAATTTGACAATGAGGAGACCACTGGACCAGAAACGACCACCACCCCATCTGTCACAAAAAATCGGCCAACTCCCGAAGAATTGGACAATGTGCTGAACGATCTCACAGAGGAAGAACTCGAAGACTTATTATAACAATGAAACAAACTTTCAACATGTACACCATTGGAATTAACACGAACAGAAATAACACATTGAATATGAGAAGCGCATTCCTTGCCATTATTTTCCTGGCATTTGGTTTTACTTTCGCTACGGCACAAAATGGTCAACGCATCAAAGATAAACTCCGCTCAGAACGGGCAGCCGTTTATACCGAAGTCCTTCAATTGACCCCTGAAGAAGCCCAGCAGTTCTGGCCGGTTTTCAACCAGTTCATTAATGAACGCGAAAAAGTTCAGCAGGAATTGAAAAACCTGAAACGGGATAACTTGTCAGATGCAGAAGCAGAAGCACAGATCAAAAAGCAAATTGAACTGCAACAACGCGACCTCGATCTGGAAAAAGAGGTCATTCAAAAACTCCGCAAAGTAATTTCTCTCCAGAAAATTATCAAAATTCCAGACGCAGAACGCGAATTCCGACAAACCGTTCTGGCCCGCGCTAAGGATAAAGCCATAGAAAGAAAACGAAAAAACGGACAATAGGCAACAATTGCCTGTTGCCTGCTTTTATATTCGCCTTCAATAAGGGATTCTCTTTACATTTGCCCGGAAATTAATCAGGATTTCGGACAATTGCTAAATGGTGAATCCAAAAACAGAGGGGTATACTTCATTATGGGAGGTTTTGGACATAGCGGTTGACCTGAATTATTGGGTAGTTTTCCAAATGGTAAATCGTAAATCGAATCAATCGTAAATCATTATGTCAGTAACAGAACGTTTAAAAGCCTTGTTTGAAGCCAAAGCATCGGGCAACTTACAGGAAGGGTTAGATTTCTTAGCAGAAAACGCCAAAAAAGAAGGTGTTGTTAGTCTGGAAAGCGGACTTCAGTATGAAATTATGACTGCTGCAGAAGGCCCAAAGCCATCGGCTGCCAACACGGTTACCTGCCACTACCACGGTACAGTTATTGATGGCCGGGTATTCGACAGTTCCGTTCGCCGCGGACAACCAGCGTCTTTCCCTTTAAACCGGGTAATATCAGGATGGACAGAAGGCCTTCAATTGATGTCGGTAGGCAGCAAATGGCGCTTCTTTATCCCGCCTCATCTCGCATACGGCGACCGGCAGATCAGTGCAGAAATTGGTCCGAATACCACACTTATTTTTGAGGTCGAATTATTAGGCATACAATAGCAACAGACCGTAGGTAACAATAAAAAAAAACAGGCAATCAGAAAACAGTATCTTCAACCAATCATATTCCGGTTGGAGATGCTGTTTTCTGATTGCCTGTTTTTTATTGTTGCCTTTTTTATTGGTCCTTTTAATTTTCCAGCTTAAAGCTTATAGGAACCTGCATTTTACAGGTTACTTTTTGGCCATTCACTTCCGCAGGAATCCAGGTTGGCATTGAAGCCACCACCTTTATTGCTTCGCGCAGCAACCGGTTATCGACTTCCGGATCGCTGAGAATAGTAGCGGCCGAAACGTTACCTTCAGGGCTGATAGTGAATCCAACAGTAACCATTGCCTGCGTTCTATTGAAGCGGCATGCCTCCGGGTAAACAAGGTTGGTGGTGATAAATTCCGTTAAAGCTAATTGTCCACCAGGGAAAGTTGGCAGCTTGTCCACCAGTTTATAATCATAAACCTGCGTGGAAGCCGACTGTGCCTGAAGCGAAACAGCAGCAGTTGCAAAAACGAAAACGGTGAGCGCAACGGAAAGAACATGTTTTGCCAATTTCATATTTGATCGTAGTAGTTAAAGTGAATGAGCAATTAATACCGGACAAAGATACACTGTTCTTTCAAAATGCTGTCTGTCCCTACTCTAATTTGAATTTTATTGGAATGCAGAGTTCTGCACTCACCTTTTTACCGGCATTCGTACCAGCAATCCAGACAGTACTGCTGATCACCTGAACTACTGCTTCATCCATATCGGGTTGCACACTTTTAGTGGCGGTTGCTTTTTCCACACGCCCCCCCTCCATGTACAGCCAATCCATCTCTTACGTTTTATAACGTATTTTTACGTTAACCATTTACAGGAAACTACAATTACTTTATTTTCAATATTTTACAAAAATATTCTTTTAAAATTACTTTCAAGCTGTTGGCCCATTTCTTCAATAGAGATCCCCCTTATGTTGGCCGAAGCGGCATAAATCGCCTGAATGGCAATATCAGTACGGTCATCGGTTTCTAAAAAAAAGCGATCGGCAGGGCAAATTTGCAGGGCAGCTGCTGCGGGAAATGGGGTTTCCAGCAAAGCCCCCCCAAACGAGAGAAAAGCACCGGTATTCAGCATCCGGCGGGCAATATCCGGTTTTTTATTAAAACCATGAAAGATCCAGGGAATCTGGTCGGCGGACTTCCCCAATCGGCGTTTGACCACCAAAATATCTTCAAAAGCGCGCACACAATGCAGTATTAGCGGCTTCTGAAGGGTAATTGCACATGCAACACATATTTCAAAAGCCGCCATTTGTAAATCCCATGGCGCACCAGCCACCCGGTCGAGTCCTGCTTCGCCAATGGCCACACAATGTGGGGAGGCCGCTTGTTCCTCTAACCATTGCGCCGCATCACCCATTTCTCCACTATCCAGATACCAGGGATGCAATCCGGCAGAGTACCAACCAGTCCCGGCAGTGCTGCCGCTCCAATACCGGTTGACGATGGCCGTTGTCCCTGCATCGGGAAGCAACGAATGGGTATGCATGTCATAGTATTTCATAGGTATCGCACTGTTAATTAGCATAGCCTGCCATTACTTCAGGCGAGATCCACTAAACGTCTTCGACATAATCCAAATCCGCATCAAAAGTATCCTTCATTCCAATCAAAGCCACAAAAGCAAGTGCCAGACAAGCCGCACCAATAATCCACGATGCCGTAATAATACTTCCGGTTGCCGCCGGACTTTTCAGGTATTTGAACGAAGCATTAATAGGCACTTGCATACCTCTCGCAAAATTGGGCACCGTAGTCGCCACCGTCGCCCGGAGATTGGTACCGAATTGTTCAGCGCCGATGGTCACGAAAATAACCCAAAATCCCACTGAAATTCCAAGAAAAAAGTGGGTCAGGTACATTTGCCAGTTTGCTGTGAACGGCACCGCCAGGTACACCGCAATCGCTACCACATCGAGCAACAGAAAAATCATCATCACCTTTACCCGGCTGCGCAGGTACTGGCTCAACAGGCCTGACACGATATCACCCAGGATAAGTCCGGTGTAACATGCTGCAATCGCGTTTCCGGCGACAATCCCATCCAGGCCTTTAAATTTCCCAAATTCCGGCGCGAAAAACACCAGAACACCCACCACAAACCAGGTAGAGGTACCAATAAATATACACCGCAAAAAGCGCGACAGGCGGTTCCAGGAAGTAAATAAGGCTAAAAAATGCCCGTGTTTTACGCCTTTCTGCTGCTTCGCCTGTTTGAAGATACCCGATTCGGCCACACTAATCCGCAGCAACAACAGGGCAATACCCAATCCACCACCGATGAGGTAGCAAGTCTGCCATTCGAAAAACTTATCAATGCCCCACGCCAATAGTGCCCCGGATAATCCGATGGCAGCCACCAGCGTAGTGC
Source organism: Saprospiraceae bacterium (assembly GCA_044350415.1). Taxonomy (GTDB): domain Bacteria; phylum Bacteroidota; class Bacteroidia; order Chitinophagales; family Saprospiraceae; genus M3007. The sequence goes on along the minus strand of JBILHQ010000042.1, from coordinate 27,828 downwards.
CCAAACCCCGTTTATTTTTGGGAAGCACTTCGGCCACCAATGTAATGCCTGCGCCTAATTCGCCGGCCAGTCCGATGCCGGCAATAAACCGGTAAAAGGCATAATCAGCGTATCCGGTAGCGAATCCATTCATCAAATTGGCAATAGAATAGAGTCCAATGGAAAAATAAAGCACCGAAACCCGGCCGCGCTTATCGCCCAGCACCCCCCATAAAATGCCTCCTGCCAACATACCAAACATTTGCCAGTTCTGGATTGACAGCCCTACATCGAATGCTTGTTCCTTGGTGAATCCGAGCGACAGCAGGCTTTTTTGCCGCACAAAGCCGAAGAGCAGCAGGTCATATATATCAACAAAGTAGCCGAGTGCGGCTACGATGACAGCGGTGTTGAGTAAACGGGACGATGAGGGCGTTGGCATAAATTATCTAATTTGAGCGTAAATATGGGCAGGTGGCAGGTTTTTATGGTAGTAAGGGCTCAAATTCTTTTTTACCACTGCAACCCTACATGACCGGATTTGCTGATCCTGCCTATTTCACCCGGTTGTTTACCAAAGCATTTGGAGGTTCGCCCAAGTCCTTTCGAAATTAAATGAATGAAAAATTATTCATTTGCAATCATTGTCCAAATTATTGCAATCATTGTCCAATATGCTTGTTGGCTTGTTGCAGACATTTGCCTCTTATTATAGAATATGTATTAATGTTTTTTTTTTAAAAATAGCTGTGATGGCGACTTATTTTTTTAGTTGACTACTCTAAAAATACTGTTCGTAATTTTCGGCAATTCATGTAAGATTTGAATAAAAAATGAAAAAATTCCAACTTTTTTCTTCCATTATCCTGTTGTTGCTGCTGGCAACACAATATTCATCTGCACAATCTTCTACAGGAACAAAACAGGCAGCCGGGGCAATAGCAAGCCTTAAAGGAATTCTCAATTCAAATAACGATCTGGCAATTAATTCCAGCGGTGGCCCTTCTAATAATAACAATTCAGGCAGCAATGCAGGTTCGGGTTCAGGCATAGGCTCGGGTGCAGGGGCAGGAAGCGGTATTTCAGTAAACGGAAGCGGTTCCGGCGGAAGTGCTTCAGGCGCGGGTGCGAGTGCCGGTAGTAGTAGCGGCATCGGTTCCATTTACAAGCCGGGGTGGTCAAAGGAAAAGGTACTGGCCTATCCTAAAGGTAGTCGGCCACAACCCGTTACTTACCTTACCGAAGCTTATTATACGGATCATATTAACCGCTTCAAAACTGGAGGCGGTGCTTTTATGATTGTGGAAAAATGGATCGAAACCAGTCCTTATCCCAACTTTGCGCCGCGTAAATTCGTGATGCTGAAGTCGGATATGGAAAAGGTAATGGCCAAATATTACCAGACCGGCAAAGTAGAAGACATTGAAGATGGGTTGGGTTATCGCCGGGGAGACCTCAAAGGGTTAGATGCAGAAATACACGTCATTTATGTCGATTCTACTCAATTCAAATTTGAATTTGCCAATGGCAATGAAATAGGCGCCAATGACCTTTGGGAGCCCGGCGGTAAAACCTCCGGTGGCTACCGGGAATGTGTGATCGTCGACAAAACCGATCCGGCAAAAACAATCGTCCACAACAAAAAACCGGAGTTCCTGCATAGCCCGTATGCTTACCGGGAGCTGATTTATCAGCAGGGTTGGGATAATAAAAAAGTGCGAGAAACGGCCAAAGGCTCGCGTCCCCTGCCTGCCACTTACCTCATTAACAAATACATCGCTAACCATATTAAGCGCTTCAAGACGGAAGGCGGAGCATTTATAGTGGTGAAAAAGTGGGTGGAGGACACCGCTAGTTCTTTTACTGCATTTCCGCTGCGCAAGTTTGTCATGCTGCGTTCGGATATGGACAAGGTGGTGGCCCGCTACCAGGAAACCGGCGAAATTTCCGAAATAGAAGATGCTCTTGGATATACGCCCGGTACTCTGACCGGACTGGAAGATGATTTATATGTATTTTATTTAGATAAAACTAAATACATATTCGAGTTACCTACCGGCAATGAGATTGGCGCCAATTCACTTTGGGAGCCGGAAGCGCGCACTTCGGGCGGTTTCCTGGAATGTGTTGTTGTGGACAGATCAGGACCAAACAAACCAATTGTCCACAACAAGAGCATTCTTAACCTCCAGAACCAGTTCAGTTATATCAAAGTTTCGGGAGTTGGTTCCAATAGTATCTACCAACCTGGATGGTCCAAATCCAGGGTACTCGCTTTTCCTAAAGGAACTCGCCCCAATCCATCCACCTACCTCACTGCGGCTTATTTCTCCGATCACCTCAACCGGTTTAAAACCGAAGGTGGCGCATTTATGATCGTGGAAAAATGGATTAAAACCAGCCCTTTCCCCAATTTTGCGCTCCGCAAATTCGTGATGCTCCGCTCGGATATGGACAAGGTGATGGCCAAATATTACCAGACCGGCGATATCATTAATATTGAAGATGCGTTGGGATATAAAAGAGGTGATTTAAAAGGTTTTGATGCCGAAATTCATGTCATTTATGTCGATTCCACCCGGTTTGCTTTCCAACTGCCGGACGGTAATGAAATCGGGGCCAATGACCTTTGGGAGCCCGGCGGTAAAACCTCCGGCGGTTACCGGGAATGTGTGGTCATCGACAAAACTGACCCCGCAAAAACAATCGTCCACAACAAAAATCCGGAATTCCTGCATAGCCCGTATGCATACAGGGAGCTGATTTATCAGCAGGGTTGGGATAATAAAAAAGTGCGAGAAACGGCCAAAGGCTCGCGTCCCCTGCCTGCCACTTACCTCATTAACAAATACATCGCTAACCATATTAAGCGCTTCAATACGGAAGGCGGAGCATTTTTAGTGGTGAAAAGGTGGGTGGAAGACCCCGCTAGTTCTTTTACTGCATTTCCGCTGCGCAAATTCGTCATGCTCCGGTCCGATATGGACAGAGTGGTGGCCCAATACCGGCAATCCAACAATGTACAGGATATCGAAGATGCCTTGGGCTATACCCGCGGTCAATTAGCAGGTTTGGAAGACGATTTATTCGTATTTTACCTCGACAAAACCAAGTTCACTTTCGAATTACCCACGGGTAATGAAATCGGCGCCAATTCGCTTTGGGAACCCGAAGCCCGCACTTCGGGAGGCTTCCTTGAGTGCGTCGTGATCAACAAAGCCGGTCCTTCGATACCTATTACCCACAACAAAGACATACAATTTCTCAAATCACAATTTACCAATATAAAAGTTAAACTTTGATGATAGAAGCGACAATAACGTGGACCGCATTAAAAAACATGGCACCTGAAAGTACGGCTGCCATTCAGGATTGTGATACCGGATGTAACCAATTCCTAGCCTGGTCCCCCTTATCTCCCCTCGAGGAATCCACCATGATTCACCTGGGCAGGCTGGTGCCCGACGACAGCGAAGTTCGCGAAACCATGTCCACTTACCCCGGCTCCAATTACTGGTTGCCTGACGATCTCATTGCCTTGGCCTGGTACCCGTATAATTTCTGCGAAGTGTTTCAAAAAAAAAATTGCAACAGTTATTACTTAGTTTATACCGAATTCGGTGGTCACATCCCCGAACGGCGGGCAAGACTGGTTTTGAAATACCTGATACTAACGGAAGACAACGCATAAAAACAGCCCTGTAAAGGCTAAACCATCCATGTCGGGCACGCCGGCGGTAATCAATGGTGGCACGGCGCTTATTACGTATATGTTTCAAGACGGAGCGGGTTGTAACGCGACAGCCTTCACAAGTGTCACCATCAATGCTGCTCCCCAGGCCAATTTATCCAATATCCTCGTTTTATGCGGTGAAAGCGGTACCATTGCCGTCCAACCAGTGGCACCCGACCAGACCTAACTGTGGTCTGACGGACAAACAACGAGCGCTATTTCGATACCGGAAGATAACACCTATACCGTCACGGTTACTGCCGGCAATGGCTGTACCACCAGCAATTCATCTGATGTTTTTATACAATCGGGTCAGCAATTTATCAGCAACCTTTTGGTAAGCGGTACTGCCTGTGCAGGCGATACGCTGCATTTTTTTGATATTTCAGAGGTACTAGCCGGTGTGGACAGTTACTTCTGGCAATTTGGCGACGACATGGTCAGCACAGCGCGCGACCCACTGCATATCTACAGCGCTCCCGGTATTTTTAGTGTAACGCCCACCGCCACCAGCCAGGGATGTCAGAATATTTCCTTAGCCAAACAGGTGCAGATACAGCGTTGCAAAAAAAGCGACACCGGTGATATTTTCGACCTTGTACGGGCGTATCCCAATCCCGCAGCCGCCGCCTTCACCGTAGATATCTCCTTAAATGAACCCCAAATTGAGCGATATCAATGGCCGGAAGATTTCGTCGCAGTTATTAACGGAGCAACCCTGGTATCAGGTTCAATACAGCGATCTGTCAACTGATGTATATTTCATACACGTGCAGGGCGAAACGAAAGCCGTTGTTTTGAAGGTTTTGGTTTTTTAGATACGGGTAAATAATTATTAACAATAACCATTATCATAGACCGTGCTTCGCGGTATCCGATAGTCCTTCAGCCAGGCCCGAAGAACCGCCGGATCGTCAAGCTGGTTAATATCCTTCTTTATGTCTTTAATCGCCGATTTCAACATTTTAATATGGTCCTTCAGTGCCCACTCCGCTTGCAGGACAGACGACACTCCAAAGATGCTGTTGCTGTTGACCAACATAGAGAGGGCTCCCAGGCATTCATTCAAATGTTGTTGCAGTTCAAACAACTGGCGTTGCAGGGTGCTGTTAAACAACCGGATACGCTCATCGGCCAAAGCATTGAGGTCGGCAGTAGAGATGCGTTCAAACTCCAATTGGAGTGACAGCAACGCCAGTAAATCATTGGCTTCATAGGCGGCAGTTACCCGCTGCATGATTTCTGTTTTCCGTTTTTGTTCCGTTTCATCCAGCTCTTTATCCGGATGAAACGTTTTGACCAGGTCTAAATATACTTCCCGGACCGATTTGGAGACTTTTTTCTGTTCTTCCTCTATTTTAAGTTGTTTTGCAGCGCGTTTTGCCTCCGCAGCAGCCTGCTTGGCAGATTTGGGGCCTTGCTTCTTTTTTTCGTTCCGGATACGTTGCCGCTCAGTTTCAGCTACCTCTCTTTCCTTCATTTTTTGTCCAACATACTCCCGCATTTTTTCAGGAGTACTGATATCGGCCTCGTCGTCAAACCGGATACCATATAACTCTTCAAACATATCCTTCATATCCGCTATTATCTGTTTGGACGACTCAGCCTCCATTTCATCAAAAGCCTCCTTACTATACCGGTCAAAAATGACCTTCATCTCTTCCACATCCTTCCCGGCCAGTTCACCGGCCAGTTCGCAGATCAAATGTTTCATTTTCTTTTTCTCGTCGGATTTGAAGCCGCTACTGCGCATATTCCGGTCAAACAGGCGTACCAGATTTGCCCTTTGAAAATCATACTCATTGCTCAGCGGCAACAATTCCTTCAATGCCTTTTGTTGCAGATTTTTAGTTCCCTCCTCCACGTCTTCGATCGATTTGCGCAGTTGCGCTACGCTTTTGGAGAGCCGGTTAAATTCCTTTTGCGCTTTGGAGAGGGCCGCATCAGGAGTGGCGATGGCGATGATTTGTTTAGATTTCACGTTGCTGGATAATAAAAAACCAATGATTGTGCAAGTTGTTGTGGTGGCACCCTCCGCAACAACTTAAATATTTTTCAAGGGCAAAATTATGACTTATTCCTTAGACTTGTTGCCCTGGGAGGCAATCCGGCCAGCAGCTGCAATCTTTAGCCTGCTTTTCGGCTATTTTGGAGCCCGCAGCAATGCTACGAACGCCACAATGAGCCCCCATCAGGCTAAAAATGCCTAATTTCAGGACTCGGACGCTCCCAGCGCAACAAGTCTCGAAAAGTGCTGCATTGGCATTAGTTTAGAGATTTGGGTGGTCTGAATAAATACAAAGACATTGCCAATTTACGATTAAACGGAGTTGAGATGGTTAGAAGAAACTTTATCATTGTATGATTGGATTAATCCCCCGCAAAACTTTTCCGAAAGTTAAACTTCTTTTAAAATTGCCCCCTCACGCACCCCTTCTCCCCCATTATCAGTTTAATTTGCGGTATATTTGTACGGAGGAATGCTGAAACAAACCAGGGCATTCCTGACAATCCAAACGAACGAACTTTGTATTATGCGATATTCTCTTTTATTGACAGTTGTGGCTTGCTTTGTGTGGAATCTTTCAACTGCACAACAACGGGCGTTGCCTACTGTATCGACTGCGCAATCAAAAAACAGGTCGAATGCTACCGTGATACCTGAAAAACAGGCCGTCGCCTCTGCCGATCGTACGCCTGTGGTGTCTTCCGAAGCGCAAAAAACGAATACGGGCACTTCACAAGGTAAATCAACTGCTAAAAAAACTGTTGTAACAACGCAGCCTAAAAAAACAATCACCATTCCGGCTACTACTTCCCGCAACGGCAATCAGGCAACGGTGCGACCCGTGAAACCGTTAAGTCCCGCAGTCGTCCCGTCAATCAAGTGGCTCACGATTGAAGAGGCGCTGGAAAAATCCAAAACGAAAAAACGGAAAATATTAGTGGATGTATACACCGATTGGTGCGGCTGGTGCAAACACATGGATTCTACGACTTATCTCGACCCCGTGGTAGTGAATTATATCAATGAAAAATACTACGCGGTGAAGTTTAATGCCGAACAGGTACAGGATATCCAGTACAAGGATAAAGTGTACAAATTCAAAAAAACAGGTGCCCGTGGCTTCCATGAGTTAGCCGGACTTTGGCTGAATAACCGCCTGAGTTATCCGACTACGGTGGTGCTCAATGAAGACCAGGATGTTATCCAGCCTATTCCAGGATACCAGGATGCCTCCAAAATGGACGCAATTATTCACTACTTTGGAACCGACAGCCATAAAAAAACGCCCTGGGAAAAGTACGAAAAAAACTATTCCAGGGAGCAAAAATAGGTACTTAGTTATCCGTTAACAGTTAACAGTCCTAGAGGACACAATATACAGGTTGATTATTCGTAATCTCCGACCTGTATATTGTGTCCTCTAGGACTGTTAACTGTTAACGGATACGCGAATAACTAATTACGCACAATAAATCGGCATGAGTTTTGCCTGCAACAGGCAACCCGACCGGGTGTTGGTGCGTCAACATCCCACCAATTAAATTTACTTGCTTTTGATGATGAATAAGAAGCGTCTCCTTCTTTTTGTGGCCTCTTGCGCCTCGCTTGTCGCACTTTATGCTTTTTCATACCCGAGTATAGTGCGGGAACAAGTGCTTACGATTTTTTTCCCTGAGGAGTCTCCGGCTCTGGCAGGTATTACCGAACTATCTGTAATGCCTTACAATGGTACGCTTTCTGCCATGAAAACCATGGTGGATACCATTGATCCGCTCCAGGAACGGTACGATGACTTTTTAAATACGCCCAAAAACCTGATTGACCTTAAGGATCCGGCGGTGGTGGAACAAAAAGTGGATTACGACCCTGAAACAGGGCTGTATGTCATTTCTGAGAAGATCGGCGATGAATATTTCCGTACTCCCACGTACATGACCTTCGACGAATATGTCCGTTGGCGCGACGCCAAACAACAACGGGAATATTTCGACCGCCTCGAAGGGGTTGCTGATGGTAAGAAAAAATCCGGTGGCCTGGTCGATCCGATTTCGAAATTTAATATCCGGACCACCTTGATTGACCGCCTGTTTGGGGGCACTGAAGTGGATATCAAACCACAAGGCAGTATTAACCTGACTTTTGGCCTGAATCACCAAAATATTGAGAACCCGATTCTGCCGATCAGGAACCAGCGCACCACCAATTTTGATTTCGACATGGATATCAATATGAGTGCGCAAGGTAAAATTGGTGAAAAACTCGACCTGAACTTTAACTATAATACGCAGGCAACATTTGATTTCGACAATCAAATGAAACTAAAATACGACCCCAAAAATTTCTCCGAAGACGAAATTCTTCAGAATATTGAAGCCGGTAATGTATCCATGCCGCTGCGGTCTACGCTCATCAAAGGCGCACAAAACCTGTTCGGTATCAAAGCAGAACTCAAATTCGGTCACCTGCGCACTACCCTCGTGGCCAGTCAGCAGCGTTCCCGCCAACAGGGACTGACCCTTCAGGGCGGCGCACAGATCCAGAACTTCCAAGTACCCATCGACGAATACGACGAAAACCGCCACTTCTTTATCAGCCAGTGGAACCGCACCGAGTTCGAGCCGGCGATGAAATGCCTGCCAGTGCCGCTTTCGCAGTTTAATATTACCCGGATGGAGGTGTGGATCACCAACGACCGCCGGCTCCCGCCCGGCACCAACCAGGCGTCGGTGCGCCCGATTGTGGCACTCTCTGACCTGGCCGAACCATTCCCCCTGCTGGATGGTACGAATCCATTGGATGTGAACGACATTAATTTTCCGAATGTACAGACGCCTAATCCTATTTATTTAGATAACAAAGGCAAACCCCTTCCCGACAACCGCAACAATGAATTGTACCAACTCCTCGTTGCCGGCGGTTCAGATATCCGCCCGACGGCTAAAGTGGTTCGTGCACTTACTGATTTGAATCTCAAACAGATACGCGACTTTGAAAAGGTAAATGCGATCAAACTGAACGAGGGTTCTGAATATAACTTCGACCCGCAACTGGGTTTTATCAGTATCAACCGCAACGTGCAACCGGACCAGGTAGTGGCCGTAGCGTTAGAATATACTTACAATGGTATTCCGTTTAAAATTGGTGAATTTGGTGGCGATGTAGATGCAGGCCCCGATTCTCTGAACCAAAATGTGGTATTTGTAAAAATGCTCAAAAGCACCACGGCCAATGTCAAATTCCCTATCTGGGATTTGATGATGAAAAACGTGTATGCCGTGGGCGCTGTAAACGTGGATCCACAGGAATTCCGCTTCGACATCTTTTATGAAGATCCAGGAAAAGGCCAGAAAAGGGTTTTGGATAACCCGGAATTTGTCCCTGTTTCTATGCGCAGCAAACCGCTGATTCAGTTGTTCAATCTCGATAACCTGAACCTGCAAAATGACCCGGGTGCCGATGGTATCTTCGACTTTGTCCCCGGCCTGACCATCAATTTGCGCTCCGGCCGGGTCATGTTCCCTGTATTGGAACCTTTTGGCGGCTACTTGTTGAAAAAATTCAAAGAAGCGGAGCCTGCTATTGACTCCAATTTGCTTGCTCAAAAAATCCTTTATACCCAACTCTACGACTCCACGCTTTTCAGGGCGCGGGAATTCCAGCAATTCAACCGCTTCACGTTGCGCGGCTCGTATAAATCAAGCTCACAATCGGAGATTTCGCTCGGTACTTTTAATCTGCCTCCCGGTTCTGTCCGGGTGAGCGGTGGCGGTCGTACCCTCGAAGAAGGGAAAGATTATACCATCGACTACAATATCGGAAAGGTGCGTATCCTCAATGAGTCCATCCTCCAGTCAGGGCAAGCCATTAATGTATCCTTTGAAGATAATACGTTGTTCGGATTCAATGCCCGAACGATGCTGGGTGCGCGGTTTGACTATGAATTCAGTAAAAAACTGACGGTCGGGGGTACTTTCATGAACCTGTTTGAAAGACCGCTGACGCAAAAAGTAAATTTTGGCGATGACCCGATCAACAACAAAGTGTACGGGCTCGACTTCAATTACACCAATACAGCACCATGGTTAACCCGTGTATTGGACAAACTTCCGTTGTACGATACCAAAGCTGAATCAAGTGTCACGGCAGCAGGTGAGGTAGCCGCACTACAACCAGGTTTTAACAAAGCCATCAATCAGGGCGACGAAAAGGGCGGAACAGTATACATTGATGATTTTGAGGGTAGTACTGCCAGTTTGCCGCTGTCATTCCCAGCCAATAGCTGGATGATTGCTTCTGTGCCTCAGGGCGACCAAGCCAGTGGAAACAGCGACCTTTTCCCTGAAAATACAGCATCCCCGAATGACTCATTAGCATTGGGAGCCAACCGCGCAAAATTGGCCTGGTATATTGCCGACCCCAGCTCATTAGACAATGTAGGTGCTACGCCCGACAACACTAACCCTTATGCAAGGCTGTTCAGGTTCCAGGATATCTTCCCTAACCGCCAGTTGTCGCCATTAGAACAATCGACCCTTCGGCCACTCGATGTGACGATTTTTCCAAGAGATCGCGGACCGTACAATTTTGAAATTCCAACAGGTTATCCAGGCGTTTCCTTAGGAATGAATAACGACGGAAAACTGAAGGATCCGGAAACACGCTGGGCCGGATTTATGCGGGGTATTAATAACAGCAGCAACGATTTTGAAGCAAATAATGTCGAATTTATTGAATTCTGGATGTTAAATCCGTATATGGATAAACCAGAAGGGGTGTCTCAGGCAGGTGAAATGGTCATCGACCTCGGCAATATTTCTGAAGATGTGCTGCGTGACTCCCGCCAGTTTTTTGAAAGTTCATTACCGACAGCCACCAGTGCTGCTGCCACAGTGCCCACACCCTGGGGACGTGTACCGGTACTCGAACCATTGGTGCCTGCTTTCGACAACAATGAGGAAAACAGAAAACTACAGGATATTGGTCTGGATGGCTTAGATGACGCTGGAGAAGCCAGTTTCTATAATGAATGGCTGAATGTGATCAATAACTCCACACTCGGCCAGAACATTAAAGATGCGTTTGCAGATGACCCATCTGCTGATGATTTTGTCCATTACCGCGACCCGCGTTTCGCAACAGGTGGTGGCAGTGAAAAACCTGGTGTTTTAGCCCGTTACCGCAACTACAACAGTCCCCAGGGAAATACCCCAACGGGCACTAATAATGATTATGTAACTTCCGGAACGAACTATCCGGATGCCGAAGACCTCAATGGCGACAACTCCCTGAATGAAAATGAAGCCTACTTCCGGTATCGGATCAAATTGGCTAAAGCAATGGGATCGGGAGGAGAAGAACTCGATTTGAGTACTGCCAATGGCTCTAAACTCGGCGAATTGGTCACTGATACTATCCACGTAGGTGCTACTATCTGGTACCGATTCAAAGTGCCTCTCGACTGGAATAACCGCCAGGCCGTGAATGGCATACAGGATTTCCGCTCTATCCGCTTCATCCGCATGATCTGGAGAGAATTCTCCGAACAAACCACTTTCCGCTTTGCCACCCTCGAAATGGGCCGCAATCAGTGGAGAAGGTACCGCCAGATTGTTTCTGACGATCCTTATGCACCAGGCTGTCCCGATGGTTTGATCAATTCAGCCTTCGATGTCAACTCTGTCAGTATTGAAGAAAATGCGGCACGCACACCGTTCAACTACACCATCCCGCCAGGTATCCAGCGCGAAAACTCTGTAGGTGCTTTCCCCGATATTCTTCAGAATGAGCAGGCACTATCCTTGTCCGCCTGTAACCTCCCGTTCTGTCAGGGTCGAGCCATTTTCAAAACATTGAATATGGACTTGCGTCGCTTCGAACGCCTGAAAATGTTTGCACACGCAGAACCGCAAACCATGGATCCCAACGATGAATTCGGCCCCAATGACATGAAAGTATTCATTCGCCTGGGTTCCGACTTTTCAAATAACTATTACGAATATGAAATCCCGTTAGTCGCCTCAGACGTATCTAAGATTCAGGGGTTTTTCTCCACAGACGACCAATACAAACAAGAGGTATGGAAAAATGTATTTGACTTCCCGCTTGAAGCGTTGACCAATTTGAAGCGCCAGCGAAACAATACAGGTGGAGATGCTAGTAAAATCTATTATGGTTCTGACCCGGAAAATGCCGCCAACCGCATCAAAGTGATCGGAAATCCGAACCTGGGGTACGTAAAAGGCGTAATGATCGGTATTGTAAACAAGGATTCTATCAATACGCAATGCGTGGACGTATGGGTCAATGAGCTCCGGCTCAATGGCTTCAGCAACCGCGGTGGTTATGCCGGCACGGCAAGGGTCGATGTTAAACTCGCCGACCTCGGTAATGTCTCTGCAGCAGGCACCTTCACCAGCAGGGGCTGGGGCGGTATCGATCAGAAACTCCTGCAACGCCAATTGGAAGATGTCACGCAGTTAGACGTTTCCACTAACCTGGCGTTGGACAAGTTTTTACCACAAAAATGGGGGCTCAGATTGCCGTTTTACGCGCAATACTCCAATATCACCCGCCGTCCGGAATACGATCCGTACGATCTTGACGTCAAATTATCTGACAAACTCAGCGACCTGGCCACTAAAGAACAAAGAGACAGTGTGCGCTCTGCTGCCAACGATGTTCTCACCACCCGCGGTTACAACTTTACAAACGTCCGGAAAGAGCGAAAAGGCTCTCCCCGCAAGGTGCCGCTTCCATGGAATATCGAAAACTTCAGTCTGACGTATGCGTACAACGAACAGGATCGCCGCACTCCTTATATTCTCAGCGACAACCTGCGCCAGTACAAAGGAGGATTGGACTACCAGTATGCGACCGGCATGCAGCCTTGGCAGCCCTTCAAGAAGTCTAAGTTGAGCGATAAGTATTTCAAAGTAATTAAAGATTTCAACCTTAATCCGCTCCCTGAAACCTATGGCTTCAGTACCAACCTGCAGCGGATATCCGGAACGACGATCTGGCGGCCATTTGCCGATAATGAAACGATTGAAAGCAATACTTTTTACAACCGCCGCTTTACCTGGGATCGCAACTACGACCTGAGCTGGACCATTGCCAAATCGCTCCGCTTTAATTTTGATGCCAATGCGCGCAGCCTTATTGATGAACCAGGACGCGACAACCCTGATGGAACACCGGTGTCAAGAATACAGCGCCGCGACTCTATTTTCTCTAATATGAAAAATTTGGGTCGTCCGAAAAATTATACCCAAACGGCTGGTTTGAATTACACATTCCCGTTCAAGAGTATTCGCATGCTCGACTGGATCAGTGCTAAAGCCTCGTATACAACTACTTATACTTGGTCAGCACAGTCCTTAAAATTAGCAAATCTCGACGCTGGTGATTATAGTAAATATGAAAATTCGCGTGACCTGGGTAATGTTATTCAAAACAATACCGTGCGCCAGGTCAACGGGGATTTTAATTTTGAAAATTTTTATAACAAAAGTAAATACCTCTCCAAAATCAATAAACCATCATCTCCTAATAAAGGTAAACCCGGCAAAAATGACCCGGGCAGCAAAGATGATGGCGGCGGCGATGGCGGTGGAAAAGCACCAGGACGCGGTGGAAAAGGCAATAATAGCGGCGGAGACGATGGCGGCGGAAAAGCACCAGGTGGAAAAGACACCGGTCCCGGCAGTATGTCGGGCGGTGGTGACATGTCCGGCGGCAAAAGCAAGGACAAAGGCGCAACTACCCCACCGTCTAAACGCGGCGACCCGGGCAATAATTCCGGCGCAGGTGGCATTGGCGGCATTGGTGGCAACGGAAGTAATCCACCTCCAGGACCAAAGGTCGATAAAAACGGCATCCCAATTCCAGGCAGTGGCGATGACAAAGGCAATGGTGATGATAAAGGCGACGCTAAAGGCGGCAAAGGAAAAGATAAAAAGGAGGAAAAGAAAAAGGACCGCCAGCCTACTATGGCCGAGCGTATCGCCCTTCGTCCTTTGATGCTGATCCGCAAAGCACGCTTTACATACAGTGAAAATATCGGCAGTGTGGTGCCCGGGTTCACTCCCGAGACTAAACTGCTCGGACTCAGTGAAGGGTTTGCTGCTCCTGGATGGGACTATATTCTCGGAGGAACCCCCACTACCGCATGGCTGGATAATGCCGGCAAAGAAGGATGGATCACCAACCGGACCGAACTGAACCAGCAGGTAACGCGCAATTATACCCAGAACTTAGACGCAGGTGTGAGCATCGAACCTTTCCGCGATTTTAAAGTGGAAGTGAATGCATCCCGCCAGTATACCCGCAACAGCACGGAATTGTATAAAGACCAGAATTTCAAGCTCGATCCGCAGGAGGTCAACTACGAACACCGGGCGCAACGCGATATGGGCAGTTATACCACTTCGTTCTTTGCGTTAAATACCTTGTTTAATAAGGACATTGATGGCTTGTTCGACCGGTTCCAGGCTTATGGACCGATTGTGTCCCAAAGACTGGGTATCATTGCAGGCAACACTAATCCGCATGGATTACCAGGGCAAAACCCGGGATACGTCAATGGCTACGGCAAAATTCAGCAGGAAGTCCTGATACCATCCTTTATGGCTGCGTACACAGGCAAAGATCCGAATACCATCGACCTGAATATTTTTCATACCCGTCCGGCACTCAACTGGAAACTCAATTACAATGGGTTGTCCAAAGTAGGCAAACTGAGTAAGGTTTTTGCCAGCATACAGATCTCGCACGGATACAAAAGCACACTGACCATCAATTCGTACAATACGGATATTTTCTATGATGCCGCTAAACCGTTGGAAATCACCGATGAGGTCAATTTCAACTATACGGCCAGACTGGAAATTCCACAGATTTCTATCTCTGAACAATTCCAACCATTGATCGGTTTTGAAGCAAAAACAAAAGGAGGTATGTCTATACGATTCGATTATAAAAAATCCCGTACACTCGGTATGTCCTTTGTGGATTACAACCTGAACGAAGCACAGCGTACAGGGTATTCCTTCGGCTTTGGCCACCGGATCAAAGATGTGGATATTCCGTTCCTCACCGGCAGCAATAAAGCCAAAGGTGCCAGCAAGAAGAGTAGTGCGAAAAAGAAAAAGGGTAAAGTTACACCGCCAACACCGCCAGGTCCAGGCAGCGGAGGAGGTGCTTCTCAGGCACATGATCTGAATATTAAATTCGATTTCGAGTATAATGACGATGTTACAGTGGTGCACAGTTTGCAGCGCGCCGAGGCCCAGCCTTCCCGGGGCAGCACGACCATCAGCATCAATCCATCCATCGATTATCAGCTCAATCGTCGCCTCGCGCTTCGTTTATTCACCGATTATCGCCGCACAATACCAAAAACATCACAGTCATTCCCGCTGACGACAATTAATGGCGGTATAACTATACAATTCAAGTTGAATTAACAGGAGAACATCCTATTTTTGCGCCTGTTTCAACACAAGTGTAAAAAGTGGCTAAAAATAACCTCCTGTTTAAAAATATCCGGCTGGTAATACCGGGAAAAGGTATCGCTCAACCACAGGACCTCCTCGTTCGCGAGGGAAAAATTGCCGGCATCGGCAAAGACCTGCGGCCTGAACCAGCTGATGAAATAATTGAATGGCCAAACGCCCACGTTTCTATCGGCTGGATGGACGTGGGCGTTTATGTTGGTGACCCCGGTTTCGAACACCGCGAAGATGTGGATTCCGCTGCCAAAGCGGCGGCTGCCGGTGGTTTCACAGCTATTGCGAGTATGCCTAACACGCATCCAGCCGTTCACTCCAAATCGGAAGTCGCTTATATCCGCAATAAATCAGCTGGCGGTCCGGTTACCTTTTCCCCGATTGGGGCTGTCTCCAACGATTGCGCAGGGAAAGACATGGCCGAACTCTACGATATGCACACTGCCGGTGCGGTCGCTTTTTCTGATGGTGCCCAATCTATTCAGGACGGCGGACTCCTGCTGCGCGCGCTGGAATATTCCAAAGCTTTTAACGGATTGATTATCAATCGTCCGCACGATAAAAGTATCGCTTCCGGCGGACAGATGCACGAAGGCGTGGTGAGTACGTCGCTTGGATTGAAAGGATTGCCTGCGCTGGCTGAGCACCTGGTGGTCCAGCGCGACCTCAGTTTGTTGGAATATGCCGGAAAAGGTGCCCGGCTGCATATTCATCTTATTTCTGCGGCCCACAGTGTAGTCCTGATCCGGGCAGCCAAAGCGGCTGGTTTGCCGGTAACAGCCTCTGTGGCCATTGCCAATTTGTGCCTCTCGGATGCCGATATGGCGATGGAAGAAGGTGCCTCTCCTTTCGATTCTAATCTGAAAGTAATGCCGCCATTGCGCACCCCTTTCGATCGGGATGCACTTATCGAAGGCGTGCTCGACGGGACGATTGACTTTATTGCCACCAACCACAGTCCGTGGGATGAAGAAGCCAAAAAACTGGAGTACCCTTATGCGGATTTTGGGATGAATGGCTTAGAAACCGCATTTTCTTTGTACACCATGTACCTGCAAAACCGCATTCCACTCGATCGATGGATTGACGCGACAGCAGTACAGCCCAGAAAAATACTCGGACTTGCCGTGCCTGAATTAGCGGTGGGAAGCCCCGCTAACCTCACGATTTTCGATCCTGAAAAAAAATGGACGCTCACAGCAGCGAATATGCAGTCCAAGTCGCGCAATTCGCCGTTTCTGGATAAATTGCTAAAAGGAAAAGTACTGCGGGTGGTCGCCTTTTGATTTATTCCAATCGCAGGCTTTTCACCGGATTGGCAAGTGCCGCTTTTATGCTTTGGAAACTTACCGTAATACTAGCAATAACTATCGCTGTTGCCCCGGACATTAAAAACATCCACCATTGTATATCAACGTGATATGGATAGTTCGCCAACCATTTTTGCAATAAATAAAAAACAACGGGTGTTGACAAAACAAAGCTGATTAATACCAGTACCAAAAATTCTTTGGAGAGTAGCCCTATCACATTGCCCACAGAAGCGCCCAATACTTTCCGGATACCAATTTCTTTATTGAGGCGTATCGCCATGAAGGCCGCCAGGCCAAACAAGCCCAAACAGCTGATCAGCAATGCTACGGCGGTAGCTAAATTTACCAACCGCGCTAATTTATTTTCTTCCTCATAAAACTGCCAAAGAGTATCGTCGTAAAAATTACATTTAAAGGGTTCCGATGGATAAAACTGCCGCCACTGGCCTTCGATTGCGGTCAAAACCGGTTTCCAGTCGGCTGGTGATTTTGATGCCAGTTTAATATTCAACGTATTCAGGCTATTTTTATCTGTCATGAATGCTGTCGGCTCTATTTTTTCACTAAAAGAAGTGGTATGAAAATCGCTTACAACACCAACAACTGGAACAGAGGAGCCTTCATCCTCCGTTAAAAACTGGCCAATTGCCGCCTGTGCGGAAGCAAAGCCAAACGCTTCTACTGCCGTTTCGTTAATGACATATTCCCGGACAGTATCACTGGGCAGCAGATTTCGGCCTGCCAGCAATGGAATTTCATAGCGGGGAATTATATTGGAATCGGCGTATTTTCGAAAAACATTGCGCTCGGTTTTTACACCTTTTTCATTCACCCAGGAATGGTAATTGCTACTATAAAATGGATTGAGCAGCGGTTCGCCCATGGCTGCATTTTCCACACCGGGTAGTTTTTTGATTTCCTCCAGCATGGTAAAATGTTTGTCTTTGTTGGCAGGCTTTTTCTGCAATTTCCAGGGAACATTCAGCAGTACTACGGCATCTTTCTGGAATCCTAACGGATTATGCATCAAGTAGTGGAGTTGCCAGCCCACGATCACCGCTCCTGCCAAAAAGAGTTGCGCAACAAAAAACTGAAATACAATCAGGCTTTTGCGCAGGTTAATCTGTTTGCCGGGCCTGCCGGGTTCTACCTGTCCCCGCAATACGCGAACAGGCTGAGCGAGGGTCACCAACCAGCCGGGATATAAACCAGCGATTAAACTGACCAGCACAATAAGCCCCACAAGGAATGCCCCTGTTGTGCCATACTGCACAAATTTCAGCACATCATCGGGCAACATAGTGCCGTAGTAGCGGAAAAATATCACCGTCAGGGCTCCCGCCAAAAGAACAGCAACGGTTGTAACAACAGCGGTCTCTCCGAGGAATTGCAGCAATAACGCTCGTCTTCCACTACCCAATGTTTTGCGTATTACGATTTCACGTGCGCGCTGAGGAATTTGCGCAGTGGCCGGGTTAATATAATTGATACAGGCGAGGAGCAGCAAAAAACCGGCCACCCCCATCAATATAAATAATACTTTTTGGTTGGCAGTTCGAATATCGCTCGTGAATTCGGTATCGAAATGAACATCCCACATTGACTGCAGGATATGCGATCGTTCTATACCCGATTTTGCCAATTCGGCCTTCGAATTGGCATCCGAAATTTGGTTGATCTGTGCTGCTACTGGTCCAGGATCGGTGCCCGTTGTTAACAACAAGAACAATTGGTCGCTGGAGTTTACGCCCCCCCACTGTTCACGCCTGTTTTTTATACGGCTTAGGGACTGGAATTCCTGACCAATGAAACTGCTGGGATAGTCCAAATCAGCTACCACACCGCTGATACGCAACACCATGGTGTCATTACAGGTAATGGTTTGGCCCGCTAAATAATCGGGTGGGGTGCCGGGAAAATATTTGGCGGCCCGACTCCGGGTAAGAACAACCTGGTCGGGTTGAGACAATGCGCCCACAGGGCTGCCCGACAACCATCGGTAGGGAACTAACTGAAAATAGCGGTCATCCGTAAGTACCACACCTTTGATGTCATTAAAATTTGCGCCACCAGCACCAGGCATACCTGTTTGTAAATGCTGAATAAAAGTCATAGAAACCGGCACCGCCATTTCAATACCGGCAATAGCGGCGGCGGCCTTGGACATCGGACGCGGAACGCCAGCGTTACCCGATGTTTCCCCATCCATGGTAAAGCGACTGACCACCCGGTAAATACGCTCCTTGTTGGGCAACTGTGCTTCATAACCAAATTCATAAGTCACGTACTGGTACATGATCCATGATGCGCTGAGTCCAATAGCAAGCCCGGTTATATTGAGGGCTGTGAACATCCTGTTCCGCCAAAGGTGGCGCAGGGTGGTGCGAAAAAAATTACGATTTATCATTCTGCTACTTGTCCGTCTTTCAGGTTCAGTATTCGTTTGCCGTATTTGGCATTTTCTTCAGAGTGCGTCACCTGAATAATCGTGACTTTATCTTCTTCGTTGAGCTTTTTAAAAATTTCCATAATCTCTTTCGCCTGCGGGCTTTGGAGATTGCCCGTAGGTTCGTCGGCGAGAATGAGTTTGGGGTTGCCGATAAGTGCCCGCGCTACGCCCACCAATTGTTGTTGTCCGCCTGATAACTGTGCGGGGAACAGGTCTTTTTTGGCCACTATATTAAAGCGGTCAAGGGTATCGGCGATCCGGCTTTTCCGTTCGCCGGAGGGCACTTTTTTATATATCAACGGTGTTTCAAGGTTTTCATATACCGTAAGATCGTCAATCAGGTGGTACGCCTGAAATACAAAGCCGATATATTGCTGGTATAATTCGGTGCGCCGGCGCTCATTCAGTTTATGGACGGGTTCATCAAAAAACAGGTATTCACCTGCGGTAGGTTCATCGAGCATACCAAGAATATGCAGGAGCGTGCTTTTCCCTGAGCCAGAAGGTCCCATAATACTCACAAATTCGCCCTCTTTGATCTGGGCATTAATGTGGCGCAACACGTAGGCTTTAGTTGCCCCATTCTGGTAATACCGCTCGATATCTTTTAATTGGATCATGTTTTTGTTTTTCTTTTCAAAATTGTTGTTATTCAATCATTGCTTATTTTCAATAGTCACAGCCCTCTCCTACCCTTGCATTTTACGCATATTGCTCCGTCACCACCTTTCCATCAAAAAGATTAATAATTCTGTGTGCAAAACCAGAGTCGTGCGCAGAGTGCGTCACCATGATGACGGTGGTTCCTGCCTGATTTAATTGGGTAAGCAGGTTCATCACTTCCAAACCATTGACGGAGTCTAAGTTACCCGTCGGTTCGTCGGCAAGAATTACTTTGGGATCGGCAATTACTGCGCGGGCAATAGCCACCCGTTGTTGCTGACCGCCGGAAAGTTGCTGTGGGAAGTGGTTGCGGCGGTGCATGATATTCATCCGTTCCAGGGCAGCTTCCACCTTTTTTTTGCGCTCTGTAGCTGGCGTTTTGAGGTAGAGTAATGGGAGCTCCACATTTTCGTACACCGTGAGTTCGTCAATCAGGTTAAAAGATTGAAATACGAATCCAATATTGCCTTTCCGGAGATTGGCGCGTTGACGTTCGCTCATTTTAGCCACTTCCGTTCCAAAAAACTCATATTGACCTTCCGACGGATTATCTAAAAGCCCCAGAATATTAAGTAAAGTGGACTTTCCGCAACCGGATGGTCCCATAATCGCTACAAACTCACCAGGATTAATGTCAATATCAATACCGTTAAGGGCAGTGGTTTCTACCTCCTCGGTGGTGAATAATTTTTGTAAATTAGTGGTACGTATCATATAAAAGTATGTTGAAAGTTACTGGTTACAGGGTTTAGGATCGATTGATATGTATTAATTGTATGGCCTCTATCAATTTACTTCGCTTGAAAAGACCAAAAACGTCACTAATATCCGCCGGGGTTCCATTTTCAGAATTACTATCAGTTTACTTCGCTTGAAAAGACCAAAAACGTCGAAACCAGAAACCTAAAAAACTAACACTTCTTTGTCGCCAAAATTGTCATAAGAACTGGTAACCACCTGTTCGCCAGCGTTCAATCCGGTCAGGACTTCGAAATAGTGCGGGTTCTTGCGGCCCAATGAAATAGTGCGTTTTTCTGCCTGGTTGCCTGCTTCGTTGAGTACATACACCCAGTTGCCACCGGTAGAACTGAAAAAACCACCTGTGGGCAATAACAGCGCCTGAGCAGGTTTACCCAGTTGCATCCGTACCGGAACGGATTGCCCGCGGCGAATACCATCCGGTACAGGACCTGAAAAAGTCATATCCACCTGAAAACGGCCATTACTCACTTCCGGATACACTTTAAAAACCGACAGTTGGATCGTCTTTCCGTTAAACTCAAAAGATCCTTCGAGTCCGGGAAAGATACGGGAGATATAATGTTCGTCCACCTCCACCCGCATTTTGAAACCGCTAAGGTCATCGATTTGGCCGATATTTTGGCCGGCAGTGATGCTGGCTCCAATTTCGACATCAATGCGGGAGAGCAGTCCCGAAACCGGTGCCTTAACAGCGAGGTTTTCCAGATTTTGTTTCATCAGGAAAAGATTGGTGCGGGTCCTTTCAAGGGTGCCTTCTAATTGTTTAATCTGAATAACGCTGTTTTCTTCCTGGAACTGTTGGTTCTCAATTTCAATACCACGTTGTTGGGAAAGTCGCTCGAAGGCATTTTTGGATCTTTCAAACTCCTGTGTGCTCACCACTTTATCTGCATATAATTTATTAGTGCGCTCATATTCATTTTTGGCTTGCTGAATATTGTAATCCAGTTCAGAGAGCGTTTTTTTCAGCGTGAATTTATCCTGCCGAAGCCGAAGACGGGTGTTCTCTAAATTATTAATCAGGTCGTACATTTCTGTTTCCCGATTGACAAAATCGAGCATCAACCGTTGGTTGTTGAGTTTTAAAATCAGGTCGCCTTGTTTAACCGTTGCGCCGCCTTCAATCATCTTTTGCGACACATAACCACCCTCAATGGCATCTAATTGATACGTTTTGAGTGGTTGAACAACACCCGTCACCACGATAAATTCATCAAATACGCCATTTTTCACCTCAGAAACGGTAATGCGCTCTTTGTTCACGTTCAGGGTACTATGCCGCCCCGACAGGAAAATGCTGTATATACTGAAGGCTGCGAAGGCAATAATACCAATCCCAAGGGCAATGCGTTGCGGCATAAAATTTTTCTTCTTGATCTGTCTGTCCATCCTGACTAATTATTAAATGGCAATGTTTGATAAGCATTAGGCCAACCAAATGCCAAAAATACAATACATTAATAATCAGTTGTTTAAAAAAATATTTTTGAAAATTCTTGTTCGCTTTCGCACATAGGTGTCCGAAATCGGACACTGTGTCAAAAAAAAATGATTGATTTGCAGTCCGTTATGCTAGGGCATTGTCTTTGTACAAGTATTGACAAGAGAGCCGAGCAAAGTGAACAAACAGGCGTGAGGCATACCTAATACATAAAAAGCACGCACTAACCGCTCACCACTAAACACTCACCACTAAACACTATATATGCATCAAGCAAAAATATTAATCGTAGACGATAATCCTGGTGTGCTGAGTGCCGGGAAACTATTTTTGAAACGGCATTTTGAAGAGGTTCAAACCTCCCGCGATCCGGAAGAGATACCGACTTTACTGGGTTCACAACGGTTCGATGTGGTGTTGCTGGACATGAATTTCAACCGGACTAAAAACACCGGAGAAGAAGGTTTGCATTGGCTGGGGAAGATCCTGGAAATTGACCCTTCGGTCGTGGTGGTGCTCATCACCGCTTATGGCGACGTGGAACTGGCCGTAAAAACGATCCGGAAAGGAGCCGCAGACTTTGTGCTTAAACCCTGGGACAATGATAAACTTTTAGCCACACTGCTGGCAGCGCTACGGCTCAAAAATTCGCAGGACGAGAATGAAAGTCTGAAAACCAAACACACTGGCCGCAATCTGGCCCGCAGCAGGGATATTCCGGAGATCATTTGGAAAAGCAAAGAGATGCAGCACGTGATGGATACTATTGCCCGCGTAGCCGATACCGATGCCAATGTATTGTTGCTCGGAGAAAATGGTACCGGCAAAGACCTGATTGCACAGGCCATTCATGCCCAATCGGACCGCGCTACTGAGAATTTTATCAAAGTGGATTTGGGTGCCATTACCGAAAGTTTGTTTGAATCTGAATTATTCGGTCACGTCAAAGGTGCCTTTACCGATGCCCGCGAAGACCGGCCGGGACGTTTTGAGGCGGCAAATGGCGGCGTTATTTTTCTGGATGAAATTGGCAATTTGCCGTTAGGCTTACAGGCTAAATTGCTCACCGTCCTGCAAAACAGAACAGTAACCCGGGTAGGAGCCAATCGCAGCGCAGACGTCAATGTGCGGATCATTGCGGCTACTAACCAAAGCCTGTATGATATGGTGAAAAACCGGACGTTCCGTCAGGATTTATTGTACCGTATTAACACCATTGAAATTCAGATACCCGCACTGCGGGAACGGCCGGAAGATATTGAGATGATGGCGCTTCATTTTATGGAATTGTTTGCCCAGAAATACAAAAGAAACGTCCATACCCTTTCTTCCGCCCTGGTGAAAGCCCTGATGCGCTATTCCTGGCCGGGCAATGTACGGGAACTGCGGCATGCCGTTGAGCGGGCTATTATCATGGCAAAAGGCGAAACCCTTGAACCCAGCGATTTTTTCTTTCGTGAAAACGATCCTTACACCGATGGAGAATTGACTACCATGAACCTCGATGAGGTGGAAAAACAATTGATATCGAAGGCACTGAATAAATACTACGGCAATATCACAGAGGCCGCAAAAGAACTGGGTATCACACGGGCATCCTTGTACAGGCGCCTTGAAAAGTATAAAATTTAAGTGAAAAACAAATCATTCCATCGGATTTTTGCGCTCCAGTTAGCCTGGCGTATTTTGGTCATTGTCGCGCTTGTCGTTGCAGGCACCTTAGTGCTCCTCCAGGAAAAGATACAGTATTGGCAGATGATAGTCCTCTTTGGTGGACTTTTAGCCATCTGCTACAGTTTATTTAAGTATGTCAGCGATACCAACCGGCGCCTGACCCGTCTTTTTGAAAGTATCCGGTATTCCGATTTTGCGGTCCGGTTTTCAGTACAGGAAGAAAAAGGAGCCGGATTCGGAGAACTGAGCCGCGAACTGAATGATGTACTCGAAGCCTTCCGGCAAACCCGTGCCGAAAAAGAAGCGAATCACCTGTTTATGAACGCCATTGTCCAGCACCTGAGTGCAGGCATCCTTGCTTTCGACATGAACAACAACCTGATTATTTCCAATAATTCCGCTTTTCAGTTACTCGGCGTTTACCGGGTGAATAATATCCACGATTTACCCGAAAATCACCAGCCACTTGCCCAATTTGTTGGAGAACTCAAAGGGAAAGGAAAAATGCTTTACCAGCCCGAGCCGGGGCGACAGATATCGGTACAAGGTGTTTCGCTCAGTTTGCAAGGCCGGAATGTACGGTTATTTACACTCCAGAATATCCACCCGGAATTGCAGCGCAAGGAATTAGACGCCTGGCAGAACCTCACCCGGGTACTCCGCCACGAAATCATGAACTCGGTGACACCTATTGTTACCCTGATCGAAACCATGAAAGATATTGTCAGGACAGACCTGCCACCTGATAGCGCCACTGCCGACCTGGAAGAGGCACTGGATATTGTGGGGTCGCGGAGCAGGAGCCTGATGGATTTTGTGGAGGCATACCGGTCCTATTCGTCTATTCCAGCACCGAAACCGGAAAAAGTGCAGGTCTCTAAAATCATTGAAAGGGCATCTACCCTGGTGGCTGCCGATATTAAACAATTGGGAATAATTTTCAAAACCAAACCGACTGACGATAAACTCAGTTTTGTGGTGGATCCCGGACAAATTGAAATGGTGCTGATTAATCTCTTGAAAAATGCCCGGGAAGCCTTTGATGGTTGGCGGCATGACGGCACACCGACCATCATTTTAAGTGCAACAAGCGATGCCCGGGGACAGATTCATATCCACGTGGAAGACAATGGCCCGGGAATTGAAGAAGATTTACAGGAAGAAATTTTCATCCCGTTTTTTAGTGCCAAAGTAACAGGAACCGGAGTGGGCCTGAGTATTTCAAAACAGATCATGCAATTACATGGCGGTGATATCAGGGTAGTGTCGGTACCTGGAAAAGGCGCAAGGTTTGAACTGCGTTTTGCGTGAGAGATGGGGAATAGTTCGGTTATTGGTGCAATGGTTCACTTTTTTTAGCCCAAAAATTGCAAACCAATTCCAGATATGTCTTATTTTTGTAGTGACTTCGGTCGATTATTCTTCAATTTTTTAAATTTTTTACAATGCAAAAAGGAACAGTAAAGTTCTTCAATGAGACCAAAGGATTCGGTTTTATTACAGACGACGCAAGTGGTGAGGACATTTTTGTCCACGTCAGCGGCTTGATCGATGATATTCGCGAAGGTGACGTTGTGACATTCGAGACTGCACGAGGCAAAAAAGGTATGAATGCAGTGAATGTTCAACGCGCATAAGCATTTATTAGCCTTACCAGTAGTGAAGGCACTAAGTTCTGGTAAATCTATTCCATTGCAAAAGACTCCGGGAGGGCAACCTGCCGGAGTCTTTTTTGTGCAAAAACAGTTGATATTTGATAGAAAATCAACCATTTGCAATTTGTTGTAAAAAAAAGTAGCGCGGTATTAAATAATCCCGTACCTTTGCGGCGACTTCGGTCAATTTTTTTAAATTTTTAAATAATTAGTACAATGCAAAAAGGAACAGTTAAGTTCTTCAATGAATCCAAAGGCTTCGGCTTTATTACAGACGAAGCTTCTGGAGAGGATATCTTTGTCCATGTCAGCGGCTTACGCGATGACATTCGCGAAGGTGACACTGTGATGTTCGAAACACAGTCTGGCCGGAAAGGTATCAATGCAGTGAATGTTCAAATCGCACGATAAGAATTTTATTACATTGTAAGCGTAAAAAGACTCCGGCAGGTTTACCTGCCGGAGTCTTTTGCTTTTAAGAACCATATTATTGAAAATCAATCAAATAAATAAATAAAAACCCCTACTAATTAATAATACCGTATCTTTGTGAAGACTTCGGTCATTTTTTTCAATTTTTAAATATTAATACAATGCAAAAAGGAACAGTTAAGTTCTTCAATGAGTCCAAAGGCTTCGGCTTTATCACAGCAGAAGATAACAACGAAGACATCTTCGTACATGTCAGCGGCTTACGCGACGACATTCGCGAAGGTGACGCAGTGATGTTTGAAACAGAGTCAGGACGTAAAGGTATCAATGCAGTGAATGTTCAAATCGCACGATAAGAATTTTATTACATTATAGGCTTAGAAAGACTCCGGCAGGTAAACCTGCCGGAGTCTTTTGCTTTTTATGCCACGAGGAATCTTTGTCCATGTCAGTGGCTTACGCGATGATATTCGCGAGGGTGATGCTGTGACTTTCGAGACACAGTCTGGCAGAAAAGGTATCAATGCAGTAGATGTTCAAATCGCACGATAAGAATAGTTTTATTACATTGTTGTCAATGAAAAAAACGCCGACAGGGAAACCTGCCGGCGTTTTTTTTGGGGAAATTGGGTAATGAGGAAGCAGCCGAAGGGAAAGTATTAGTGATGAGGAGTTATGAAATAATTTTTCGTTTTTTATTGGCGTTTAAATGAAAATTTACTATCTTTATACTGCAGACTCTTTTCACCCGACATGCCGCTCATTAGCATACACATTGATTCGTTAACCAACTCCATTCGGAATGTTATTTCTGGAGACATTTTCGACACAAATCTGGTCAAACTTTCCGCAGAGAATATTTCACAAATCAAAAAGTCAAACTGGTTATTCGATTGGCAAGTAGAAATCCTGAAAACAGAAAGGGAAATTTTTAAATTATAGCCACCGCAAAGTGGTTTTGTAAAATGATCGGTTTTCATCAGTTCCGTTGACAAGGCGTAAAACGCAGGCGATGCAGCGCATCGGCGAGGCTTTACAACGCAGTCAGCGGGGCGGAGGGAAACCGAGCAATTACAAAACCACTTCGCGGTGACTATAATTATCGAAAAAAGCCCGGATGTAGTACAGGGATTGCTTTCGATAAGCGACCAAAATGACCATATTTATGTTCACTTGGTAGAAAATGCGAAGTTTAACAGGGGCAAAAGCAGGATTTACGAAGGTGTTGCAGGCAATTTATTTGCGTTTGCCTGTAAGTGTTCCTTCGAAATTGGCTATGATGGGTTTGTGGCTTTTGATGCCAAAACATCTCTGATTGAACATTACCAACAAACATTACGTGCAACCCATTTTCGGGGAACACGTATGTTTCTGGATGATACAGCAGCAACAATATTAGTTAATCAATATTTTAAATAAAATGGGCTTAGTAAAGGAACCACATTCCGTAGACTTTCTGGTGATTGACAATCCCTGGACGGAAGAAGAAAAAAGCGAATTCAGTGCCCTTATTAAATTGAAAAAAATAAAAAAGGGGAGGTCTCTTAAACGCGACACAGCATCACTTTTGCATGCTGTAAAGAGTGTGAAGGCTATTAGTGGAACAAAATTGAAAAAGGAGAAAAGTTCTCCAGTTCAATAACAAGCCTTGCTCCTTTCGCAAAAAAATCGCATCGCTCCGCTCACTCGCCTATGAACGCAACTGCCAACCATATACCCAGGAATTTTGCACGATAAGAATGGTTTGAGTGTGTGACAAAATCGGCAATGAAAAAACGCCGGCAGGTTTCCTGCTGGCGTTTTTTCGGGAAATTACCAGGTCATTTCGTCATTTAACTGACCTGTTGCCGCAAAAAAAGAATCTCCTCTTCCTGCGCGTTTATCCGTTCCTTCAAGGCAAGTACTTCGCCTTCGCTGTGAATGACGTAGTTGTGCCCATTATTGTGATAACTCCCTTTCTGCGTTTCGATATTGATCACCGTGCTGCTGTCGGTGCGTATTAATTGTTCCGGCGATATTTTAAGGGCTTTTGAAAAACTAATAATCTGCTTCTCAAATAATTACATCGCATATAAACAGGCATTTGCATATTTTAAGGGCTTTTGAAAAACTAATAATCTGCTCCCAGGAAGCTTCCTGTTTGTTCGACTCAATGAGGCTGACTGTTCCCTGTGATAAACCGTCGGCAGACAGCCCAAGAGCCTCCTGAGACC